>JANXMC010000166.1 GCA_025354825.1 Myxococcales bacterium
CGAGCTCGGCGCGCACCTCGTGGCCTTTTTCGACGCGTCGTGGAACGGGTGACGGCGCCGCCAAGCGCCGGCTCTCTCCCGCGTCGCTACGGCCCCTGCCAGCCTTTGACGACCTCGGACAAACGCTTGTCTTCGTCGTTCTCGAGGAGGCCGACGGCGACGACGTTGAGGCGGTCGGGGCGGGCGACGGCGCGCGCGATGTTCTTCACGTCCTCGATCGTCACGCGATCGGCTGCGGCGAGACGCTCTTCCGGCGTTTCGAAGCGGCCGAACAGCAGCCCGCCCGCGTAGAAGCCGGCGAGATCGTCCGCCGAGTCGTTCATCGCGGTGAGCTCCCACCGGTGACGGCGACGTGCTTTGTCGAGCTCGTCTTCGCCGGGGCCTTCGTTCGCGAGCTCGCCCACGAGCGACAGAATCTCGCGCGCGACGACCGACGTTCGCGCGTGCTGCACGCCCGCGGCGAAGTCGATGACGCCGTCGTCCTCGTAGCCGTCGAGGCCGGCGGAGACGTCGTAGCAGAGCCCCTTGGTGTCGCAGATGCGGTGGTAAAGCCGCGTCGACATGCCGTCGTCCAAGACGCGCATGAACATGTCGAGGGCGGGCCTGTCGGCGCTCGTCTCGCCCATGGCGCGAAGGCACATGCGAAGCTCGGTCTGGCTCGAGACGTTCTCGACAATCTTAAGCCGCGGCTTCTTCTGCGTGTGCACGGGCGACTTGTTGGGGATGACGACCCCACTGGCCATGCCGGCGAAGTCGCGCTCGGCGAGCTCCATCACGCGGTCGGGGTCGATGGCGCCCGAGAAGGCGAGGACCGATGACGCCGCAGTGTAGTGCTTGGCGTGGTGGGCGCGGAGCATCACCTGGTCGAACGAGCGCACGCGCTTCTCGTCGCCCGTGATCGTGTAGCCGAGCGGGTGGTTCGGATAGATGAGCGCGCGCGAGATGTTGTCGGCGTTCACCTGGCGACCTTCGTCGTCCAAGTCTTCGAGGATCTCTTCGCAGACGATCCCTTGCTCGATGCCGATGTCGAGGAACTCGGGCTCGCGGATCACTTCGCCGAAGAGCGCGCACGCCTCGTCGAGGCTCTCTGGCGGCAGCGTCACGGAGAAGACGCCGAAGTCGGTATGCGTGGCGGCGTAGAGGTAGCCGCCGAGCCGCTCGAAGGCGAAGTTCACCTGGTGGGCGCTCGGAAGGCGCTTCGTCCCTCGATAGATCATGTGCTCGAGGAAGTGACTGAGACCGTTCGTGGTCTCGTCCTCGAAGCGCGACCCGACGCGCACGTAGAGAGCCACGTGCGCGCGGTGAAGCTGGGGTTGCGGAGCCGCGAGCACCCGAAGGCCGTTCGCGAGCGTTGTGGACCGGTAGCCGTTGAAGCGAGTCACCCTGGGATTCTACTCTTCCTCGAGCTCTTCGGGGCTTGGTGCGCCGCCGTCGCGCTTCGAGCCGGACTCTTGGATGTAGGTGTCGTCGACCTTGATCTGCGCCTTCGCCTCCTCGCGGAGTCGCTTCACGTACGTGGAGAGCGCCTCGGCCTGCTTGGCCGCGAGGAGCGTCTGCATGTACACGTCGCGGTCTTTGACGAACTCGTCGCGGGTCGCGGTCTTTCCGTTCTTGAGCTGAACGACGAGAAAGCCGTCGTCCGTACGGATCGGCTCGGCGAGGACATCGCCCTCCTTCGCACTGAACGCGAACGCGAGCACCTTCTGCATCGCGTCGTTGGACAGGCCCGGGATCGGGTCGCCGCCGCGGTTGAACGAGCTCGACGTCTCAAAGCGCGGCTTCGACGGATCGTCGTCCCAGGTTACGGCGCGAGCGCTCAGCTTCTTCACGTCAGCGTTCTTGGCGGCCGGCGCGGTCGCATCGCCTGCGCCCGCATCGGCGGCGGTCGGAGGCGTCTTTGATTCGAGGACGACGTCGAACGCAGGCCAGGTCGGCGCCTTCTTCATCATCGGCTCGAGCACGCCCTTGATGGCCTCGTCGCCCGTCTTGCCTGCCTTGAGCGCCGCGTCGACCTGCGTTGCGATCTGCTTGGCCGCTTCGAGCCCCTTCGTCTTCGCGTAGATGGAGCGCGCGACGTTCTTCTTCAGCGCCTCCGGGCTCGGGTCGTCGCGAAGGATCACGTGGTAGCCGAACTGCGTTTCGATCGCCGCGGGCGTCATCTCGCCCGGCTTGAGGGCGTCCGCCGCGTTCTTGAACGGCGCGACGAAGCCGTCGGTCTTGTCGCCGACGTCGCCGCCTTGCGCTGCGCTGCCGTGGTCGGCCGAGACTTCGTGGGCGACGTCTGCGAACAGCTCGCCGGCTTTCACGCGGCGAACGGCGTCGGCGATTTTGTTGAGGGCCGTCGACTTTTCCGACTCGCTCGCGTCCGGATCGGCCTTGATGAGAATGTGACGAATGTGCCCGGCCTTGGGCTTCTCGTCGTCCTTCATCCCTTTGATCGTCGCGTCGACGAGGTCGGCGTTGACCTTGTCTTTCATCCACTCGTCGACGGCCGCGGGGGTCGCCGCGACGGCGTACTTGGTGGCGAAGCCGAGCTTCACGTCGACCGAGCCGACCGTCGCGCTGCTCTTCTCACGCGTGTAGCTGTCGAAGGCGTCTTCTTCGCTGACGCGAATCGGCGCGCGAACGAGGTCGCGCATTTTCGCGGCGAGAATCTCGCGCCCCTGCTCCTCGCGGAACTCGGTGGGCGAACGACCCATCACCGAGCGGATCTGCCGCTCGTAGGTCTTCATGTCGAACTGCTTGGTCTTCGGGTCGCGGAAGCCCCCGTAAATCTGCGGGAGCACGCGGCCGTTCTGCACCGGGAACTGCGGAAAGAGCTCGGGTCTGTCGCTCGGGACGCTCAGGTAGATGAGGCCGTCGAAGATCGAGTCGGTGATCTCTTGTTCCGAAACGCGCAGTCCGAGGCGCTCCGCTTCGCCGACGAGGAGCTCGCGCTCGATGAGCGCATCGGCCGCGATTTTGTTGAGGCCCATCGCCCGGGCGCGGGCTTGCGACGGCGCACCCGATTCGCGATCGCGCGGCATGAGCACGCGAACGACGGCCTTGTGGTCCTTCGGATCGATGCACCACCCTCGCACCGTCGCAACGCACGCCTGATTCAGCGAGGCGGCTTTTGCGCCGGCGTTGGGACGGAATTGGATCACGAAGACCGCGATCGTTGCGATGATGATGAAGCCATAGATGAAGGAGGTGAGGCCTCGCTTCCTGAACAGGTCGAGCATGGGAGCCCGGGCGAATAACACGCGCAGAAATCCCCGTCGACCGAAACGCCCGCCGGCACCCACCAGGGAGGGCCGCGAGAGGCGTCGCGCGAGCCGATGACGCGCGGGCCGCTACTCTTGACGCGTGCGGGGGCTGGCCGACTTCTCGACCTTGAGCGCGTACCTGAGCCCCTCGAACGCGGACGCGAGCTCGGATTCGTCGCGGGAGTACGTAATCTCGTAAAACGTGTCGAGCGTCCGCTCCGCGTCGGCCGGATCTTTCACTGGCGCGACGTGAGCATTGACCTCGACGAAGCCGTCGCTCAGCGCCACGGTCGCAATCTCGCGCACGCGGGCGAACAGGTCGGCCTCGTCGTCGCTCGGCCACTCTGTTCGTTGCGCGCGAAGCACGAGGCGAACCTGGAACGGCGGGCCGATGCGGAGGCGCACGCCCGAGTCCATGATGAGGTTCTCGCGAACGCGCTCGGCGAGGACGATCTCGTCGCCTCGGGTCCGAAAGACCTCGAAGCCGGCCTCGACCAACGCCTTCTTCAGCTGCTGTGGTGTGTAGGAGGCCACGTCGCTAATCCCGTCGTGGTCGTCGTCGTCGTCCGGAAAAACTCAATGGCTGAACCCCGTGAAGCTCGGGCACCGCGACGCGAGCGCGACCGCCAAATGGGCCCGCGCTAGGAGGTCGACTCGGCAAGAGGGTCGCGGACTGCGGGGTTGTCCGTCAAGCAATCTCTCCGACCACGTCGCCCAGCGCGCGCGTTCCGGGCGAGACGGCCCCTTGCGACGCGATGCGTAACTTGGCAGTTCTGTCGTCGCTGTAAAAAAGCTCACTTCGAAAGAATGCTGCTACGACATAAAGGCCGTGACCATCCGACGAAGCCTCACCCCTTTCACCGGGCAACCCGCCGTCAACGGAGTCCACGCTCGCCGCGCGGGGGTGCGCCACGAGCTGACCGAGCGCGTGCGCCTGACGACCGAGGCGGGCGAGGTGCTCGAGGGGTGGGCGCTCAACATCAGTCGCGGCGGCGTGCGCGTGATTCTCGAGGGCAAGGTGCTCCTCGGCGAAGAGCTCGACGTGACCGTCGGCGAGCAAAACCCGGCTGCGCGGTCGCGCGGGCGCATCGTCTGGATTCAGGAAGAGAAAGACGGCCTCATCGTGGGCGTCGAGTTCATCGGTCTCTCTGGAACGCACCGCGCCATCGCGCCGGCCGACGTCCCGACGCCGCGTTCGTAACGCGCTCGCCGCTCGCGGGCGCCCGTTCACTCGGCGCAGGCGAGCGGGACGACGCTCGAGTGACCTTCGCCGTCCGTGTAGCTCGCCACGTTCGTGCCATCGAACGTCACGGTAACGGTCACGTTTTTTGGCACGAGGGTGACGGTCACCGTGCCGCCGGCCTCGGGGCACGCGTTCTTGCAGCGCTCGTAGTCTTTGACCACCGTCGTCGTCGTCCTCTTCGCCACGGTCGATTCGGCGGTGCCGTTGAGCGTGATGCACGACTCGCCGACGGCCCACGTGAGCGTCGACGATGCGGTGCGCGTGAACGCCTTGTTCGCCGCCGTCGTCCCCGCGCTTGTCGCGGTGACGGTCATCGTGCGGGCGGCGCCTTCCGCGATCCAGGTCGCGTGGGCGGAGTAGTCGGCGGTGCCCTTGCGAATCTTGAGGCCCCTCCCTTCGACGTCGAGCTCGAGAACGCGGGCGCCCGCGTCGGCGGCGCCTGACGACTCGCCGTAGGTAACGGTGAGCGTACCGGTCACGTTCGCCAGCCCCCACGGCCCTGTGCAGCCGTTGAGCGTGTGCGTGACCTTGTGGGCGGTCGCATCGAGCACCGACGAGATGCAGGCCACCGGCCTGAAGAACAGCGATCGCTTGGCGGCGGCCGTCGCGGCTTCGTCGGCAGTGGCTCCGGGGCGATCGATGCCGAGTTGCAGCGCCCCCGCGAGCGCGGTCGCTTGCGATTCGATGTCCTGCGTCGCCGCGGAATCGGCCACGGTGCCTGCGATGTCGTTCTGGTCGCTCGCAGGCGGACTCGCATCGCCGCCGCATGCGACCGACGCGACGCTCGAGAGCGTGAGCGCCGTCACGGCGAGCATCGATAGAGCTGACCCACGCGCGCCTGCGCCTGCGAGAGTGGGAGATCCGAACACGGACTTCATGTCGGGGGAATTTAGCACCCTCCGTACCAACCGCCGCGCGGCCGTTCGCGCGGGGTGCGGTTGCCGTGATCCGACACGTTCGCGAGGTTTCGCGTCAGTTCGCGACGCGTGCGCCACGAAGGTGGACGTGGGCGTGTTCACCTTCGGCATCGCGGCGTGGCTCGCGCGACGTTCACCGCCGTTTGGGGGTGGCCCGGAACGGGTGCAGGCCGTGGGGCGTCGTGTACCGTGAAGAGATGAGTGGAGGCGGGACGTTTGCGCGCGTCGTGCACTGGTTTGTTCGAGGCGGCGTCGCACGCACCGAGGACGGCAAGACGCACGCGGTCGAAGTCGAAGGCGTGGTGGTGGGGCGCGATGACGGCGCGCAAATTCGGCTCGACGACAAAGAAGTGAGCGCGCTCCATTGCGAGCTGCGCGCCGTCGGCGAAGGCGTGATGGTGCGCGATCTTGGGAGCACCAACGGCACGTTCATCGGAGCGCTTCGCGTCCGCGAGGTCGTCGTGACGGTGCCAACCGAGGTGCGCGTCGGACAGTCGAAGATCACGGTGGAGCCGGCGGCAAAGGCCCGTGTCGACGTCGGGTTCGCGGAGCGGTTCGGCGCGCTGGTAGGCAGCTCACCGAAAATGCGCCGCGTGTTCGGCGTGCTCGAGAAAGTGGCGCCGACGCCGCTCAGCGTGCTGATCCTCGGTGAAACCGGCACGGGCAAAGAGGTCGTCGCCAAGGCGCTGCACGACGCGAGCCTTCGAAAAAATAAGCCGTTCGTCGTCGTCGACTGCGGATCGATCCCCGCGACGTTGGCCGAGAGCATTTTGTTTGGCCACGAGAAGGGCGTTTTCACGGGCGCCACCGAACGCCGGAAGGGTGCCCTCGCCGAAGCGGACGGCGGGACGCTGTTCTTGGACGAGCTCGGCGAGCTCCCCCTCGATCTCCAGCCGAAGCTGCTGCGTGCATTGGCCGAGCGGCAGATCAAGCGTGTGGGTGCGAGCACGTTCGAGCCGATGGACGTGCGCGTCGTCGCGGCGACGCGGCGCGATCTCAACGTGGAGATGAACGCGGGCAGGTTTCGCTCGGACCTCTTTTTTCGGATCGCGCAAGTTCGCGTCGAGCTTCCGCCACTTCGCGAGCGCCTAAGTGACGTGCCGGCGATCGTCGAAGACATCTGCGCGCGAGCGGGCCGATCCGAGCATACGGCTGCAGTCGTCGCATGGATCGAGTCGCGGATGGGGAGCCACGACTGGCCCGGAAATGTTCGCGAGCTCGTGAACGTGGCGAGCGTCGCGGCCACCCTTGCAGACACGCCCGACGCCATCGACGACGTGATGACCCTCGCGCGCGATGCCGACGCTGCGCCCGCGCCACGACGCATGCGCGACTCGCGCGACGTCGGCGACGGGAGCGATGCGAAGAACGCGAACGACGCTAAGGGCACGAGCGACGGAGACGACGCGCACTTCGGCGACGCGAAGCGCGCAGCCATTGCGGCGTTCGAGTCGGATTACTTTGGGGCCCTCGCCCAGCGAACGCGCGGCAACGTGAGCGAGATGGCGCGCAAGAGCGGCATGGAGCGCCACCACGTGCGTGCGTATTTGCGAAAGTACGGAATCGAAAAAGGGGGCGCCTAACTTTAGAAACGCCCCATGGCGCCGAAGGACGCGCCGCTCGGGGCGATGCTTGCCGTCGGAATAACGGCGGCGTGGGCGTCGCCGCCGAGCAGGTAGTAGGTCGCGAGGGCGCCGGTCGCCGCCGCGAGGGCGATCGTGACGCCGAGGGACCCGTAGGCGAACGTCCGCGCGGAGGGGTAGCTCGAACGGACGGCGTCGCGAGCCGCGGCCGACGTCGACGCGTCCCCGTAGGTGGTGTGCTTGGAGAGCGCGGACGCGTAGGCGAACGTCGTGACGGCGCCGCCGAGGAGGGTGACGCCCCCGGCGAAGACGAGGACGACGGGGGCGAACGGGCGATCGCGGTGAGGCGCGGCCACTGCGACGAGGGCGGGGGTGGAGGCTGCGACGCGAGGCGCAGGCGCGGCGGGCGCTTCGGGCGGCACACTCGGGGCGGCGGGCGTCGCCTCGATGTCGAGCAGCTCGCCGGCGTGGGCTTCGACGACGCGCGTTTCGAGATCGCGATGGGTCGACCCGAGGGAGACGGTATGGGCGCCGGGGGCGACGTAAATCACGTCACCCACGCGCACGTCGACGCCGTCGATGCGCGCGACCAGCGCCGAGTTCCCCGGCGCAGGCAGCGCGATGCGCAGGCGCGCCTTCGTAGCCACGAGCTCGGCGAGCCGTGCGCGCGACGCATCGGCCTCTGCGACGACGACGGCCTCCTCGGCGGCGTGGGCGCCCGCTCTGGCGGCGTGCTCGGCGAGGAAGGCCTCGTACTTTTCGGCGGCTCGGCTCGAATCGCCGAGGGCGTCGTACGCGCGCGCCAGGTTGTACGCCACGCGGTACCCCTTCGCGGGGCCGAGCTCGCGGTAGACGTTCTCCCAATAGGGGACGGCTTCGGCGACCGCGCCGGCCCTGTACCGCTCCATCCCGCGGCGGAAGGTGTCGCGGTAGGCGTCGAGCGGATCGCCATCTGCCCGAGCGATCCCGGCCACCTGCGCGCCTGCGCTTGTGACCGCGAGCGCGATGGCGATGGCGACCCGGCGTCGTCGGCGCTCAGAAAGGGGTCGGATCGACATCGAGGGGGTGGCCCGAAGGCGTTGGGCGCGGGGCGGAGCCCGAAGGCGTGGGGCGCGGCGCACGGCGAGCCGCTGGCGCGGTCGTCGCGGGGGTCGAAGGCGCGCGCGCCGAGGCAGACGGGGAAGGGGTCGCAGCGTTCGTGGCAGGGGGCGACGCCGCCGGGGGCTCCGCGCTCGCGACGGTCGGCGTGGCCGTGCCGGGCGTGACGAGCGCGGCCTTCTCGGATGCGCCTGGTGCCGCGTCGCGCCCTTTCGCGACGTCCGTCCGGGCGGAGACGACGCCGATTCCGACCCCGACGGCGACGACCGCCGCGACGACGACGCCGGCGGCGACCCATCGCGCCCGCACAGCGCGCGTCGCGGGTGCACCCGTGGACGAATCCGCATCGACCGCCGTGGCGTGCGCCTCGCTTGGCGAGGGTGCCGGCGGCGATAGGCTCTTTCGCAGCTGCTCGACCTGGGTCGGCGCGACCGCCGTCAGCGCTGCGCTCAAGCGGCTTCGACGCGCCCCCGCATCGGGCTCGAACAGCTCGAACATGCGGGCGCGCAGCGCATTTCGATCGGCGAGGGTCGACCCCGTGCCGGCGACCGCGTGAAGCACGTCGGCGACCTCGCGCGCAGTGGCGGGCCGGTCGTTCGGATCCCGCGCGACGAGGCGCGCGTGAAGGGCGGCCAGGGCCGGTTCCACGCTTGGCAGCGCGCCCGCGAGACGTGGCGCCTCCTCGAGGGCGAGGCGTCGCATCACGTCCATCTCGGAGCCGTCGCCCCACATCGGGCTTCCGACGAGGGCCTCGAACAGGACGGCCCCCACGGCGAAGAGATCACTCCGCCGATCGACCGCGTCGCCCATCGCCTGCTCGGGCGACATGTACGCCAGTTTGCCCTTAATCTCGCCCGTTTTGGTGAGGGGCGAGCCGGTGCGCAATTCCATTTTGGCGACGCCGAAGTCGAGGAGCTTCACGTGACCTTCGTAGGCGATCATCACGTTGTTCGGAGAGACGTCGCGGTGCACCACGTTGAGCGCGGAGCCGGTGACGTCGCGCAGCTCGTGAGCTGCGTGGAGCCCCTCGCATACGTCGGCGAGCAGATGGGCGACGAGGCTCGGCGCGAGCGGCGCCCCCCGCTCACGGGCGGTGGAGAGCACGCGCGAAAGCGGCTCGCCTTCTACGTATTCCATGGCGAGGAAGCACTCGCCGTCGACCTCGCCGGCCGCGTACGCGTGGACGACGTTCGGGTGGTTGAGCAGCGCCGCGAGCCGAGCCTCTCGCAAGAACATCTCGCGCAAGCGAGCGTTTTTCGACGCGCTCGGCAGGAGGCGCTTCAGCGCGACGACGCGTTCGAAGCCGCCCGTCCCCCGCTCGAGCGCCGCCTCGATGATGCCCATGCCCCCTTCGCCGAGAACGAAGAGCCGCTCGTAGCGTTCGAAGCCCGACGGCGTTGGGGCCGCGGCCGACGTGGTGAGAAGACGCTCCGACTCCGACGCCAGCACACGGCAAGCATAGCGCCATCGCCGCTCAGGCGCGCGCCGGCGCTTGGGCGGCGTGCGCTCGAGAGCGCGCGGCGCGACCCGCCAGGCGCGACGAGCGTGCGCCCGCGGCCGAACCTTCGTACGCTCCTGCGCGTGAGATCCAGCGCGAGTCGACGGCGATGGGGCCCGCGCATGCTGCGCGCCAAGGCTGCTCGCGGCGCGGGCATCGTGGCCGGGGCGGCGTTGGCCCTCCTGTCGGTGTATGCGTGCCTTCCCGATCTCGTCGAGCCGCCCGCGGCGACGCCCGTGGGGGTCCGCCCCGTTGCCTGCGGCGACGGCTTCATCGACCCCGCGGCGGGCGAAGAGTGCGACCCGGGCGATACGGACGACGCCGGCGTCGCCGGCTGCACGCGCGACTGCAAGGCCGTTTGCGAAGGCGCCGTCGTCCCCGCAAGCCAAGGGGCGAAGACAGGGCATTGCTATTTCGCGCTCGACACACCCCTCGTGTTCGACGACGCGACGCGTGCCTGCGCGGCACGGGCCGCTCATCTCGTCACGGTGTCCAGCAGCAGCGAGCTCGCGAGCCCGCCGCTGGCGTTCGCGACGGCCGGCGCCGACGCAGGGGAGGCGGGCCGCACCTACTGGATCGGCCTCACGCAGCTCACGCCCGACACCGGGCTCCAGCGCTACCTCGCGGTGGCCACCGAGCCCGGCTTCGCGCCCCCCGCGCGGTGCCCCGGCTGCTACGGCAACGTCGGCGCGATGATGTCGCCGAGCGCGACGTTTCCCAAGCTCAACGCGACGGACACCGGCGCCACGTGCGTCGTCGCGCGGTCGCCCAGCGTCGGTGGCGAGCCGTGGTACCGCGTGCCGTGCACGGAGCCGCGCGACGTCGTCTGCGAGCGCGAGCCCGTGGGGACGCGCTCCTACGCGTGCAACGGCGGCATCTGCGTGACCCTCGCCCTCACCGAGCGCAGCAAACGGTACCTCTACGTCCCCGCGCCGAGCGGCCCCCACGAAGCCGCGCGGGCCTGCGCGCAGCTCTCGAACGGCAACGGTCACCTCGTCGTCTACGGCAGCAACGGCGAACGCGAGGAGCTCTTTCGCGAGCTTGGGCTCGCACGTGTGCTCGAAGCGAACCGCGATTTTTGGATCGGCCTCGCGTTCGACGTCGACGCCTCCACGGCGACGGACGCCGCCGTCTGGGCCTGGGACGGCGTCTCTACGCGCCCCATCGATCTGCGCCCCTGGGCCGAGGGGGAGCCCCAAAGCACGATGCCCGTCCGCGCGTTCTCACGCGCGTCGGGCACCTACGACACCGAGCTTGCGCACGCCGATTCGGCGACGGCGCAATACCCTTACGTCTGCGAATACGACCCGTAGCGCGCCCCCCGTGCGTGAGCGCGCGCGCCGCCATCGCGGCCCGTCAGTCGGCCTTGGCGATCTTCTCGTTCAGCTTCTTCGCGATGTGGGCGTACCCCTGGTCCTTGTTCAGGAACATTTTGTGGAACTGGTCGTAGTAGTTTTTCGTGAGGCTCGACCCCTCGGTGACGATGTCGACGATGCGGTAGTTCGTGCTCGCATTGCGCACAACGTAATCGACCTGCACGGCCGGATCGCGGGGCTTGAGCTTCGACTTCGCTTCCGTTCGAATCTTGAGATCGCCGGCCGACTCCTTCGAGCCCTTGAAGGTGATGTCGTAGTCGAGCGTTTTGATGAGGTTCTTGCGGTAGTTCTTCTCGACGAGGCGCTTGAGAAGGTCGGTCACCTCGGCCTTTTGCGCGTCGGAGAGCTCGGCCCAGTGGTTGGTGCAGCCGGCTTCGGTGGCGGGGCACGGGAGGCCAAAGGCGCGGCGCGTTAGCTCCTCGTAGTCAACCATGCCGTCGAGGGCTTTGTTGATTTGGCCGTCGCGACCGGCCGACGCGGGCTGCTTCAGCAACTCGGTGACCTTTGCGTGCTCGTGCTGCACGAAGGACTGCGCCCCGTCGTCGGCGAAGCTTGCGCCCGCAACGGTCAGCGCCGCAACCACGAGCCCAGCTTGAAGCAGATTCCGGATCTTCATCGTCGTTTTTCCCTCGCCCGGAAGCTTTCGCACGATCACCGAGCGAAGCAAGCCGGGAGAAATTGTAACCCTCACCAGGTTCGACGCAGGACGCCGCCCGGCATTCACTCGGCCATGGCGTCGGGGATTCACCCGGGGAGGCTGACAGCGAGTGACTAGCCGCCTTGAAGGGGAGCGCAACGTCGAAACGTGCGTCTCAGACGGCTTGGCCGCGAGCCTCTACTACCAGCGCACGGCCGCGCGGTGGGCGCCCATCGACGCGTCACGGCCATCGCTGTCGGCGCGGAGCGCGACTGTGAACCGCGCGCCTTTGCCCTCGGAGCTCTCGACCGAAATCCGCGCGCCGATGGGGCCGTGGTCGTCGACGATGCGCTTTACGACAGCGAGCCCTATGCCCGTGCCGTGCGTGCGTTTCGTGTAAAATGCATCGAATATTTTGTCGGTTTCGTCGGGCGCGATGCCTGGCCCTTGGTCGATCACCGTGACGCGGACTTCGGTCTTTCCGGCCTCCACGCGGACCGTCACGCGGCTTCCGGCGGCGCTGACTTGCACGGCGTTTCGCACGAGGTTCCAGAGCACCTGGCGAATCTGCGCGGGGTCGCAACGGGTTCCCACACGCGACGTCGGCCCGTCGTAGACGACGACCACGTCTTGGGCGCCGCGATCGGACCGTGCAGCGAGCGCGACGACCTCTTGGGCGAGGGCGGCGATGTCGACCAGCTCCGGAATCGGCAGACGCGGGCGCGAGAGGTCGATCATGTCGGTGACGAGGTTGTTGAGGCGGGACGCTTCGCGCGAGATGATCGCGCAGAGCAGCTTGTCTTCTTCCGAGAGACCGGGCGACTCGCGCAGCATCTCGACGGAGCCGGAGATCGAGCCGAGGGGGTTGCGGATCTCGTGGGCGAGCCCCGCCGAGAGACGCCCTAGCTCGGCGAGCCGCTCGGCCTGCGCCGCGCGTTCCGTCGCTTCTTCGAGAGCGCCGCCCGTAATGCGCAAGCGCTCGGCGAGGTAGCCGCCGAGGAGCGCCACGACGACGATGCCGAGAACGTTGACCAGCAGGGGATAGAGAAGGCCCGGTGCGTCGACGATGTACGACGAGGGCGAGTCGCGCGGCGGTTGGATCCAGCGGAGCCAGAAGGCCACGCAGAGCAGCGTGTAGACGCTGATCCCCGTGAACGCGGCGATGGCGGCGCCGCGGAGCCCGGAGAGGATCGCTCCGGTGAGCGCCGTGAGCGCGTAGAACGAGGTCGCGCCGCTCGTCGCGCCACCGGTGACGTAGACGATGGCCGTCCACGCGATTTGGTCGATGACGAGCTGGGCGTCGGCGAGCTGAGGGAGGTATCTGCCGGAGCGCAGCGTCGCCGCGTAGATCGCGGCGAGACTGAAGGCGACGGCGATGGTGCCGAACGCGACGCGAAGGGTCGACGACGTGCCCGAAAAATCGCCGCGGAAGTAGAAAAACGCCGTCGCCGCGAGGAAGATCGTGAGGAACGCGAGCCGTAGCCCCGTGATCCACGCGAGGCGCCCCGCGAGCCCCCGCTCGAGTGCCGAGGCCCGAACGCCGAGCTTCACACGCTCACGACGCCTTGATCTTACCGGCGAGGCTGAAGATCGGCAGGTACATCGAGATGAGCACGACGCCGACGGTGCCGCCGATGCCGACCATCATGGCCGGCTCGATGAGGCTCGTGAGCGCCGCGACGGCGACGTCGACTTCCTCTTCGTAGAAGTCGGCAATCTTGTTGAGCATCGCGTCGAGCGCGCCGGTCTGCTCGCCTACGCCGACCATCTGGACGACCATCGACGGGAAGATGTCGGTCTCGAGCAGCGGGCCTGCCATGTTCTTGCCCTCGCTGATCTTCAGGCGCGTGTACATGATGCCTTCTTCGACGACCATGTTGCCGGCCGTGCGGGCGACGATGTCGAGCGCGTCGAGAATCGGGACGCCGGCGGTGAGCAACGTGCCGAGCGTGCGCGTGAAGCGGGCGACGGCGATCTTCTTGAGCACCGGGCCCATGACCGGCGCTCGGAGCATCATCTTGTGAAAGATGCGGCGACCGTTCGGCCGCTTGTACGACTGCGTGAGAAACACGCCGATGCCAATGAGGATCAGCACGCCCAAGGGCAGATTCGAGATGAATCCGCGCGAGACCGCGATGACCCATTTCGTGAGCGTAGGGAGCTCGTCCTTCGCGCCGAAGTCGGCGAACATCGTCTCGAAGGACGGAATGACGAAGACGAGGAGAACCGTCAGAACGGCGGCGAAGACGACCATGACGCTGGCCGGATAGACCATCGCGCCGCGAACCTGCCGGACGAGCTTCTGGTTCTTTTCGATATACAGCGCGAGGCGGTTCAAGATCGTATCGAGAATACCGCCGACCTCGCCGGCCTGAACCAAGTTGACATAGAGCTGGTCGAACACCTTTGGGTGGCGACGGAGAGCGTCACTAAACGTCGCGCCTTGCTCGACGTTGTTTTTCACGTCGCGCAGAATCACTTGGAAAATCTTGTTGTCTGTCTGCGAGCCCAAGATTTCGAGGCACTGCACAATGGGCAAACCGGCGTCGATCATCGTGGCGAAGAGGCGCGTGAACGTGACCAAGTCTTTCGAGCCGACGCCGCTCCCGAAGCTAAAGGCGAGGGCCTTGCCCTTCTTTTTGACCTTCGTGGGCGTGAGCTGCTGGCCGCGGAGGCGGGTGTTCACCGCTTCCTCGTTCTCGGCCTCCATGGAGCCCTTGCGTAGCTCGCCGGTGCGCGCGCGTGCTTCCCATGCGAATTCGGCCATTGATCGAAGGCTACCTTCGTATCGAAGGAAGCGTCAAAGTCTCACGCGCGTTTGCACGCAGTCTTTTTCGGGTGCGCTTACGCGTTGTCCACGCTGCGCCAAGCGTGGGAGAAGTCGCATGTGGCACTCTCTCGCGCGGCGAACGAAGCGGTCGAAACCTGGGGGAACGTGAATGCCGACGATGTCGCACGGCGTGTGCTCGACGCGGGCGTTGCGCCCGCCGTGGCGGCAGGTTGGTCACGACGCGCGCGTCAATCGCAGTCGCCCGCAAGCCGCGCGTGGGTTCGTGAGGTCGGAGGGGCGACGACGACGTACTTCGATTTGGCGAGCCTGACGAAGCCGCTCACCGCGGTCGCCGTTGCGCGTGCCACCGGGCTACGGGCGCGCGTCCTCGGCGACGTGCTTCCTGCGCTCGCAGACGCGCGCACCGCCGACGTGCCCATCGAGCTCTTGCTGGCGCACCGGTCGGGGCTCGAAGCCAATGCGGCGCTCTTTGAGCCGATGTTGCGCGGCGAAGCCGTCGACGTCGCATCTGCGCTTCGCGCCGCCGCCAATGCGCTTCGCGGCGACGCCCTCGCGGGTGGGGCACGACCTCTCGCCGGCTATCCTCCGCTCTATAGCGATCTTGGCTACGTGCTCGTCGGTGAGGCGCTCGCGCGGCACGTCGGCGCCGTCGACGCAGGCGAGGCGATCGACGGCGCGATCGCGTCGCCGTTGGGGCTTCGGGGGACGCTTGGGAGCGCGCGGGAGCTCGAAGGTCGGGGCGTGCCTCTCGCGCTCATCGCGGCAGCACCGACCGAGGTCGTGGCCTGGCGCGGAGGGGAGATCCGCGGGCGAGCTCACGACGAGAACGCGTGGGCGCTCACCGGGCTCGGCGCGTCGGGCCATGCGGGAATTTTCGGAACGGTTGACGCCGTGCTCACGTTTGGCGAGGCGGTGCTCGACGCGCTCTCGCACGAGGCGAGCGCGACGTCGCGCGTACTCCCCTTCGGCGAAGCCGTCGATCTTTCGTGGCTCGTTGCCGAGCGCCCCCTCGGCACGCTGCGGGCCGGCTTCGACGGCAAGAGCCCCAACGGCTCGAGCGCGGGCGCGCTCTGCGGCCCCAACACCTTCGGACATCTCGGTTTCACGGGGACGAGCGTTTGGCTCGACCCGGACGCGGGGACCGTCGTGACGCTGCTCACGAATCGCGTGCACCCCACACGCGACAACCTTGCCATTCGCGCCGCGCGCCCGAGGGCTCACGACGCGCTGTTCGCGCGAGCACGCTCCATGGTCGCAGACGCGGCTCGATTCGGCGTACCCTGACGGCGATGCCCGACACCGGAGGATCAAGGGCGAGCGTGCCCGCGCTCCCTGCGGCGCCCAATGCGCCCAACGCGAGCGCGCCGCCCGTCGCGTACCGACGTGCGAGCGAGAACCGCTGGCGGTTCATTCGGGCGTACACGACGACCTTCATGGTGATCTCGAGCTACGTGTGGCTTTCGTTTCAGAGCCGCATGCGGGGGTCGGCGTTTCGGGAGCAGCAGCTGCCGTTGGTTCACAAGCGCAACTCGCAGCGCGTCTACAAAACGATCCTCGAGCTTCAAGGCCTCTTCATCAAGGTCGGGCAGCTGCTCTCGATCATGGCGAACTTCCTCCCGGAGGCATTTCGCGCCGAGCTCGAAGGGCTTCAAGACCAGGTCCCTCCGCGCCCCTTCGAAGAGGTCGCGCCGCGCCTCGCGCAGGAGCTCGGTGGGAAGATCGAAGACCACTTCGACGCCTTTCAAAAGATGCCGATCGCGAGCGCGTCCCTCGGGCAAGTTCACGAGGCGCGGCTCAAAGACGGCACGCGCGTCGTCGTGAAAGTTCAGCACCGCGACATCGACGAGATCGTTCGCCTCGATACCAAAACGATCCGCCGCATTCTCGGAATCATTCAGTGGTTCGTGCCGCTGCGTGGCCTCGACGGCTACTACCACCAAATCAAAGAGCTCCTGGAGCAAGAGCTCGATTTCGTGCGCGAGGCCGACAGCATCGAGACGATCTCGAGGAACTTCGTCGAAGATCCGAACGTCATTTTCCCGCGGCCGATACGGGAGCTTTCGACCCACCGCGTGCTCACGACGACGTTCGTCGAAGGGAAGAAAATCAGCGACATCGAGGCCATCGACGCCTTCGGGATCGACAAGGCCGATCTCGCGAAGCGGCTCGTTCGCGCCTTTTGCCAGATGATCTTCGTCGACGGCACGTACCACGCCGATCCGCACCCCGGGAACATCCTCGTGCGCAAGGACGGCGCGCTCATTCTGCTCGATTTCGGCGCCACCGCGGAGCTCTCGCAGAACATGCGCGAGGGCATTCCGGAGTTCCTCGAGAGCGTGCTTCGCCGCGATACGAATGGCCTCGTCAAGGCAATGCGCAAGATGGGCTTCCTCTCGCGGACGAGCGACGAGAAGGTGAGCGAGCAGGTCATCGAGTATTTCCACCGCCGCTTTCAGGAGGAAATCAAGCTCGAGAGCTTCAACCTCAAAGACATCAAAGTGGACCCGCAGCGGGGCTTCGAAAACCTGCTCGATCTGCGGAAGATGAACATAGGGCTCAAAGAGCTTTCGAGCGCGTTCGTCATCCCAAAAGACTGGGTGCTGCTCGAGCGGACGATTCTGCTGCTCTACGGATCGTGCTCTCTTCTCGACCCGGATCTCAATCCGCTTACGGTCATAAAACCGTATTTGCAGGAGTTCGTTCTCGGCAATCGCGACTGGACACAAATTGCCATGTCGACCGTGCGCGATATGGCGATGGGCGCCGTCACGCTGCCGGAGGACATGCGTAAGTACTTGACGAAGGCGACGCGCGGCGAGCTCGAAGTTCGTATTCGGGGCGTCGAAGAAGGGGCGCGAACGATCTACGTCGCCGCCCGGCAGCTCATTTACACGGCGATTGCGATCGCCTCGGGGTACGCCGCCATGAGCCTCCATCGCCAGGGGGACGAAGAGCCGGCGAAGTGGCTTTTCGGGATTGGCCTCTTCGCGTTCGCAATGCTCATTCTGTCATCGGTTATCGCGCGCCCTCGCGGCGGCCGCTGGCGCTGAGCGGGCTCTCGCTTGCGCGATCGAGCCACGCCGTGAGCGCGAGATGGCCCGATGCATCCGGCGTCGTCGTGGTTGGCATGTCGAGATCGACCGCGTAGCCCGGCGCGTCGCCCGCTTCGAGGAGAAGCGCGACCGCGCCGTGAGCGATGCGTGTCGTGCTCCACCCCGCGTCACGAACGAGATCGCGTGCGACGTCTCCGGCGTCGTCTGCCGCCACGACGACGATGCGGTCGGCGTCGCCCGCGGCGATGAGCTCGGCGGCGTTCGCGAGCGCTTCGAGCGCGCCGCCGGGGCCCGCGCCGATGGCGAAGCTCGGCCCCGTGAGGCCGTAGACGATGGCGCACTCGCCCGCGAGCGCGTTGGGCGACGTCGCGGCGAAAAGGCGCGCCTCGACGAAGGCCGCACCTCGGGCACGGCGACGCGCGTCGAAACGTTCGTTCGTGTCGAGTGTCGCGAGGAAGCAGCCCGCGACGACGCCGGCGCCGACGAGGCGCTCGCGGCCAACCTCGTGGGCCAGCGCGGCGACGGCGGCGACGCCCAGGCGGCACACCGCGTCGAGGCGCGAGAGGCGATCGCGCGCGACCCCCGTGGCCGCGGAAAGAGCCTCGAGGTCGGCCGAGGCGACGCGGGCGTGGGCCGTTGCGACGACGGGGCGCACTGTGCGGGTGGGGCGGGTTGAAGCCGCGCGCGTCTCGACGGCGGGAGGTTCACGCGCCACGACGAGAGCCGCGTTGGAGCCGCCAAAGGCGGCCGACAGCTTGAGGGCGACGGCGATGTCGCGCGCCTCGGCGAGCGCGAGAAGCGGCACGTTTGCGTCGGGGTCGATCTCGCCCGACGTACGGGTAGCAGGGGCGACCGACGCGGCGATGGCGTCGGCCGCAGCGAGCATCTCGAGCACGCCCGCCGCGCCGAGAGTGTGGCCGATCTGCGCCTTGAACGGGTGAACGAGCGGCGGCTCGCGCCCCTCGAACACGTGGTGAATCGCCTTCGCTTCCATGGCGTCGTTGAACGGTGTCGACGTCCCGTGGGCGCTCACGAGGCCGATGGTGTTGGGCGCGACGTTCGCGTCGCGAAGGGCTGCGCGCGCGGCCCGTGCCAGGCCTGCGCCGGTGCGATCGGGCGCCGTGATGTGGACGGCGTCGGTCGACGCGCCGAAGCCCGTGACGCGCGCGAAAGAACGTGCGCCGCGGAGGTCGTCGCTTCGAACGAGCGCGACGACGCCCGCCCCTTCGCCGAGCGACATGCCGTCGCGACCGAGCCGAAAGGGGCGCGGCTCGCGGGCGGTGGTCGCGCGCAGCGCTTCGAAGCCCGACGCCACGAACGCGCTGACCGCGTCGTATCCGCCGGCGAGCACCACGTCGCACGCGCCGCGGCGAAGCCATCGAAGGCCGAGGCCGACGGCGATGGTGGAAGCGGCGCAGGCCGCGAGAACTTGCGTGCGACGGACGACGTCGACGCCCGTGGCTGCCGGGCCGAGGCCGGCATGGGCGAGGGCGTCGTCGAACGGCGCGAAGTAGGTTGCCGCGCGTGCGAGCTGCTCAAGGTGCGCGCCATCGACGGCGGAACCGGCTGCCCTCTCCGCGCGCGCGGCGAGGTATCGCTCGGCGGAGACCATCCCG
>JANXMC010000175.1 GCA_025354825.1 Myxococcales bacterium
GGCGGCGGCCGCGCTTTCTCACCACGCGCCCGATTACCTCGACCCCAACGTCGCGTGGGCATCCCCGGGCGCCGCGGCGTGGCTCGGTTGCGGCGAGGCGGGGGTCGAGCTCTTGCCCCTCGTCGCCCACGCCGTTCTCCGCGGTCTGCTCCTGGCGGTCGTCGTCGCGAGCATCGGCTTCGTCGTAGGCACTCCGCTCGGCGCCGCCGCGGCGCTCGCACGCGGCCGCTTCGAGCGAACGACCGCGCGCGCATGCGATCTCATTCAGGCGTTCCCGACGTTCTTGCTGGCGCTCGCCGTCCTTTCGGCCGTCCGCAGCCCGAGCCGCGTCCACCTCGCGCTCGTCTTCGCGGTCACGGCGTGGGCGCCCTTCGCGCGCCTCGCGTTGGCCGAGACACGCATCCTTCGAAGCGCCGCGTTCGTCGAAGCCGCCGTCGCGCTCGGCCATTCACGCGGCGCGGTCCTCGTTCGCCACGTGCTGCCGAATCTACTCGGCCTCGTCGCCGTGCAGCTCGGTTCGTCGGCCTCGGCGATCGTCGTTAGCGAGGCCGCCCTCGCGTTCGTCGGCCTCGGCCCGCGCGACGGCGTCTCCCTCGGTGGCGTCATGGATCAGGGCGTCGCGGCGATGCTCCGCGCGCCTCACGTGCTCGCAGTCGGTGCCATCGCCGTGTTCGCAACGAGCAGCGTGCTGCTCATCGCGGGGCGCGCGGCGGATGGGCGAAAGCGCGGGTAGCTCGGCGTCGACGGCGTCGGCGATGCGAGCGACGCGACGACGAGGATCGCGCCCCACCAACCGAGCTTCGCGCCGGCGCGACGCGTCGTTGCCGGGGGCTCGTCGATCGTTTGCGTCGCGGCTTCGCGCAGCGCGGAAACGTTGGCTACGCCGGCGTCGTCCTCGGCGTTCGTCGGCAATCGGAGCGTGAAGAGATCGCTCGTGCACGGTGCCCGCGCGAACGGCGTGAGCGCCGCGGCGAGCTCGCCCGTCGACGCAAATCGCTGCGCAGGATCGCGCGCGAGACAGCGCGCGACGACAGCGTCGAGCAGCGGGTCGACGTCGGCACGGAGGTCGCGCAACGAGCGTGCGCCGCCATCTTCCACGGCCGCACGAACCGCACGCGTCGATGTACCTGCGAACGGTAAGGCGCCCGTGACGAGCATGAAGAGCGTCACGCCGAGCGACCAAATGTCCGTTTGCGGTGTGTCGTTGCCCTCGGGCGGCGCGAAGGCCGGCGAGCCGAGGGCCGACGACGCGTCGCCGGGCGCCCGAGCGAACGCTCCGTCGTCACGCCGCGCCGATGCGATTCCGAAGTCGAGGACTCTGAGCTGCGGCGCGCCGTGATTCGACGAGCCGTGCACGAGAAAGAGGTTCGACGGCTTCACGTCACGGTGCGTGACGCCCGCGGCGTGGGCGGCGCCGAGGATGGTGCACGCTTGCAGAATGCATGTAACGGCGTCGGAGGGGGCGAAGCGGCCGTGGCGTCGGAGCAGGCGCTGGAGATCGCAGCCGACGAGATGCTCCATCACGAGGTACCCAAGACCGTTCGGAAGCGTTCCGCAGGCGACGACGTGGGGGACGCCGCCGGTGATGCGCGCGGTGAGGCGCGCCTCGTGGAGGAACGTTCCGCCGGGTCGCGCGCGGGGCTTCATCACCTTGACCGCGACCGAGTGGCCGATCAAAACGTGGCTCGCGCGGTAGACGCGCCCCATCCCGCCCTCGCCGAGAACGCCTTCGATGACGTAGGTATCGGCGATGCGGTCGCCGACGTCGGGCATACGTGTGACGTCACGAGCCAAAGGCGATGGCGTGGAAGAATTGCGAAGCGGCAAGGCGGCACCTTTGGGGAAAAATGGCGATCCCATGAGTGTCCTTTTGGATTCGAGGGTTGGGTCTGACACCGCCCACGACGTTTCTTCGCGGTCCCCCTCGGTGGGAAGCGCGAGGGGCGCATGACGGGGCGAGCGCGGCTTTGCGCCTCGGTGTTTGCCGCGGCGGTCGGCGTTGCCGCCGTGGGCGCGTTCGCCGTGCAGCGCAGCCATTCGAAGCAAGCCGTCGCCGTCGCAGCCGATGCGCCGGGGTCGCCGCTCAACGTCACCTTCTCGGGCTGCGAGGGCGTCGTCGCGGGCCCCGTTTGCGAGCTGTCCTCGGAGCGAACGCTGCTTCTCTTGGCAAAGGTCGCCGCGGGATCCGCGACGACGATCGTGAGCGATCGCGGCGCGTGCGAGCTCGTGAAGCAGGACACGTTCGAAGACGAGACACGGTGGCGCGTGCGCGTTCCCGCGGGGGCGACGGAAGTTCGCGTGCGCACGGTGACGGGCCCCGAGACCGCCGCGTGGAAGCTTCGGCTCGCGCCATCCCAAGCGCCCGATTGGCTCGTAAACGCCCGTGCGCGCCGAGGGGAAGGGAAGGTCGACGAAGCGCTCGCCCTCGTGACGCCCCATACGACCGACGCGGGCATCGCTGGCGCGTGGGCGAACGGGATGGTCGCGCGCATTGCATTCCGTCGAGGCGACCTCGACACGGCCACGCATCTGCTCGCGGTATCCGCGGACTCGCTCTTCGCCGCGGGCCGAATCAGCGATGGCGCCGCCGACACGACCGCGCGGGCTTACATGCTTTGTGCCCAAACCTATGCCTTCGCCGAAGCCGCGCGGGCCATCGCGCATGCGAAGCCGCTCGCCACGGACGACCCGGGCGCCACCGCGCGCTTTCAGTTCTACGAGGGTGTCGTCGCCGAGAAGGGCGGCGACATCCGCGCGGCGCTCGCGGCGTACAGGCAGGCTCGTCGCTCGACATCGCGTCTCGAGCTTCCCGACGTCAGGGATGCGACCAACGGGCTTCTCGGCGCGCTCGTCACGCTCGGTCTTTTCGAGGAGGCGCTCGCGCTCAGCTCCGAGTCGAGCTTCGCCCGCGAAGCGACGGCTCCGCCTGCCGAGCGCCTCGATGCGTTGCAGACGCGCGCTTTCGTTTCGATTCGCGTCCTCGAATCGCTCTCACGACGTGACCCGCGTTTTTCGGGGCTCGAGGGCGAGGCCGAGGCTTCGCTTCGAAGCGCCATCGACCTCGCGCTCGCGACTCCGGACAGCCGCAACGCAAACGCCGCGGCAAACTCCGAGATCGAGCTGGCGCGCCTCCAGCTTCTCTTGGGCAAGTACGCCGACGCGCGGGCGAGCGCGGCGCGTTCGCGCTCCCTTCAAAGCCGACCGTTCGCCGATCTGCTCCTCGAGCAGCTTCGAATCGACGGCGATGTCGCGTTTCGCGAGAGTCGCTTCGACGAAGCCGTTCGTGCCTATTCGAAGCTCGACGAGGCCGCCCTCGGCTTCGGCAGCGGCGATTCGCGATGGCTTGCGCTGACGGGGAAGGGGAGAGCGGAAGAGGCGATGTCGCGCATTGATGCGGCGCTCGCGGACTTCACGGAGGCGGAGCGCGTTCTCGACGTCGAGAGCACCTTTGCGCCCATGGGCGTCACGCACGGCGCGTTCCTTCGCGCCCGCGACGAGAGCGCGCGCTTCCGCCTCGAGCTGCTCCTTCGCCAGGGGCGCGTCGAAGACGCTCGTCGCGCTGCGAAGGGCTCGCTCCGGCGGCGCCTTCGCGCACTCGAAATCCGAGGCACGCTCGACGCGCTGCCGGCTCAGTCTCGTGCGGCGTGGGAGGCGGCGATCGAGCAGTTCCGTGCGCAGCGCGCGAAGCTCGACGCGGAGTCGGCGAACGATTGGGAGCTCACGGCATCGGCCGTCGCCGTGGCG
>JANXMC010000224.1 GCA_025354825.1 Myxococcales bacterium
AACAGCATGTACTTTACACCAGACCGAGTCGGCACGTAGACGAGCTTCCAACGCGTGTCGCGCACCATGCGGTGCCGCGCAACCCGTGTGAGCGGCTGCGCGGCCGACTGCATCACGACCTCATCGCCGTGGGCGGCATCGACCTCCGTAAGGTGCGCAATGCCGGGGTATGGGATGCGCAGCTCGTTGGGCAAGCCCGGGATTTCCTCGGTAAACCAGAGCTCGGTCTCGGCGAACGCGAAGGCCGGCGCAAGCGGCTTCCCGTCGATCGCAGCGACGAGAGAGCGGCCGTCGAGATCGCGCGGCGGGGCAACGCCCGTGAGCTCATAGAGCGTCGCTGCGAGGTCGACGTCACGGGCGATGTTGGCCTCGCGATGGGCGCCTGCGTGCGCGGGTCGCGGGTCGACGACGATGAGCGGCACGTGCGTCCCTTCGTCGCCGAAGAGGTGATCGCCGTGCCCTTGGCCGTGGCCGTTTTCGTAGAGCGTCTCGCCGTGATCCGCGGTCACGACGACGATCGTGTTGTCCGCCAGCCCTTCGCGCGCGAGCTCGTCGAGAACACTCTGCGCCGCGTCGTCGATGCTCGCCACCGCGCCGTCGTAGAGCGCACGCACCTGCGCGACGTCACGCGCATCGGGCGCCTCCTCGCGACCGAGGCCGACGGGCTTGTGGTACTTGAAACGGCCGCGATACGCCGGGTCCGTGAAGCGCGCGTAGTACGGCGCGGGCGCGGCGTACGGAAAGTGCGCGGTCGAAAAGAAGACCGTGAGGAAGAACGGCGCGTCGTCTCCATCCCGCCGCAGCGAACGGAGCGCCGACGTGGCGTCGGCCGCGAGCATCGACGGATCGGCGGCGTCGTTGAGCTCGCGCAGCACGGGGAAGATCGCGCGACCGACCTGCGAGTGGAGAAACGGCAGTAGCGGCGTCTCCCGCTCGAGCGCGCGCTGGCGAATCAGCTGCCGAAAATCGAATGTCGGCGTGTCGACGTGGCCGAAGCCGAGATCGATTCGACCGAAAATGTCGCCGGCATAATCGCTGACGACGCCGGTCGCGTAGCCCGCCGCGGCGAGGCGCGACGGAATCGCGTCGAAGTCTTTCGTGCGCTCTTCCCACCGCGGGAACATCGAGCGGACGCCGTGGTGGTGCGCGTGGCGCCCCGTGAGGATCGTGACCCAGGACGGGAAGGTGCGGGGGATCGAAACGTACGCGCGATCGAAACGCGTGCCTCGATCGGCGAGGGCCGAAAGATGCGGCGCGATCTTCGGCGTGATCCGATCGGCGCGAAGCGAGTCGGCCGCGAGGATCAGCACGTTCGGACGCTTCACCGAAGTCGCGTCCGCGTGGGCGACCGGTACCGCGACGAGCGCGCGCGGCGTGCCGTGGAGCGCAAACCCGAACGCCCCGACGAGCACACCCATGAGGACGACGGCCGCACCCGCCGGGCGCGATGCGATGGCGTGGACTGCCCCGCGGATGCGCGCTGGCCAAGTGGGCCATTTTCCAACGGGGCCGGCGAGAAACACCACGACGACAAGGATGACGATCGCGGCGATCCCGCCTTGACCGACGACGTCGGTTACGACGATCTGCAACGTGCGCAAGAGGCCGCCGCGGGCGTAGAAGCCGTCGGCGTAGAGCTGCGGCGCGCCCGCCATTCCCCACGCTTCGCAGGCCGCGTGGAGCGCGACGATGACAGCCAGCGCAAGCGCCGCACGGTGCGAGAGCGCGCGCTTCGCCCGACCTTCGAGGGCGTCGCGAAGGGACACGAGGCCGCCTGCGACGAGTCCGAGGAGGCTACCGATGGCGACGGCGGCGGCCGTAATCGCCACGGTCATTCGGAAGACCTCGCCGCCGAAACGGTGGGTCACGAAGCTCGTAATTTGCGACGCCTGCGCGCCCAGGGTTTGCGGCTCGTCGGCAACGTGGGAGCCGGCGAGGTACGTGAGCGCGAGAACGTAAAGCGCGCCGAGGAGCGCCGGGCTTAGAAGAAGCGACGAAAGATAGCGGAGGAACGCACGCACGGCGGCATTGGTACCACGGCGTCACCCGCCGCCGGTGAGGCGCGCGAGGGCGCGCGTGAGAGGCCGCGGGCCGGGGTCGCGCGGGTCGAAGCGCGCGGCGAGATCGGCGACCGCACGGGAGATCCGCTGCACCTCTTGGCGCGGCATTTTTCCAGGCCCAGTGGCGCGCTCGCAGAAGAACGTGCGGCAGCCGAACGGGCGCGACGCGTAAATGCGACAGCGCCCCTCGGCCGAGAGCAACGGGCACCGGCGCTCGCCCTCGCCGTCGCGCTCGGCCATCGGCAGCGCGCGCCCGCGACCGCCGCGCCCTCGATCACCGCTGGAAGTGGCGGTCGATCGCGACGAGAGCGCCCCCGCCGAGCGGGCCGCGCGCTCCACTTCGGCGAGCTCGATGGCCGTGGGATAGGGCTCGCGACCCGTCACGCCGAAGCGGCAGCAGTCCGTCGACGCATCGCAGGAGAACGGCGCGAGCAGCGCGTCAACCTCGGCATACAACGCGAGCAGCTCCGCGCGTCGCGGGTCGGTCTTGAAGCTCTGCTCGCCCGGCCGGGTTTTCACGGCGATTCAGCTAGCATGAAGGCGATGATGTCGCCCACGTCCCGGCCCGCGCTGCGGCCCGTCGAGTCGGTTGTCGTCCCCGATGCTGAGCACGGCCGCGTGCTCGTCCTGCGCGACACGCAGGGCATCACCGATGCCCATGCGATGATCCCGCCTACCCTCGTGCCGATTGTCGCGCGCTTCACGGGCGAGCTTACATGCGCGGCGATTGCGAAGGCCGCGTCGAAGGAGCTCGGCGAAGACGTCCCTGTCGCGGCGGTGGTCTCGTTGGCCGCGCAGCTCGATAAAGCGCTTTTCCTTGCGTCGGACACCTTCGAACGTGCCCGCGAAAAGGTGGAGCACGACTTCCGCGCGGCGACCGTGCGCCCGCCGTCCCACGCCGGCGGGGCGTACCACGCCGACGCGACAGAGCTTCGTGCCTACGTCGAGCGGAGCTGCTTCGCCCGTGCTCGCGCGCGGCAACCAAAGCCCGCCGAGCCTCGCGTTCCGCGCCCGCACCTCGTGGGCCTCATCGCACCGCACATCGACCCCTGGCGCGGCGCCGTCGGCTACGGCCACGCGTACACCGCGCTCGCCGACAGCCTCTCGGACGACGCCGACACGTTCATCCTTTTCGGCACGTCGCACGCTCCCATGAAGGAGCCGTTCGCCCTTTGCCGGAAGTCGTTCGACACACCTCTCGGCGCCATGGAGGCGGACCTCGAGGCCATCGATGCGCTCGCCGCAACGGCGCGGTTCGACCCCTACGCCGACGAGCTTAATCACAAACGCGAGCACTCCCTCGAGTTTCAGGCGGTCTTCCTCCGCCACGTCCTCGGCACGCGCCGCGCGCGCATCGTCCCCATCCTCGCCGGCCTCGGGCGCCACCAAGCACGCGGCACCAACCCGGCGAGCGACCCGACGGCGACGGCGTTCTTGGAGAGCATCCGCGAGCTCGTCGCATCGCGCCCCGGTCGCGTCGTCCTCGTCGCAGGAGCCGACCTCGCCCACGTCGGCCCGCGCTTCGGCGATGCGCGCCCCTACGGCGTGGCCGAGCGCGACGCCCTCGCGAAGGCCGACCACGCCTCGCTCGATCGCGCGCTCAGTCGTGACGCCGCGGACTTCTGGTCCGATGTCGCGCGCGATCTCGACACGCGCCGCGTCTGCGGACTCGCGCCCATCTATTCGCTGCTTCAAACGCTCCCCGGCGCAGCGAGCAGCCCCTCGAGCATCACGTCTCGCCAGCCGCGGGAGGCGTCGCTCCTTCACTACGAGCAGACGGTCGATCCAAACGAAGGCTCGATCGTGAGCCACGCTGCGGTTGCGTTCTATGCTTAGAAAGAAGCGGCTACGTCACACTCGATGAGAAAAGTGAGTCACCAAGTGTTGACAGTTCGAAACCCGGAAACTATCAGTGCCTCTCCGAATCGGGCTGCGGGAGTAACTCAGTGGTAGAGTGCCACCTTGCCAAGGTGGACGTCGAGGGTTCGAATCCCTTCTCCCGCTCCAGAAACAGAAGCAAGTAGGCCGGCCGAGACAGCATCTCGAGCCGGCCTTCTTCGTTTTGTCGTTGGAGCGTCCACGCGCCCGTGAGCTGGAACGCTCTCCGAAATCATACGTACGCCGTTCCGCGCGCCGCGGCGCTGGCGGCGGTGAAGCCGTCATCGAGCAGCTCGAGAAGCACTTCGCGCGTGGTGGCGGCCGGTGTCGAGCGATGCCGGCGAACCGCCTCGCGGAACGACACGCGCCACGCGCCCACGAGCACCGCGGCGATCAATCGCGCCATCGGATCGCCCGTGGGCGCATCGACGCTCGACGCGAGCATGCGTCCGAGATCGCGTTCGAGCTGCTCCGTCAGCAGGCGCGTGTGGGCGCGCAGAGCGGGGCTTTCCGCGACGACTTTCCAGAAGCTCGCGACGGGCGCGCTCACCCGGACGAGGCCGTGGCGTCGGGCGACCAGGTCGTGCATCAGCGCGCGCAGCGACGCCAACGCGTGGGCGGGCCGCGCGGGCGGGTTGCGCCCTGCCCTCGCGCGGTGGTTCGGCGCGGCCTGAGGCCTGCGGCGCGGTTACGGCAGCGCGACGCCCGCGAGCCGTGCGCACTCGGCGATGAGCGCGTCTTGCACGCCCACGTCGCGCGCGGCGGCCTTCACGGGATGCAGCTTCTGATGAAAGAAGTAGCTCCCGGTCACCTTGGCCTCCTTCGCGTCGCTCACGGCGAGCCAGGCCTGCGTGACGCCGCCGAGCGTGAGATCGTCGGGGGCGCCGGCGCCGCCCATTTTGGTCGCGACCCACCCCGGCTCGAGAGCGTTCGAGAGAACGTCCGGCCAGAGGCGCGCGATGCCAAAAGCGAGCACCACGTCGAGGAGCTTCGTGTCCGAGTACGCCTGGCTGCCGCTCCAGCGACGCTTCGTCCACTGCAGATCGTCCGTGGACGACGTGCCACCTTGGTGCATCCCCGAGCTTAGATAGACGAGGCGCTTCGGCCTCTTCATGAGCGCCGTGAGCACGTAGGGCGCGAGGACGTTGATGGCAAAGTGCCGCTCGAGGCCGTCGGCTGTCTCAGCACGTTTCGCGAGCGCGTAGCCGATCGCGGCGTTGTGAATCACGGCGTCGAACGCGCCGGTCGCGTTCGCGGCGTTGGCCACGGCGCGCATCCCCGCGAGCGTCTCGAGATCGCCCACGACCACGTGCTCGGCCGCCGGCAGCGCTCGCCGCGCGTCGCTCGCGCGCGACGCGTTGCGCGCGTGAAGCGTGACGCGGTGCCCCTGCTTCGCGAGGAGCTGCGCTGCCATCAACCCAAGACCCTCGACGGAACCCGTGACGAAGACGCGCGAACTCTCGGTGCTCATGGGACAGAGATTAACCCCTTCTCGAGGAGACCGGCCATCACGGCCGCGAGAGAGAGGCTCGCCATCACGACCCAGAGGAGCACGCCGAGCGCCAACGGGCGCGCGCCTACGGCACGAAGCGCGGGGCGCGTGAGGCCGGCTCCAATGAGGTAGAGCGTGACCGACATCGCCTGGCGCGCGACGCTGCTGACGACGTGGCCCACGGGGCGGAGCGCCGGAGCGAACGTGACGAGAGCCGCCGCGAGGAGAAATCCGAGAATGAAATACGGCTTGGGCGTGGTCGTTTTCGAGACGCCGTGCTGCTCAGGCGACGACGCAGACTGCACGCGAAGGTCTCGCCGCGCGATGGCCATGCCGACAGCGATCGTCACGGGGACGATCCACAGTGCGCGGGCGAGCTTCACGCTGGTGGCGACCTCGAGCGCCTTCGGACCGTAGGCCATCGCGGCGCCAACCACGGAGCTCGTGTCGTGAATCGCCATGGCGGCCCACAGACCGAAGCGCGTTTCGTCGAGGCCGACGGCGTGGCCGATGGCGGGGAACGCGAAGAGCGCGACACCGTTCAAAAGGAACACGGTGGCGAGGGCGACGGTGACCTCGTCGTCCTTGGGGCGCAGCGTAGGCGCGACCGCGGCGATGGCGCTGCCGCCGCAGATCGCCGTGCCGAGGGTGATGAGCGCGCCGGTGTTCGTCCCGACGCGAAGAATACGCGTGAAAAACGCGCCGAGCGCGATGCAGGTCGCGATGCCGACGGCTGTAGCGAACGCCCCTTCGAGGCCGACGCGGGCGACGACGCGGAGGTCCATCCCGGCGCCGAGGCCCACGACGGACAGCGCGAGCATCTTGTGCGCGAGGGCACGTGTGGTCTTCGCGAAGGGGTTGCCGAGGGCGAGGCCGACCGTGACGCCGGCGAGGAGGGCCACGCCAGACGAGACCCACGGCAAGCGGGCTATGCGCGGACCGTCCAACGACTCCTCGACGAGGCGGCATCGACCCTTGCGGCCGAAGGCGAGCCGCTCGGGGCGCTGGCGCTGGCGGCGAGCACCACGATTGCGGCCCACGTTCTCCCCGGCGTGCTCGCGGCGTTCCGCGCGCGCCATGCCCACGTGCCGATCGTTCTCGACGTTGGAAACACCGAGGCGGTGCTCGCGGCTGTTGCAAGCGCCCGCACGCCCCTCGGTCTCGTCGAAGGGCATGCGCGCGCGTCGGGCGTGCGCCTCGAGCCTTTCGTCGACGACGAGATGGTCGCCATCGTCGCGCCCAACAGCCGCGCGCGCCTGCGCACCGTCGCCGACCTGGCGAAGCTTCCGGTGCTCTACCGCGAGCCCGGCTCGGGGACGCGCGCGGTGCTCGATCGCGCGCTTCGCAACGCGAACGTGCGCAAGAAGCCGCTCCCGATGGACATCGAGCTGGGGAGCAACGAGGCGATCCTCGGCGCGGTCGCGGCGGGCCTCGGCGTGGCGTTCGTCGCGCGGTGGGCACTTCGCGCGCACCTCGCGGCGGGGCGCGTCGTCCTTGTCCCGGGCCTCGATTTCGTGGTGCGGCGAACGTTCCACTGGGCGCTTCCAGCGGGAGCGCTCGGCTCGGCGGCGGCGCGCTTCTTCGAGTTTGCGCAGCGCAACCCGCCCGTCATGGCTTAACGACGGTGCGCCCGCCGAGATTCACGACCCAGCGAACTCCGCGACGCGTGAGCTCCGATGTGTAGATCGAGTCGGGGCCGAGGCGGCGCGAGAGCGAGACGGCGACGGACGTCGCGAGGAGGAGCGGGAGAACGATCGCGTAGTCGGCAGAGAGCTCGAACACGAGGACCGCGGCCATGAGCGGCGCGTGGGTCGTCGCCGCCGTCATCGCCGCCATTCCGACGAGCGCGTAGGCGCCTACGTCGCCCACGCTGCCGACGCCGAAGATGGCGCGGAGCACGTGCTCGAAGCACGCGCCGAGGGCCGCCCCGAGAAAGAGCGTCGGCGTGAAGACGCCGCCGGGGCTCCCCGACGAGACCGACGCCGTGGTCGCGACAGCCTTCGCGACGAGTAACGTGAGCACGATCGCGAAGGGCACCGGCGTGTTGAGCATCGCGTTGAGCGGCTCGTAGCCGTTGCCCGTCACGCGCGGGATCGCGATGGCGATGGCGCCGACGATCGCGCCGCCGAGGGCGGTGCGCGCGACCGTGGGGAGCGTGGTCTTGGCGAAGAACGCTTCGCCCGCGGCGAGAAGACGCATGAAGCCCTGCCCCGTCAACGCCGCGAGCACGCCGAGAACCGCGTAGGCCAAAAGCTCCCAACTCGATCGAAACGTGAACGTGCGAAGGCCATAGATAGGACCGCCGCCGGCAAGTGCGCGCGTCACCGCGGTGGCGATGGCCGACGCGACGATCGCAGGGAGGATCGCCTCGAGCGCGACGACGCCGGTGACGACCTCGAGCACGAAAAGCACCGCTGCGAGCGGCGTGTTGTACGCCGCTGCGAAACCGGCCGCGGTCCCTGCCGCGATGAGCGTGCGGCTGCGCTCGTCGTCGAGGCGCAGCATCCGTGCGACGAGGCTTCCGGTGCTGCCGCCGAACTGAATGAGCGGCCCCTCACGCCCGATGGATCCGCCACTCACAATGGCGAGATAGGCGCCGAGGGACTTGAAGAGTGTCGTCCGCATCGAGATTCGTACGCGCCCCAGGACGACCGCTTCCATGACGCCGCCGACCCCCTGCCCGCCCGTCGCGCGCATGGTCGCGAGCACGGTGAAGCCTGCGAGCAGACCGCCCGTCGCCGGGAGCGCGACTCGAAGCGCGAAGGGCATTCGTTCGAAGGCCGTGACGATGTCCGGCGCGCGGTACGCGTACGTGAAGGCGAGCGCGAGGGCCCACCGGAACGCGACCGCAAAGCCCGCAGCTCCGAGCGAGACGAGAGCGAGGGCGCCGAGGTAGCGTATCGACTCGCGTGGGCCGCGCACCGGCGGGAGGGTTGGCGCGGGGCCCGGCGACAGGTCATCGAGGCGCGCGTCGGTGGTCACTCGAGCCTATGCATACGCGGTCGCCGAAAGCGTGGCGACTCCGGTGGCGCTCGCGTGATGTGGCCAATTGCGACGAAGCTCGCAAATTCGCGCGACCGGACCACGCAAAACGTGCGGAAGCGCACTCATGGTCGGTGGGTACGCGAAGTGCTTCGAGAGAGGCAATCGCCCATGGAGACCCCGACCTACGAACGACGTCTGCGCGCCCTTGCGGCCGCGGTGGGGGGAATCTCGACGCTCGCGGCGCGTTGCCGCGTGCCCGAGGCGCGCATCATCGCGTGGTTCTCGGGGGCGGAGACGCCGTCGGCCGACGAGCAGTACGTGCTGCAGCTCATCGCGCACTCGGCTGGCGTGGAGCTGGGGATGGGGTCGTCCGTCCCTCCGCGCAGCTCTTACATTCGTGAGAGCACGCCCGCGCGCGCAGGCTCGGGGGCTCCGCCTGCGAGCGCTCCGACCCACGCGACAGCCGCCGAGCCCGACCCGCTCTCCTACGAGGCGTACACGGAGTGGCTCAAAACGCGGTAACCCGCGAAGCTCGCCCCCGCGGCAGCCCTGGTCGGGACCGCGGACGATCGCATCGACTCAGTAGGACTTCCGCCAGAGCAGATCGAGGATCGACGTCGTCTGCCCCGCCGTCACGAGCGTCGACCACCGACGGCGAAACTGCCAGTCGAGCATCAGCAGCGTCTTGTCGGGGTTCTGTCCCGGTGCGGCCTGACCGAGGTTGTAGGCGATGCGCGCCGTGACGGTTTTCGACAGCTGCACCGCGAGCTCGGGGGCCGGGTTGTTCGACTCGTTCGTCGCGATACGGGTCGAAATCTCGTAGGGCGACACGCCCGAGAGCGCTTTGTTGAGCCCTTGCGTGACGACGCCACCGGCCGCGCCAACGGCGAGCGCCGTGTTCTTGTCCGTGTCCGAGCTTTGCGTGGTCGACGCCGCTCCCGCCGACGAGTCCGCCGAGCCGAAGAGGAGCACCGAGAGAATCTGTGAATTGGTGAGCGGCGGGTCGGACCGCAGCGTGAGCTTCCCCGTCTGTACGGGGCCGCGGAAGTCGGCAAACACGCGCGTGCGGTCCGGCGCGTCGTAATAGGCCGTTGCGACCACGGTGGGGTTTCCCGGATCGGGCCCCACGAACGAAACCGTCGCCTTTTCGACGATGAACTTCTTCCCTTGAAGCTCGAGGAACCCCTCGGTGGTTCGGACTTCGCCCGAGATCTTCGTCGTCTCGCCGATATCCAAAACGGGTTTGCCCGTGACACCGATTCTGAGCGTCGTGTCTCGGCGCGCTTCCACCTCTTTGCCGAGGTTCACCTCGACGTGGATCTTCATCTTCGGCGCTGCCGCCGCGACCGCCTCGCCCACCTTGGTGGGGTCGACCTCGACGAGGACTTTGCTCTCGCCTTCGGGCAGGGGGTCGATGGTCACCGACTCGTCGGCCTCCATTCCTTGCACCGAGTGCCCTGTTTTCTGCGGCAACGTGAAGTGGAGAACCGGAATGTCGACGGCGACCTTGAGGTCGTCTTGGGCCGCGCTCATGTCGGCCTTCACGTCGATGGCGCCCCACGCTTCGCCGAGCGGCACGCTCTGCATCGACAGGGGGAACGCTTCGTCCTTGTTGATGCGTATCGACACCTGGCCATTGCGAACCGCGAAACCGTCGAGCTTCGCGGAAGCCGTCGCCGTGAGCTTGCCCGACACGCCGGAGAGCGAGACGTCGTCGACGCGCACGGTGCCCCACGGGTCGATCTTCACCGTCGCGCGCACGTCGTGCACTTCGTCGCCGAGCGTCGGCAGAATCATCTGGCCGCCGGTAAGGCGGAGATCACCCTGCATTTTGCCATTCTTCGCCCCTTCGCCCGGCTCGATCGCGACTGTCCCCTTGCCGTCGAGGCGGCCGTCGAGGTTGCCGAGAGAGTCGCGCACGAACGGCGTGAAGACGGCAATTCGGAACTTCGAAATATCGTACGACGCGTCGAGGCTCTTCGTCGTGTCGAGGCTCGGCGCCGCACCGCCGACCCAATGAATCGGCGCCTTGGCATTGGCAAAGATGTGCCCGTCGCCCTGCACCAAGCGAACGTCGACGGACGCTCCGCCGTCTTTCGCAGCGAGGACGATGGCGCCGCTGTCGAGGCTCGATTTGCCGACCTTGATCGAGCCGAGATCGATCTTCCCGTCGACCACCGGCGCGGTGCCGAGGTTCTTCGCGTCGACCGTCGCCGAGACCGTGCCTCGAATGTGGTCGTCGATGAGGTAGCGCACGTCTTGGAGCGCAAACTTGTCGACGACGATCTTCGCGTTCCCGTCCCACTTCGCAGGCGCTTCCGGCGTTGCGTTTTTGAAGTCGTCGAGCTTGGCGGTCACGTCGACCTTCGCGTCGACGACGGTGCGATCCTTCCGCACGACCAGCATGCGCGCGTCGCCCTTCGCGCCGTCGTAGGTCGCGCGCCCGGTGACATCCAGGGCCGTCTCGGCGCCCTGCCGAATGTCGCGGAGGTCGAACGCGCGAATCCCCACGTCGACCTTCGGCGCCTTCGCGGTTCCGGACAGGTCCATCCCCAGCGCGACGTCGCCGTGAGCCGGCATCTGGCCCAACGCCTCGGGCATCTTGTCGAGCCCACGCCGCGGCACGTCGACGTGCACCGCAAACGGCATCTCGTTCGCGAGCTCCTTCGCGCGGCTCGGCGTGCGCATCATGTCGGCCGGAATGTCAGTCTTCGCGTTGATCATCGCGAGCACGCCCGACGTGTCGTGGGCCGTGACGAACGCCTCGGTGAACCCCGACGCGCCGTCGAGCGAGACGTCGAACGATACGTCGAGGTTCGACGACGCGAAGCCGCGGTGCGCGATCTGAGGACCGGCCTTCGGGTCGAACTTGGGGCGCGTCGTGAGGGTCGACACGTTCCCTTCCGCGGTCTTCGGGGGGCTCGTGTCGCGTGTCGTCGCCGTCGCCGAATCGCGCGCGGGCTTCTTCGCGTCGACTTCGGCCTTCGTCTCGGCCGGCGGCGGTAGCGCGAAGGCAAGCTGGTGGGTCGCGACCGAGATGCGCGCGTCGGGCATGCCGTCGGTCGTGGTGCGGGCGACGGATCCCTTCATCGTCACCTTGCCCGTGAGCTTCTCGACGGGGACCGTCCCCTCGGGAAGCTTCGCGACGATGGCGCCAAGGTTCGCCGCCGCGTCGAGGGAGACGTCGCCGAGCGCTTTTTTCCAGGCATTCGCATCTGTGACCGCGCCCGCGATCGTGACGTCGGCCTTCGCGTTGACGAAGCCGACGGCGTCCATCTCGGCGGCGGCCGTCCCTGCGATGTGCTTGCCGTCGACCGTCACGTCGAGGTCGGCGTAGCCACCTTCGATGTCGCGCAGGCGCGCGTTGGCGATCGAGATCTTCGCGTGACCCTTCGGCGTCGCGCCGGCCAGCGACATCTCGGTATCGAGGGCCAGCGTCCCCCCTTTGAGGTCTTCTTCCTTGTGCACGAGCGTCGCGATGCGTGCGATGTCGAGACCGTCGGACTTCGCCGTCACATCGAGCTTGCGCGGCGCCTGGTGAAGCGACGCATAGAGCGGCGCGCCGAGCCCTTCGACGAGGATCCCCTCCACATCGAGTCGTCCGTTCGCGCTCCGCACGCTCTCGACACGGGCACGCGCCGTCACGTCGTTGCGCTTCAGCGAGACGTCGGTCCCCGTCACGACCAGCTGCTCGCCCGCATGAATCACGGCCTGTGCCGCGATGTCCGGCGCGTCGTTGCTCCCCTCGAGGCGCGCCGTCACGGTCATCGCCGTCGGCTTGCCGTTGGCCGTCGCGGCGAGGCGCGCGAACTTCAGCTCGCCCTGCTGAAGCCGCTCGCCCGCAATCGTCACGGCCACGGTGGGCGACTTCGCGTCGCCCGTCACGCGTGCACCGATGCGCGCGGCGCCGAGCTGCACGCCGCTCGCTTCGACGTTCGCCACGGCGACGTCGGCGTTCGCCTCGACCTGCATCGCATCCACGTTCACGTTGCCGTGCGTTCGAACGCGGCCGCTCCCTTTCGCGACCGGCCCGATGCGCGGGATCGACGCGAGGCTCGGGACGTTCGTGTCGGTCTCGAACGCGACGCGCGTGCCGCCTTCGCCGTAGTGCGCGTCGTAGGCGATTTGCGTCGGCGCGCCGACCTCGTGGACCGTCGCGGCGCCGTGGGCGCGCGTCTTGGTGAAGTCGCCGTGGGCGTCGATCGCCGGAATCACCTGCCCCGCCGCGGTGGCCGGCGACGTGTGCGCCTCGAAGCCGCCATCCACGGAGCCTTCCGCCGTGGTCGCCACGTGGGCCGCCAAATCGAGGTTCAGGTTCGACTCCGGGCCGTCCTTGGAGAACGCGCGAATATCGATAGCGTGGGCATTGACCTTCGCAGTTGCCGCCATCGCGGCGGACGCGACGATGTCGCCTTCGAAGGTCACGGCGCCGTGACCGACCTCGGCGCCACCCTTCGCATGAATCCGCGGCAGCTCGCCACTGGCGACGACATGGGCGGCAATCGGCTGAAAAATAGGCACTTGCGGCGAAAGCGCGCGCACCGCCTCGGGGTCGGCGCGCGGCACGGTCACCTCGGCATCGACGACGTTCTCGACGAACGAGCCGCGGGCGTTCACCGCCACCTGCCCCGCGGTCGCATCGACCGTCGCGCGGATATTCGGTTTGCCGTCGGGGTCGCTCGGGAGGACCACGCGCGTGGTGAGATGGGCGACGACGGGCGCCGTCGACTGCGGGACGAGGCTCCGCGCGAGGAGGTCGAGCTTCTTCGCCTCGAGCGAAAGCTCCTTCGGAGCGCTCCGCACGGCGGCGTCGAGATTCGACAGCTCGACGTCGACCAACGGAACTTGCGGCGTCGTCCCGTGAATCCACGCGTGGTGAAGGGCGATCGACGGCAGCGACAGATCGAGACCGCGCCCACCTGCGGTCTTCGGCTTCGCGGCCGCCTCGGGCGACGGATCGAACGCGTGGGCGATACTTGGCAATCCGTCCGGATCGGGAATCAGCGTAACTTCGATGTGGTCGATTTCTATCGCGTCGATCGAAAGGCGCATATCGCCTTTGCCCGTGAGAGCATTTTTCGCGAGCCCGAACACATTGGCGCGGACGCGCACGCCGAAGGCCGCGAGGACCTCTTTGCCATTCGCATCTAGTATCCGCGCGCGCGTTCCCGCGACGCCGCCGTGGCCTCCAAAAAGGCCGAGGCTGCCTACGCCGTCGAGAATCACCTTGCCGCGAAACGATCCGTCGAGAAGCTGCGTGAGCTGACTCGCGAGCACGCGCCGCGCCGGGGCCGTGCCGGCGTGCAGCAGCGCCGACGATGCGACGGCGATGGTGAACGTCACGCCGGTGCCGATGACGACGAGCGCCGTGCGGAGCGCGCGCCGCAAACGGCCCACGCGCTTCCGAGGCTGCACGACGCTTGGGTCGGACGGCGGACGAACGCTCACGGCGCGGTGCTGAGGGTCATGCTCGTCCGTCATCAGAAAGCTTCTCCGATGCCGAAGGCAATGGCCCCCGGGAAAAATCCGAAAATCGGTTTGTTGTAGGACTCTTCGAGCTGAACCTGATCGGGCGTCGTTTGAAGACCCGGAATCCGGTAGCCGATGTCCAGGCGAATCGGCCCTGCGGGCGTGTCGAACCGCGCGCCCATTCCGCAGGAGACGTGCGGTCGCGAGACGTCGAAGCTCGCCTGGGACGACGAGACGTTGCTCGCGTCGCAGAAGCCGGCGCCCGTCAGGGCACCCGCTATCGGGAATCGGAGCTCGAGGGTCGCTTCCCAAAGCGACATTCCGCCGACGGGCTGCTCACAAAGGGGAGCATTGTCGAGCTTGGTCTTTCCGTTACACGAACTGCCAATTTGCGTGCTCGCGACCTGAGGGTTGTCAAGACTGCCATTGAGTTTCGTGGCCTTCTGGCCCTTGCCAAGGCCATCAGCTAAAGGATCATGCCATGAAAGCC
>JANXMC010000249.1 GCA_025354825.1 Myxococcales bacterium
GTACGTCGGGGAGCACCTCCGGAGGCTGCCATGCTTCTGTCATGGCTGCGTCATGGGGCGCGAGAATCTGGCGCGGCACCCCCGCGACGGCGCTCAGCGCAAGTTCGAATTGAGCGCGTTCAAGAGCGTGCCGTCGTCCCCCGAGAGCTCCCACAGCATGCCGCCGCCGAGCCCCTTGCTCTTGATGTACTTGGCTTTGTACCCCATCGATTCGGCATCGTCGTAGCGCGTCGGGCAACCTTCGAGATCTTCATCGTGACAGCCGACGTTGCAGCCGCAATGCCAACGTTCACAACGGGGGGGCAGTGTGGGCGAACGCCGAAATGCCGCGAAAAGAAGCAGATCGCGCCCGTCCATCCTGCCCGCGGGGAGGATCAACGCGATCTTCGGATCGCGCAGATCCAGACCGTGCTCACTGCGGCAGTGAGGGAACGTCGGTCAGCATGCCGTTGTACGGGCGCCATTCGGGGTCGTAGACGAGGGTGAGCTCGTACCCAACGGTCGGCCCCGCGGCTTTGACGACGCCGTCCGCGGCCTCGCCATTCGTGGGCGCTGCATGAAAGAAGAAGAGGTCGCGCGTGCCGTTGCTCGTGATGCAGAGCGCGTAATACGCACCAAAGTGCGCCTGCAGGGCGTCGGCGATTCGCACTTCGGACGCGTCGAGGCGTGCGCTCTCGGCCTCGTCGCTCGGCCGGCCGTCACCGCCGAGATTCGTATAGGTCAACGTCACGAGCAGCAGGTAGGGCGCTTCGGCCCCGTCGAACGTGAGGAGCCCGGCGTTCTTTCGAAGCTGCGCGCGGCGGCCTCCGAGGGAACCGATGCCCGTAATCCATTGCTGCGCCTTGTAGTCGGGGGAGGCTGCCATCTCGCGGGTAGCACGTAGTCGGACAGTGCCCTCTGGTCTAGTCGTCAACCACGATCGGGTCGATCACGGTCGAGGCGCACCGCCCGATCGCGTTATGCGTTGGAATACCAACGATCCACCCGGGAATTCGCCGAGTTATTTGCCAATTTAGGCGTCGCATCGCACTGGCACCCTTCTCGCTCTAGTGCCTGTCATGCGAACAACCAATCTCGCGAATGGCGCCACGCGCTTGGCACTCCTCCTTTCGACCCTCGCCATGCCGCTCCTTGGTTGTGGCAGCACGCCGGCCGACGCGACGTCGGGCGAAAGCGTCACCGCCCTCGGCGCAGGCTCGACGTACCGCCCCGCGAACGGCGGCAGCATGTGCATGGACGTCTCCTACGCGAGCCGCGACAACGGGTCGCGCCTGCAAATCTGGAACTGCAACGGCGGCGACCAGCAGCAGTGGGACTATTCCGGAGGGATGCTCCACGTCTATGGCAACAAGTGCCTCGACGTCGTCGAGGGTGTGAACCAGAACGGCACGCGGCTTCAGATCTGGGACTGCACGCCGGGCAATACGAATCAGCAGTTCGTTCGTAATGGCAATACCTGGGTTTGGGCGAATCACAACAAGTGCATCGACCTCCCCTGGGGCAGCGCCGCGGCGGGCAACTTCCTCCAGGTTTGGGACTGCGTCGGCAACGCGAACCAGCAGTGGAACCAGTCGGGTGGCTCGGCCCCCGCGCCTGCGCCCGCCCCGGCACCGCCGCCCCCGTCGTCGGGGTGGAACCTCGTCTGGGCAGACGAGTTCAACGGCAACTCGATCGATCAAGGTAAGTGGAACTACGAGGTCAACTGCGACGGCGGCGGGAACAACGAGCAGCAGTGTTACACGAACAGCGGCGCCAATTCGTATGTTCAAGACGGCCACTTGGTCATCAAGGTCATCAAGCAGAATTACAACGGCAAGCCCTATACGTCTGCCCGGTTGAATTCGAACAACAAGGGCGACTGGACGTACGGTCGCTTCGAGTCGCGCGCCAAGGTCCCCTGTGGTCAGGGCTTCTGGCCCGCGGTCTGGATGCTCCCGACGGATTGGAAATACGGCTCGTGGCCCACGAGCGGCGAGCTCGACATCATGGAGGTCCTCGGCGGCCAGCCGAACGCGCTCTTCGGCACTGCCCACTTTGGCGCCGCCTGGCCCAACAACCGCCACGTCGGCGGCCAGTACAACATGCCCAATGGCAACTTCTGCGGCGACTACCACGAGTTCGCCATCGAACGGGCTGCCGATCACGTCGAGTGGTTCGTCGACGGCAAAAGCTACTTCACGATCCGCCCGGGCGATCAGAGCTGGAGCCCCGCGCCGAAGTGGCCCTTCGACGAGCGCTTCCACTTCATCCTCAACGTCGCCATGGGCGGCGACTGGCCCGGCGCACCGGACGGCAACATTCAGCAGGGCGAGATGGATGTCGATTACGTGCGAGCCTACGTGAGGCAGTAAACTCACGCGGCTCGCCCAGGCTGATACGCTGGGCGGGCCATGCCCGAGCTTTTCCGACGACTCTTCTCGGCGGACGGCTTCATGCCGCACGGACACTGCTATCTCTGGCGACCGGAAATCGTCTGGTTGCACGTCGTCTCCGATACGTGCATCGCGCTCGCCTACTTCTCGATCCCAATTACCCTCGGGTATTTCGTGAGGCGGCGCCGTGACCTCCCGTTCGCGTGGATGTTCGTCGCGTTCGGCGTCTTCCCGCCCAGGGGCGGAGGTTCGTCTTCGTGACGGGCGGCGCCTTCTCGCCGCGGGCGGAAGCGTTCCTCGCCGACGTCTCGAACCTTCGCGTGTCGAAGCCGTTCGCGATGGGGACGCTCCGCGCGGTCGCCCGAGAGTACGTTCGAAGCGCAGACGGCGGCGGAGATCCGTAGGTCAGCGCGAGGGTGTTCTCTCTTTCGTATCCCATCGCGTGGGTCTTAGGTCAAAGGGCTTTCGGGCCAACGCATCCTATGACCCAACTGCGCTCCCCATGTCTGCGCTCGATACCGCTCGACTCTCCGCGGTGGCCCTTCCGGTCGGTGGCTTTGCCTCAGCGCCGCGAATCGCAAACACCTTAAATGACAAACAGCCGGAACCGCATTGCGGCCGGCTGTTTTGATCTCGTCTATCGTCGATCGAGATTAGGAATCACGACTCAGGGAATCGCGACGTCCTTCTCGAAGTTCTTGCACTTGTCGCCCGAGCAGACGCCGCCCTTGAGCTTTGCCGTGCCTTTGGGCGCGCCCGCGAGGGTCGCCGTGGTCTCGCTGAACGTGAACTTCGACTTATCGAGCTTCGCGTCGCCGACCGTGAGCTTCCACGGGTATTCCTTGTTCACGTGCCAGCCGCCCTTCGAGGTGACGACGACCTTGCCGCCGGCGACGCTGACGTCGAACTCGTCGTCTGCGCGAGCATCGCCCGCGGCCGTCAGCGCGACGAACGCGGCCGCGACCGCAACGAAAGAGCCCAGGTGCTTGGCAATGCGCATCGTTCTATCTCCTCTGCGACTCGGGGTTGGGAGTCGCTTGTTGTTCTTGGAAAACGTGTTGGCAGGCGAGGGTCGCACGATTCTGCGCTCCCCTCCGTCATCGTTCGACGTCGGTGGGGTCACCGAAAGTCATCGTCGCTTTCGGCTCCCGACGGGATGGGCGTAGTGCACGGCGTGGGCCACCTGCTTTGGACCCCCGAGGGGTGATCGCGAAGGCTCTGAAGTTGGATCGAAGAGGCGCGTCAACACGCCGAATCCGATGGGGAATGACGCTCCCGGCACAGTTCCGGCGCGACCGCGCGGGTCGTGACTGCCCTGGCGCGGCGACCCGCCAGAGGGGCGGATCGGCATTTCCTCGGGGAAGGGCTCGTACCTCGGTGCCGGCGTCGCACGATGGGCACTTTGGGCAAGACGCGGGCCGGGACTCGTACGCATGATGCGCGCCGAAATGGCAGCCCCCGACTTCAAACCGTACATCCCCGCCTCCGCCAAGCTCCGCGAGCTCACGGTCGTGCCGCTCATCCTCGGCACCGTCCTCGGCATCGTCTTCGGCGCGTCGTCCCTTTACCTCGTCCTCAAAGTCGGGTTGACGGTGAGCGCGTCGATCCCGGTCGCGGTCATCTCGATCACGCTGTTTCGGCTGCTGTCGAAGCTCGGCTTCAAGAACACGACGATTCTCGAGAACAACGTCGTTCAAACGGCGGGCTCGGCCGGTGAGTCGATCGCGTTCGGCGTCGGCGTGACGATGCCGGCCATCATGATTCTGGGGTTCGACCTGGAGGCGACGCGCGTCACTTTGGTCGCCGTCCTCGGCGGGCTCCTCGGAATCCTCATGATGATTCCGCTCCGTCGCGCGCTCATCGTCGAGCAGCACGGCCTCCTCAAGTACCCGGAGGGGACGGCCTGTGCCGAGGTGCTCAAAGCCGGCGCCTCCGACGAATCGCGTAAGGCCGCGTCGCTCGACACCGCGAGCGCGGAGGCCGACGACGGCGACGAGTCAGGCTCGGGCGGCAAGGTCATCTTCGCCGGCTTCGCCTTGGGACTCATTTACAAGGCCGTGATGGTCGCCCTCAAAGGGTGGAAAGACACACCCGAGAAGATCTTCGGCGCGCCGTTCAAGGCCGGCTCGGTCTCGGCGGAGATCTCCCCCGAGCTTCTTGGAGTTGGCTACATCATCGGCCCGCGCATCGCGTCGGTCATGTGTGCCGGCGGCGTACTTGCCTATCTGGTGCTCATTCCCGCCATCAAATTTTTCGGCGAAGGGATGGTCGGCCCCCTCGCTCCGGGCACGATTCCGATCCGTGAGATGAGCCCCCACGAGATCCGCAGCGCCTACATTCTCTACATCGGTGCAGGGGCCGTCGCGGCGGGCGGCATCGTGAGCCTCTTGCGGTCACTGCCGACGATCTGGAGCGGCATCCGCGGCGGCCTGCGCGACTTCAAAGCCCGCAAAGAGCGCGGCGCCGGCGACGCCGTCGATACGACGTTGCGCACCGAGCAAGACCTGCCGATGAAGTGGGTTCTCATCGGGCTCATCGCCATCATGGCCGTCATCTCCCTCGCGCCGTCGCTTCACATGAACCTCGGCGGCGCGATTCTCATCGTCGCCTTCGGGTTTCTGTTCGTGACGGTCTCGTCGCGGCTGACGGGCGAAATCGGCTCGTCGTCGAACCCTATTTCCGGCATGACGGTCGCGACGCTCCTCTTCACGTGCGCGATCTTCTTGCTCCTCGGTTGGACGGGCTCGGCCTACTACGTCACCGCCCTCTCGGTGGGCGCCATCGTCTGTATTGCCGCGTCGAACGGCGGCACGACGTCACAAGATTTGAAGACTGGCTTTCTATTGGGGTCGACGCCGCGCCTTCAGCAAATTGCCATTCTCGTCGGCGCCCTCGCGTCGGCCGTGATTCTCGGCCCCATCCTTCTTCGCCTCAATACGGCGGCCACCGTCTACGTCCCGCGCATCTCTTTCGAGCGCACCGAGCCTACCGTCGCAGCCGCGCCGCTCGCAAGCGACGTCGCCGCCACGCTCCCGTCCTATTCGGGTAGCGCGCCCCACGGCGGCGGCACGTTCCTGAGCTACCATGCGCCCGGCGACAGCACGCTCCCCGCAGGCTCCTACCTCGTCGACGCCCAGACCCACGTCGTCGCCTTCAAGGTCTCCGAGACCTTCCCCGAAGCGCTCCACGTCGATCCGGCCACGCTCACCCAGCACGAGCACGTCGAAGGCCCCCAAGCCAAAGACGACGCCGCCAGCTACTTGGTTTGGCACAAGGTCGACGCCGAGAACGGGCCCCCCGGCAAATACCTCGTACGTGACGACGGGACGCCGGCCTACTTGGTCGATCCGGGCATCAACGGTGTGCACTCGGCACGCCCGGACGGCTCCCACGTCGCCAAGTTCGACGCGCCCAAAGCGACGTTGATGTCGTACATCATCAAAGGGATTCTCAATCGCCAGCTCCCCTGGGGCCTCGTGCTTCTCGGTGTGATGATCGCATTGGTGCTCGAGATGTCGGGCATTCCGTCCCTCGGCTTCGCCGTTGGCGTGTACCTGCCGCTCTCGTCGTCGACGCCGATCTTCGTCGGCGGAATGATTCGCTGGCTGGTCGACATGAACCTTCGCAAAAAACACGAAGGGAAAAACCTCACCGAAGAAGAGCTCACCGCCGAAGGCGACAAGAGCCGCGGCGTCTTGATGGCCTCCGGCTACATCGCGGGCGGCGCTATCGCCGGCATCGTCATCGCCTTCGTTGCAGGCGTTTTCGGCGACCTTCAGACGCGCATCGAAGAGTGGTCGAAAGCGAACAATCCATTCTTCGAAGGGCCCAACTCCGACGCATGGTCCATGGTCCCGTTCCTCGCCATCATGCTTCTCCTCTTCCTCGTGGGGCGCGACATGGTGCTCGCGGCGCCCAAGCGGATGGCGAAAACGGCTTCGAAGTAGAACGGGCGGCGAGCGGAGATCTCACCGTCTCCGCTCGCGGGAATCTCACAGTTTCTTTTGCATGACCAGCGCTCGACCCGTCGCGGGGTCGAGCTCGTAGGTGCCGAATCCTACGTTCTCGTAGAGTGACCACGCGCGCGTGTTGTTCTCTTGGCACTCGAGGGTGAGCTTCGCGAAGCCGCGCTCGCGCGCGTAAGCCTCTGCGGCGGCCAAGAGGGCGCGACCGACCCCTTTCCCCGCATGGCTCGGGACGACGGCGAGGTCGTGGATGTTCAAAAGGCGATTGCCGGCGAAGGTCGAATACCCGACGAAGCAGACGGCGACGCCGATGGGCTCGGAGTCGTCGCGCGCGAGGAAGACGACGGTGCCCGGATGGGCGCGGAGCCCGGGAATCAAGCGTGATTTGATGTCGTCGGCGAGGGGCGCCCCGTTCGCGGTGGGGGATTGCGAATAGGAGTCGATCATCGCGACGGTGGCCGCGGAGTCGTCGTCATGCGTTAGGTCCGCCTGGGCTATTTCGAATTTGCTCACGGGAGAGACGGTAGCCGATACGCGGCTTCGCGATCTCTCGCGCGCCCGATTACGATGCGCCCCCATGAGTGCCGAGACCGTCGCCGCGCCGCCGCGTCAGTACAACTTCGCCGCGGCCCTGTTCGAGGCTAACGCGTCGCGTCCACGAAAGCTGGCGTACATCGATGATGCGCAGACGCTCACGTACGGCGCCCTCGAGACGCTCGCAAAGCAGTTTGCCCAGGCGCTCTACGGTCTCGGTCTCCGGCGCGAAGAGCGGATTCTGCTGGTCCTGCTGGATACCATCGACCTCCCCATTGCGTTCCTCGGCGCGCTCTACGCCGGCGTCGTTCCGGTCGTCGTCAACACGCTGCTGCCTGCAGTCGACTACGCCTTCATGCTCGAGCACTCGGGGGCGCGCGCCGTCGTCGTCTCGGGGTCGCTCGCGCCCAAGCTCACGACCGCCATCGCGACGGCGGGCGACGACTACACCGCGATCCCGTCCGTTGTCTCCCAGCCCGAAGCGGCCGGCACCGCCTATTACCAAAACAGGCGCTTGTCGCCCGCTACATGTCACATCTGTGAGGTCTGCGCTGAAGAGCGCCCTCGTGGTCCGCGACATCGTCGACAGCGAAGCGCCGACGCCCGCTCTGCTGGACCCTCGGCAGGAGTCGAAGGCGCCCGCGAATAGAGCTGCTCACGCTTCGGCGCCGGGGGCTTGGAACCGGGCCGAGCCTCGTTGTACTGTCCACGCGTGCATCATCCTGACCAGCGCCTCGCAGTCCTCGTCGCCGTTTTCCTTTTCCGGGCACCTGTAGGCGCGGTCGCTGTGGCTCGCTGAGATCCCATGGAAACGTCGGTTCCGATCTCGATTGTGGCAATGGGCGCGCGGACGCCGGTGGGGCTCCTCGCTGCGAGCACGGCCGCTGCGGTCCGTGCGGGCATAGGCCGGGTGCGCGAGCACGCCTTCTTCGTCGACGAGAAGAACGAACCGCTCCGTGGCGCGAGTGATCTACTGCTCGATCCGGCGTTGATCGGTTGGGAGCGGCTCGCCGGGCTCGCCCACGCCGCCCTCCAGCAGGTTGGCCCCCACCTCGCGCCATGCCCTGCAGATATCAAGATCGCCGTGCTCGTGGCCGGCCCCGAGCACCGCCCGGGGTGGACGCACGTCGACGAGCAACAGCTCGTTGTCAGCCTCGCTCAACGACGGCTTGGTGGTCGGGCTATCATGCCGACGCTCGCGGGTCGCGGCCATTCCGGAGCGCTTTATGCCCTCCAGCAGGCCGTCGAGATGATTCATGCCCGCGTCATCGACATTGCCGTGATTTGCGGCGTGGATGGCTATTTCGATCCGCAGACGGCGCAGTGGCTCTTGGACAACCGCCAGTGGCTCTCGCCTGGCTTCCGCGGTGGCTTCTTTCCCGGTGAAGCGGCGGGTGCGATTGCGATCACGAGCACACCGTTGGCCCGCGCCCTCCGCCTGCACGAGCGCGCGAGAGTCCTCGGTGTCGGGTCGGCAATGGAGCGCGAGCGCATTAAGACGAACAGCAACAATCTCGGTGTCGGTCTGGCCGATGCGATCCACGCGGCGATTGCCAAGGCCGGCGGAATCGATGCCCCCATCGACGCGGTGTGGTGCGACATCAACGGTGAGCGCTTCCGGTCCGAGGAGTGGGGATTCGCGCTCCTGCGATCTCAGGGCGCGTTCGTGAATCCGACCGACTACGAAGCACCCTGCGAGCTGTGGGGCGACGTCGGGGCTGCCTCTGGTACACTCCTCACGATCCTCGCTGTGCAGGCTTGGAATCGCCACTATGCGCGTGGGCCACGCGCGCTCGTGTTCGCAGGGTCCGAGGCGGGCCAGCGAACCGCGCTTCTACTCGCGCAGACGCCGAGCTGAGGAGAGAACGATGGGCACCATATCAATCAACTCCCCCAAGACGCCGGTCACCGAGGGGAGCATGGGGCTCGCCGCCGCCACGCTCCCGAACGTGTGCAAGATGCCGGGGCCTCCCGCGCCGTTCGTGCCCGCGCCGCTTCCCAACATCGGTAAAAGCGGAGACTCGCCGAAGGACTATTCGAAGACGGTGACGTTCGATGGGAACGCCGTCGCGATCCGGGGAGCGTCCTTCGGTTCGATGGGAGATATGGCGAGCAAGGCCACCGGCGGGGGCATGGTGTCGATGAACACCCACGGCCCGACGAAGTTCGTCGGCCCAGGTTCGATGGACACGAAGGTCGAAGGGAAGAACGTGCAGTTGCTGAGCGATCCGATGCTCAACAACTGTGGTCCGAGCGGCAGCCCGGCGAACTCAGCAACGATGGCGGGATTGATGCAGCAGCCGTTGATGACGGCGATGCGGATCAACCCTGAGAACCTTCCGCGATGCGCGGAAGGCGAGCACACCGAGGAGCTCGTTAAACCCGATACCGAGGACCAGGGCGTGGAGGAGCGAATCGCCAACAAGGCGAAGGCGGCGAAGGAGCCGGGCGATTTCTATGAGGTCACGGCCATCCGGCACAACCTTGCGGCCGCGGAGGCCGGCAAGCTCGCCGGTATTTCGAACGCCAACCAGATCTCGCACGGGCCATGGGACTCGGAGAAGGTGTGGGCCGTGTGTCGCGTATGCGGGTATCGCCGTGAGATTGACCATGTGCTCGATGACGGCACCGCGGTCGAGGCCAAGTCCTCTGGCGAAGCGGTGACGGCGAGCAGGCAGAAGCTGAACAACGGGGCACTCCCCGGCGGCAGCATCTACAAGAGCCCGTCGGATAGCTGGCAGCGTGGCAAGAGCCTCTGGCAGGACTACGGCATCAAGCACATCACAGTGCCCCTCTAGGAGTCAGTATGGGAACCCAGACTCACGTAAAATTTTCACGCGTCTCGATGCCAATTGCCGACGCACTCGTCGCCCTTCGCGACCGCGCGTTCGAGCCGCTGGAGATAGAGCTGCGCAGGTTTTCCCGCATCCAGCCCACCGGCGAAGTTAACTTTCCCGGTTACGACGCGGTCGGCAAGCTGATGAAACTGACCACCGTGAAGGAGGTGCTCGACGAGGCCGGGCGTGGCGAGAGCTTCGGCCTTGTGTACCTCGTCGGTGTGCCGGCACAGGTCTACCTAAACTTCTTCGAATTCGACGAACACGGCTACTCGTTTCAGATGACATTTGACTCGAGCATTTTGTTCTTTCGCAACGACGCGAACGAGTCGGGCGCACTACTTGAGCGCATTTTGACGAGAATTTGCGTCGCCCTCGATTCCGATGTCTGCGGCTACAACACGACTACCCGCTTCTGGGGTGAGTACAATGCGCTTACCGTCGACGAGATCGTCGATGGGGTCCGCTCGCGCGAGCTCCTCAATGTGCGGTTGCCGTACTTTTACGCCATAAAGACTAGCCACATCTCCACGAAAGAGCTGATGTCGGCAGTGTCGGGGACGCCCGCGAAGTACAAGATGTTCGGTAAGCATCACATCCTGTCGGCGTGGCTCCCTTAGCGCGACCCCATCAAGACACGAAGCCACAGCGAAGCCATCCGTGTTTCAAGCGAGCACGAGGGCCTCGGCGGGGGCGTCGAGGGCGAATCGCGGTCGCTCAGCTCATCGAGCAATCCGCTTGCAGTCGGAGTGGAGGCGGAGCGCAAATACCAGAAGAGTCGATTGCTCAGAAGTGCCGCATTGCGACCCCATCCCCCTCCCGCGTACCCTCGCTGCCCATGAGCGAGCCCGTTCTAACCCTCGAGACCCGCGGTCACGTTCTTCTCGTGGGGCTCAATCGGCCCGCCAAGCGGAACGCTTTCAACATCGAGCTCCTCAACCGCCTCGCCGCTGCGTACGGGCGCCTCGAGGACGACGCGTCTCTCCGATGCCTCGTTCTCTTCGCCCACGGTCCGCACTTCACGGCGGGGCTCGATCTCGCGGAAGTCGGCCCCCACGTTGCGGCGGGCGGCGGTCTCGTCGGTGAGGGCGCGGTCGATCCGTTCGACCTCTTCGGCCGGCGCCGCACGAAGCCGGTCGTCCTCGCTCTGCAGGGGTACTGCTACACCGTCGCCGTCGAGCTCGCCCTCGCGGCCGACGTGGTGGTAGCCGCGAGCGACGCGAAGCTCACGCAGTTCGAGGTGCGCCGCGGCATCATGCCCTTCGGCGGCGCGACGCTCCGTTTCGCGAAGGTCGCGGGCTTCCAAAATGCGATGCGCTACGTGCTCACGGGCGACGTGTTCGATGCGGCCGAAGCGCTCCGCATGGGCGTCGTCCAGCAGGTGGTCGAGCCCGGGAAACAGCTCGAGACGGCCGTCGCCATCGCGACCACGATCTCGCGGCAGGCGCCTCTCGCCGTGCAGGCTTCGCGCACGAACGCGCGCCTCGCGCTCGAGAAGGGGCACGACGTAGCGCTCGCCGAGCTGATGGAAAACGCGCGCGCGCTCATGCGCTCGGAGGACGCCGAAGAGGGCGTTCGCTCCTTCGTCGAGCGGCGCGACGCAAACTTCAAAGGGCGCTGAGCGCGCCTACGCGAACGAGGAGAGAGCCATGGACGATCTCAAAGGTAAAGTCGCCGTCATCACGGGCGCGGGCAACGGTATTGGGCGCGCGATCGCTCTCGCAGCGGCCGAAAAGGGGATGCGCGTTGTCCTCGCCGACATCGACCCCGCGCGCGTCGAGAAGGTCGCCGAGGAGCTCACGGCCCTCGGCGCCGACGTGCAGGCGGTCGTCGTCGACGTGGCCGACGTCGTCTCCGTGGGTGCTCTCGCCGAGGCGGCCTATGCCCAATACGGCAAGGTGCATCTCCTGGTGAACAACGCCGGTATTGCCTATTTGAACAGCGCCTGGGAAACGCCGCTCGAGGTCTGGCGCCGGATGATGGCGGTCAATCTCGATGGCGTGGTCTACGGCGTGCGCTCCTTCGTTCCGCGCATGCTCGAAGGGGGCGAGCCTGGGCACATCGTCAACGTCGCCTCGGCCGCCGGCCTCGTCACGTCGCCCGGCCTCGCGGCGTACTGCGCGAGCAAGTTTGCTGTCGTCGGCCTTTCGGAAGCGCTCTTCCACGACCTCCGCGTTCGCGAGTCGAAGGTCTCCGTCTCGGTGGTCTGCCCGTCGTGGGTGCAGACTGCAATTACCTCCGTAGGCGGCGGTGACGGCGCGAAAGCGCACGGCGACGTCGACGTCGTCGACGACATCGCCAAAGGGGCGCGGGCGGCGATCACCGAGGCCGTCCGCACCGGCATCCCCGCGAGCGACGTGGCGACGCAGGTCTTCGACGCCATCGCGGCCGACCGCTTTTACGTATTGACCCACCCAATGACACTCGCCGGCGTCCGCATTCGTACCGACGACATTCTCGGTACCCGGCCTCCGACGCTCTTCCCCATTTTGCCGCCGCCGCGTGCACCCAAGCCTCCCAAGCCCGCGCAGCCGGCCTGAAGCTCGCGCGCATGGGGCCTGGCAGTACCGGTCTCACGACCGACGCGATTCTCTTCGTCGCCGCCGCCCTCGCCGGTGCCCTCAATTCGGTGGCCGGCGGGGGGAGCTTCATCTCGTTTCCCGCACTCCTCTTTTCGGGAATCGCGCCTGTCAGCGCCAATGCCACCAACACCGTTGCGCTCTGGCCCGCCGGCGTGGCGAGCGCCTACGCGTACCGCAACGAGGCGCGTCAGGCCCCCGACGTTCTCGTCGCGTTTTCGATTGCCAGCGTCCTCGGCGGCGTCGCCGGCGCGGCGCTCCTGCTGCACACGCGGGACGTCACGTTTGTGCGCCTTTTGCCTTATTTGCTGCTCCTCGCGACGTTGGTCTTCACCTTCGGCACGAAGGTCGCCGCGCGCCTTCGAAGCCGCGCGGGCAGGGGCACGAATCCCAACGCGGCTCTCGCCGGTGCGACGCTCGTTCAGTTCGTCATCTCGATTTACGGCGGCTACTTCGGCGGCGGCGTCGGCATCATGATGCTGGCGACGTTGTCGATTCTGGGAATGACGAATATCCACGCCATGAACGGCGTGAAGGCGCTCCTCAATTCGCTCATCAACGGCGTCGCCGTCATCGCCTTCGTCATCGCCGGAGCGGTCGACTGGCGGGCGGGGATACTGATGGTCGTCGGCGGCACCTTCGGCGGCTTCGCCGGCGCCAACCTCGCGCGCCGCATCGACCCCGCCCGGGTGAAAGGCTTCGTGCTGCTCTTCGCCTGGTCGCTCACGTCGTACTTCTTTTTCCGCGCCTACAGGGCCGGAACGCTCTAAGGCCACGTCCATGCCCTCGCCCCGCGTCGCGATTCTCACGTCCGAGCAGTTCCCCGCGCTCTACGCCGAAGAGCAGGCGCTCCCGTCGCTCCTCGCGGCGCGCGGCGTCGATGCCGAAGTGGTCGTCTGGAGCGACCCCCAGGCCGACCTCGCGAAGTTCGATATCGCGGTCTTCCGTTCGATATGGGACTACTTCGAGCGTATGGGGGAGTTTCTCCCGTGGCTCGAGCGCGTCGCCGCGGGCGCGACGCCGTTCGCCAACGCGACGTCGCTCGTTCGGTGGAATCTCGACAAAGCGTACCTCCTCGAGCTCGCGGCCCGTGGCGTCGACGTCGTCGCGACGCGCCATTTCAAAGACGGCGACGCCCTTCGCCTGGGCGACGTCATGGACAACGCCGGCTGGTCGCGCGTGGTGATGAAACCGGCGATCTCGGGCGGCGCGTACCGCACGCACCTCGTCGATCGCGCCGACGCCGCGCGCTTCGACGACGAGCTCAACGCCCTTCGCACGGCCGGTGGCGTCCTCGTGCAGCCGTACCTCGACGAGGTCGCGCGCGGCGGCGAGCACTCGCTCATCTACTTAGACGGCGTCTTCAGCCACGCCGTCGTGAAGCTCCCCAAGGCGAACGACTTCCGCGTCCAGCTCACCCACGGCGGCACGTTCGTGCGATCGACGCCGACGCCTGAGATGCTCACGTCGGCCGAGGCGGTCCTCGCGGCGCTCCCCGAGGCGCCGCTCTACGCGCGCGTGGACGGGCTGGTCCTCGCGGACGGAAAATTGCACCTCATGGAGGTCGAGCTGATCGAGCCCTATCTTTACTTCGAGGCGGCACCCGAGGCCGTGCACGCCTACGTCGCGGCGATTGCCCGTGCCGCGCAGAGCGCGAAGTCGTCGTCATCCGACTAAACGTGGAGCGGCGGACGAAAGCTGCACTGAGGCGTAGAGGGATCGCAGTGTGGTGAGGAAAAGATCCACCGCGGCGTCTCGGCGGTGCGCAAAACAGCCGATTGTTCCGATGAATCGCGCGAATGTAAGTCTTCGTGAAGCAAGGCACGCCTGTTGCGCTGCGGCCTTCTGTGATGACCGTCCGAGAACCCTCCGTCCTCCCGTTCGTGCGCAATCCGCGAACGACGCTCAATGTCGCCGCCGGTCTCGGCTTCGACGTCGAGCAGCTCGCGCGGACCTGCCCGACCCTCCGCCCCACGGCCACGAAGAGCCTCGAGATCTTCGCGCGTCTTCACGACAGCGCGCGGATCACGCTCCACGAAGGGGGCCGCGAAGCGCGCCTCGTTCTCGCGCCGTTGGTGCCTAATGCGTATTCGAGCACGTTCGCCGAAACCGCAATAACGATGATTGCGCAGCTCGCGCGGCATCTCACGGGGCGCGAGCTTCGTGCGACGTCGGTGCGGTTCGATCATCCGCGGCACGGCTTCGCCGCCGAGCTCGATGCGTTTTTCGGCTGCAGCGTCGTCTTCGACGCCGGCCGCGACGAGATCGCGTTCCCCGCGATTTATCTCGATTTAGAGCTCCCGCACCCCGAAGGCGCGGTCGCATCCGACGACGACGCACCGGTGTCGGGCGTGGAGCGCTCCGCCTCGGGCCTGCCGTCGGAGCCTCCCGTTTCGCAGCCGCCGATCTCCGCCGTATCGCCCGTCTCGCAAGAGGGGATTTTTCTCCCGCTCCTTCGTGGGCATATGGAGAACGAGCTGAAGCGCGGCGACGCATCGCTTGCGCGTGTCTCGTCGCTCATGGGGCTTCAGCCGCGCACGCTGCAACGACGCCTTCACGACGTGCAAACAACCTATCAGGATCTCCTCGAAGAGATCCGCCGTGGCCTTGCGCTGCAGTACGTCGGCGCAGGCTCGAGCCCGCTCGCGACCGTTGCGCGCGAGCTCGGATTTCGCGAGGCGAGCGCGTTCTCGCGTGCCTTCCGAAGGTGGACGGGCGCGACGCCTCGCGACTACCGCACGATGGCACGCCGTCGCCACGTCGAGACGACCTCCTACGCCGTAGAACGGACACCGCGCCAGTGGTAGGGGTGTGGCCATGACGCCGCACCGCCTTCCCGGACAGCTTCGTTGGTCACCGCTCCTCTTGGGCCTTCTCGCAGCCTCCGCGGCCTGCCAAAAGGCCGACCCCGCCCCGACGGACACGCCGTCGACGTCTGCGCCCGCGACCTCTGCGTCGACTGCAGCGGCCGCCGCTGGCCCGCACACGGTCACGCTGCTCGTGACCGCGAACGAGAACGGTTATCTCTCGCGCGTCGCCGATGCGCCCGAAGGGGCGAAGGGCGGCGCCGCCGAGCTTCTCGGGCAGTGGGAAGCGAAAGAGAAGCACTGTGGCGGCCCCATCTCGCCGACCGGTGCTGCCGCGTGCGCGACGGATCCGACGATTGTTCTGTCCGCGGGTGATCACTGGGGCGGCCCCGCGCTCTCGTCGTACTTCAACGGTCTCCCCACCGCCGAAGCGATGGCGCGAATGGGCTACGCCGCATCGGCCTTCGGCAACCACGAGCTCGACTTCAGCCGCGACGCGTTCTTGAAGGCACAGGGCGCAGCGAAATTTCCGCACCTCGCGGCGAACGCGAAGGTCGATCCGGCGGCGCTCGCCGGCGTGCAGCTTCCGCCGTTCAAGATCATCGAGCGCAACGGCGTGAAGGTCGGCATCGTCGGCCTCGCGAGCACGAAGACGAAGAGCTCCGTGATGGCGGGCCACGCCGACGGGCTCGAGGTCTCGGGCTACGAAGCGGGCCTCGCCGCCGTGGTGCCCAAGGTCTGGTCGGCCGGCGCCGATGCCGTCGTCGTCCTCGCCCACGAGTGCCCCGAGGTCCTCGCGCCGATCGTTGCGAGCCACGCCGACTGGAAGATTTCGCTCGTTGCCGGCGCCTGCCGCACGAAGAGCCTCGAGACGAAAGGCGCGACGACCCTCGCCTCCGCAGGCGAGCACTTCGACGGCTACCTCCGCGCCGAGCTCACGGTCGACGCCACGAAGGCTGTTCCTGTGACGGTAAAGGCCGAGCAGGTCGCCGTGACGACGACGGCCGGCCCTGCGGCGCCGCCGGATGCCGAGCTCGCGAAGCTCATCGCCGGTTGGCAGACGAAGCTCGACGCCGCCCTCGGCGAAGAGATCGGCTTCGCCAACGCGGGCCTCGCGCAGGGCTCCCCCGAGCTTGGCAAGTGGATCACGACGGCGCTTCGCGACGTGTACAAAACCGACGTCGCGCTGGTGAACAAGAAGGGGATTCGCGCGGGCCTTCCCAAGGGGAAAATCACGCGCAGCAGCGTCTACTCGGTGCTGCCCTACGAGAACTCGGTCTTCGTTCTCAAGGTGAAGGGGAGCGATCTCGCGACGCTTCTCGCGCGCCCCGACGTGGTCGCTTCGGGCATCACGGGGAAGCCCGACGCGGCGAAGGTCTACACGGTTGCAACGCTTGATTACCTCTACTTCGGAGGCGACGGCTTCGCGATCGAGCAGCTCGACGCCGACCCGAAAGAGACCGGCATGCTCTGGCAGACCGCCGTCGTCGAATGGACGAAGGGGAAGGCCACCACGGCTGCGAAGCCGCTCGAAGGTACTCTCAAGTAACGACGGAGTGAGCCACGTTCGCCACCGCGGCGAACGCGCTCAGAGAAGGCCGCTGCTGTCGTCGTCGTCCTCGCCATTCAATGCGCGGTCCGACGGCGGCACCAGCGTCCATAGCGAGTGACGTGACTCTTTCAGCTGCTCGGTGAGCTCGCGCTCCGAGCGGCGTGTCGACGGAATCGACGGCTCGGCGACGCCGAGAATTGGGAAGAGCACCTCGACGACCTCGTCGTCCAGCACGGCGCCGAGGTATTCGAGGGCGGTGCCGCGGAGGTAGCCGTCGTTGGTGACGAGGGAGAGAAACGCGAGGCGCAGCGGCTCGCGCTCCATCGTAAGCGACAGGAGCGTGAAGAGCAGCTCGATGCGGCCGCGCTTCGACGTGTCGGCGAGATCGTTCGAGCGGTGTCGACTGCGGTGCGTGCCGACGCGTTCGCGCTCATGCTTCGTGTCGCGCGCCGGCGGCAGAACGCCCTCCTCGCGCACGCGCGCGGCTTCGCGCAACACCAGGCGAATCACCGTGTCGCGCGGCACCATCAGCTCGGGAATCCGTGCGGTCAGGCGCGCTGCGCCGACGCTCGCGCGAAAGCGGAGATCGAAGTCGCCATCGTCTTGCGCGGCGAGGAGGCCTTCGAGCGCGCGCGACGTTTTCCCGCTCGCGAGAATGCGTGGGAGCTGCCGCCGAAGCTTCGCCGGCAGGGTCTCGTCGAGCATCAGATCGACCAGCTGCCCTGCGATGCGATCGACGCGGCTTCGCAAAAACGCCATCACGTCCGGGGAGACGCCGTCGCGCGTGAGGAGCTCCACGGCGTGGGAGACGAGCATCGCCTCGTTCACGTCGGCCCGCGCGAGTCCCGATGCGACGCGCGCCCGGGTGCCGCTTCGAACGTCGGCGATCGCCTGCATGACCGGGCCGCCGGGCGCTTCGAAGACGCGCATGGTGATGGGCGGCGGCGTGTCCGTCAGGCTCGGCATCGAAGGCGCCGACGACGCGAATGCAGGCACGACGGACGGGGCCGAAGGCGGCATCGAGCCGCGGTTCAAGGCGACGGCGCTCGGCTCGTCCGGCGGTAAAAACGCGCTCGAGCTAGGCATCGGCGCCATCCGCCCGCCGCGGAGCGATTCGACCTCCGCGAGAAGGCTGCGAAGTACGTGCTTTCGATCGAGCGCATCGAGCGCTTCGGTGACGGTGCCCACGGCGCCGTCCGCCGCGTCGCGCGCGTCCTGCTTGTCGAGGCGAAGCACGCCCGACCGGAGGTTTCGCTCGAGGGCGCGCACGTACCCGACGTGAAGTGTTCGCGAGACACCGAAGGTCACGAGCGAGAACAGCACCGTGAGGCCGATCAACGTGCGCCCCGTCATCGTCACGGGGAGCATAAGCACGAGTCCCGTGAGGCCGGCACCGAGGGCGCTGCCGAGGCGATCGAAGCCGACGTCGATCACGGTCTTGGTCGCGCGTTTCTCGTCTTGCGGCAGCGGCGCGTACAGCAGCTCGTACCCCGCGCGGTAAAGCGATCCACGGGCCGTCGACTCGGCGCCACGCACGAGCGTCGCGGCCCAAAGCTGCGGCAAGAAGAGGCGTGAGAGGCTCGCCGCCACCACGATGAGCGGCAGCGCCGAGATGGTCCCCGCGAGGCCGAAGTTTTCGAGGGCGCGCCGCGTGATGGTGCTCTGCACGACGAACGAAACGAGGCCCGTCACCGTGTAGAACAGCGCGAAGAACGTCAGCAGCGCTTCGCCACGGCCGAACGTCGCCACGGCATCGGCGTTGAGCACGAAGTCGAGCAGCGACTGAACGAGCGCGCCCAGTGCGACCAGCGCCGCGAGGGTGCGTAAATACGGAGTGCGGCGCACCGAGGCGAGAATCGCGAGGGGCGACACGCCGGCGCTCCGCGTGGTGTCGACGGACGGCTCCGAGCGAGGCGCGTCGCCAGGCTTCGCCGCGGGCGTCATGCGCACCGTGAGCGCCATTGCGATGAAGTTCAGGATGCCGAGGCCGAGCGGCACGGTGGCGACGTCGGCCGCTTGACCGATGCGCCACGTCACGAGGCCGCCCACGACGCCGCCGATGGTGGTCCCGCTGGTGATGCGCGAGACCACGCGCTTCGCCGTGTGCGGATCGAAGCGCTCGTTGACGAGCGACCAGAAGGCCGACGTCACCGTCGCGCCGAAAAGCGCCGTGTGGGCATAAACGGCAATGGCCATCGCGCGCGGAAACGGGCCGCTGAGCGCCCACTCGCCCATGAAGAGCGTCGCGCTGAGGCCGAACACGAAGGGGACGCCGCGCGCCGGACCCATGCGCGTCAAAACGCGCGCGAAGCCGAAAACACCTGCCGCGGAGAGCGCCGCCGACGCGGCCATCGCCTTGGGGAGGTACTCGATGGGGAAGTGCGACAGGAAAAGCGTGGTGCTGGTCGCGCGGCCGGCGACCTGCTGCCCCATCATGGCGACCGAGGCGAGCGTTGCGTAAAGCACGGCCGCGTGGACGCGTTTCGAGCTGTCTTCGGGGCGCACAGGCATCGCTAGGTTAAGGCTTCATAACTTGAAAACCCTCGGGCAGCGCGCCAAGCTGCGCCATGCTTCCGCGGTTTTGGCTCCCCGCCGGCGTCGTTGCGGGCGCGGCGCTCGCGTGCGGTGGCTCGCCCACCGTGTCCGACGCGACGGAAGCGACACGCGCGACAGACGCAGGGGTGACGTTCGTGGCGGACGCCGGCGCCGGTGTCGACGCCGCCCCGAATACGGATCTCGCCGACAGCTTCGATATCCCACTTCGTGGCATCACGACGGAGCAGTTGAATCAGTTTTTCGACGGCGACCGCCTCTTCGAGCTGACGCTTCGCCCCTTCGACGGCCTCGGCCCGCTCTACACGCGTGCGTCGTGCGGCGCGTGCCATAGCGGCGGGGTGCGAGGCCCCGGCCTCGTGCGGCGCATGGCGGTCATGCTGGTCGACGGCATCACGGTCGCGCCCGATCAAGCGACGCTGCTCCCCTACGGCTCCACGGTGCGCGCGCTCCTCGAGGCCGGCGCGAAGACGCCCATCGAGCCGCCCACGGATCCGAGCGTCCGCGTGTCGGTGCGCCTTGGTCCGTCGATTCTTGGTCGCGGCTATCTCGAAGCGGTCGCCGACCGTGAAATTCTGCGCGTCGAAAGCGCCCAAGCGCTGCGAGAAGACGGCATTCACGGCCGCGCGAACCGCGTGATCTATGCGTCGGAAGCGAACCCCGACACGCGCTTCAACGCCCACGCGAAGGGCGACTCGGTCATCGGCCGCTTCGGTCTCAAGGCGCGCATCGCGACCCTCGACGAGTTCGTCGCCGACGCGCTCCAGGGCGACATGGGGATCACGAGCCCGCTTCGCCCCACCGAAACCGTGAACCCCGACGGCCTCACCGACGACTTGAAACCGGGGGCCGACGTCACCGCCGACAGCGTGAACGGGCGGGCCACGTACATGCGCCTCACGGCCATCCCCGAGCGGCGCGCGGCTACGCCGGAGGGGCTCGCGGCGTTCGACAGCGCGCTCTGCAGCGTGTGTCACGTGCCGAGTCTCGCGACCCGCGCCGATTACCCATTAGCGCCCCTCGCGGGAATTGCCGCGCCGGTCTTTACCGATTTCCTTTTGCACGACATGGGCGAGGCGCTCGCCGACGGCATCGTCGAAGGGGGCGCGGGCTCGCGCGACTGGCGCACGGCGCCTCTTCTCGGCCTCCGTTTCGCCAAGACGTACCTCCATGACGGTCGCGCGTCGTCCATCGCAGAGGCCATCGAGCTTCACGGCACGCCCGGCTCGGAAGCCGCCCCATCCACCGCGCTCTACCACGCGCTCTCCGCCTCTTCGCGCGACGCGCTCGTCGCCTACGTTCTCTCGCTCTGACGTCGCTCGCCTTCGTCGAGCGCGCCCGCCGATTCCCCCTCTCGAAAGCCCCTTCATGCGCTGCTCTTCATTTTCGTCGGACCTTCGTGCCTTCGCGCTCGTCGCGTCCGTCGCGTCCGTCGCGCTTGACGCCTGTTCGTCGAGCACGTCCGACACGCCCGTCACGACGCCCACGGCCGATGCCGGCGCCGACGCCGTTGCGCCCGCGCTCACCGACGAGCAGCAGAAGTCGCTTGCCCTACAGGGGATGCACGATGCGCTTCTTCTCAACGCGAACGCCCTCGTGCAGGCCGCGACCGATCTGCAGGCGCTCGCGCCCGTGACCACCGGTCGCGGGTGGGACGTGACGGCCGACGCAAAGACGCTCACGGACATGAAGGCGACGTGGGTTCGTGCGCGTACGGCCTACGAGAAGATCGAAGGGGCCCTCGCGCCGCTCTTCCCCGACATCGATTACGTCATCGACGCGCGGTACGACGATTTTCTCGCCGACCTCGCGACCAAGGGGGGCGACGCCTATCTCTTCGACGACAGGGGCGTGACCGGCATGCATGCGGTCGAGCGCATTCTCTTCGCCGACGTAACGCCGGCGCGCGTCGTGACGTTCGAGAAGGCGCTCCAGGGGTACGTCATCGCGGCGGTCCCCTCGACGGAAACGGAAGCGAAGGACTTCAAAACGAAGCTCCTCGCCAAGCTCGTCAGCGACGCCATCGCCCTTCGCGACGCGTGGACTCCCGCGAAGATTAACGCGGCCGTCGCCTTTCAAGGGCTCATCGCGCTGATGAACGAGCAGCGCGAAAAGGTCGAAAAGGCGTCGTCGAACGAAGAAGAGTCGCGCTACGCGCAGCGAACGATGGCGGATCTCCGCGACAACCTCGAAGGGACGAGAACGGCCTATTCGTTTTTCAAACCGTGGATCGTGGCCAAAGTGAATACCAAAGATCCGTCGAAGGACGGCGCGGCGGTGGCGGCGAAACTCGACGCGGGCCTCGTCGCCCTCGACGCGGCCTACGCGAAGGTCACGGGCGACGCGATCCCGGCGCCGCCGGCAACCTGGAGCGCCGAGGCGCCGTCGGCGGCCGACCTCGCAACGCCGTTTGGCACGCTCTACGCCTCGGTCCGCAGCGCGGTCGATCCGGCGGCCGACGGCTCTGTCGTGTTCGAGATGAACGTCGCCGCCGAGCTGCTCGGCTTCCCGATCTTCACGGCCAATTGAGCGCGGTATGCGGCACGAAGAGCGACGTATCAGTGCGATCTTTCAGCGCGCCATCCTTCTCGCGATGGCCGCGCCAACGCTTGCGGCCTGCGCCGACGCCGGCTCCGTGGGGCCGCCGTCCACGTCGCCGCCGGGCACGGTGGGCGATGCGGGAAGCGACGCGACGACCACGCAGTCGATCGACGGAGGGCTCGCCTTCGACGGAGGGCTCCACGTCGACGACGGCGGCATTTGCGCGTCCCACCTGATCGCGTCCGAGCCGGTCGATACGTGCGGCAACTACGTCAGACTGCCGTGCGGGGTCCCCCAAGGCGTCGTGCCTCGCGACAACTGCTATTTCGAAATCAACGACTGCGCGAGCATTTGCCCCGATACGTATTTCAACTGTCATGCGATTGGCGACTCGTGCCTTGACGGCGGCGCCATCGTGGCCGACGACGCGGGGGGCGTCACGGTCGACTGCGCGATCTGCCTCACGGGCGTCGGCCGCATTCCCGCGGGTCTCGCCTCGGGAGCCGTCGCCGTCGCCTTCGTGCATCCGTCACCGGTCGGCGCGTACTTCGCGCGCGCATCTCACTTCGAAGCGGCGTCGGTCCATGCGTTTCGCCGCCTCCGGCGCGAGCTCGCGCAGCATGCGGCTCCGCCTCGCTTGCTTCGCGCTGCACGCCGCGCCGAACGCGACGAGGCTCGTCATGCGCGCCTCACTGCCCGGGCCGCGCGCCGCTTTGGCGCCGCCCCGATCACGCCGCGCGTTCACCCCGTCGCGGCCCGAGCGCTCGACGCCGTCGCCCTGGAGAACGCCGTCGAAGGGTGCGTGCGCGAGACGTTTGGCGCTCTCGTGCTGCATGTGCAGGCGGCGGCGGCGGGCGATCGCGCCGTCGCCACGATGCTCGCCGAGGTCGCGCGCGACGAGACGCGCCACGCGGCGCTCTCGTGGTCGGTCGCAGCGTGGGCCTCGCCCCGTGTCGACGCCGCATCCCGCGCCCGCATCGCCGCGGCGTGCGCCGTCGCGATCGCCGAGCTGCGTCGTGGGGTCGACGCCGCGGCCTCCATCGCACCCGACGCCGAGCTCGCGCGCGTCACGGGCCTACCGAGCCGTGAGGTCTCTCACATTCTCTTGAATGTTCTGGAGGCGGATCTTTTTGCCACCCTCCCCCGTGCGTAAAGCGGCGCAGATGAAGCGCGCGTCGCGTGACGACGAGGCATCGATGCGGCAGGCTGTGGTCGTGGCTTTCTTCTCACGTCACGGGCGTTCGCGCCGGGGCTCGCCTGTAGGTCTCGCGTGCGCGGTGCCCCTCGCGCTTGCCGCGTTCGCGGGGATGAGCGCCCTCACGGAGAGCCCCGCCGAAGCGTACTGCCGCAAGACGACGAACGGACCCACCGACGCAAGCTACGACCCGTCGGCCACACAAACGTGTGGCGACGGCCCCAATGCGCTTCCGCTCTTTTGGCGAAGCGCGTGCGTCGAATACTCGGTCGTCGTCGAGCCGGCGTTGCAGCCGCTTCTCAGCATCGAGCGCGCCCGCGCTATCGTCGCGAGCGCCGCGCAGACGTGGAGCGAAGCGCCGTGCCCGCGGGACAAGGGCGGCCTCAAGTCGCCCACGATTCGCATCGTCGACGTGGCGGCCGCGCGCTGCGACGGATCGTTGCCAAACGATACCGCGAAGGCGAACAACGAAATACGTTTCTTCAATAAAGCGCCCGAAGTTTCGGGCACCCTCGCCGTGACGACGAACCTGTTCGGCGCCGCCTCGGGGACGATGACCGAAGCGACGGTCACGATTTACAACACCGGTATCTTCGACGCGTATGCCAACGACGTCGACAAGACGAAGGGCCTCGAAGACAGCTTCTCGGCCGTGATTCGCCACGAGATGGGGCACTTTTTGGGGCTCGCCCACTCCGACAATAACTCGGCGATCATGTACGCGTTCTACAACGGCAACCCGCCGCCGGGCCTCACCGACGACGACATCGCCGCCATCTGCGACGTCTACGACCCCTCGGCGCCCGTCGGTGCGGGGTGCAGCGTCGCGCCGACGAATCCCGCAAATGCGTCCAACCCGAGCGGCCGCTCTGCCAACGACACGAACGCCCTCATGCCGCTGTTTCTCGGCGCGGCGGCGTTCGCCGCCCTCAGTGGTCGTGTTGTGAAGAAGAGAGTGCGCGCGTTACGCCCAGGCCGACCCAGAAGCCCGTAGTTGCGAACCCCACGCCGACGCGCATGGCGTAGGCACGCGACAGGCGAAAGCGCAGCGCAGCCTGGGGTATTGCGAGCCACGGAATCACCGTGGGGGACGAGCCGCCGCCGGCCCAACCTTTTTCGATATAGCCGTTAATGCGAATAGGCGTCGGCGCCGCGTGATCCTGCGGCCGGCAGCCGATGCCGTCGTTCACCGTCTTGCACGCGGCGTAGCGGTTGTTCCCAAGAACGAGCGGCCCGTCGGCGGTTTGGTAAACCCAATTGTTTATCAAATTACCAAACGGCACTCCCACCCCGATCCCGGCGCCAATTTCGGCGTCGACGGCGTGAGAGAGGGGAAACGTCCACGCAATGTCGACCGTCGCGAGAATCGCACGGAGGTCGCTCCGCACGTACGAGACGTAGCCCGGCCCCGAGTGGCTCTTGTCGCCGAACGCATCGCCCTTCGTGGTGAGATCGGCGTAGGCGAGGGCAGGGGTGACGGAGAACCCTTTCCAGCGCGCGTCGAGCTCGACACCGAGAAAGTGAAACAAGTAGGTGCTCCCGCCCCGCGCAAAGACGCTCAGAAGCGGCTGTGGGAGGAGCCCGAGGCGATAGCGCGCGCCAAAGTGGTAGGCGACCTTCCCCTCCGCCGGCGTGCCTCCTTTTTTCTCCGAAGGCGTGGCTTCGACCGCTGCCGTCGTCGCTTCGGGCGCCACGGCCGCGGTCGCCACGGGAGACGACGGCGTCGTCGGGGGGGCGGGCACCGGTTCGACCGGCTTCGTCTCCACGGGCTTCGCTTCGACGGCGGGCGCGACCACCGGCGGCGGAGGTTCCACCGTCTCCGGCGGCGGATTGATTTTCGTCGGTTTCTTCGGCTTTTTGGGCCGTTTTGCCGGCGTCTTCTTCGTCGTCTTCGGCAGCGAGTCGACCGACACGGGGTCGCCCGGCGACTGCGCGGCGGCATCGCCGTGGGGCACGAAGGCCGTCACGGCCGATGTGATGATCGCGAGCGCGATGTGGGTGCGGAGCCCGCGATGCATACGTTAGGTCTCGGGCGGGGAGCTTACCACGACTGCTCCCCCTCTTTTGCGACCGCTTCGCCGCGCGCGCGCTCTCCTTGGGCTGCCGATGTGCAAGCCTCGCGTATGCTCGGCGTGGTCCACCGTGTAGAACCGGTGACGCAACGCCACAATGCCCTCGAGGCCTCGCCCAGAGTCGTGACGCGATGATCGAAACCGCCCAAGCTGCCCCCCGTCCCGAGCCCGAGAAGCGCCGCCCAACTGCGACGAGCCGTTACACGCTCGCGGAGGTCGCGCGCCACGCTTCGGAGGACGACTGCTGGATCATCATCCGCGGCAAGATCTACGACGTGAGCGGCTTCGCGAAGACCCACGCGGGTGGTCGCGTCGTCTACGCATTCGGTGGGCGCGACGCGACGGACGTCTTCACGACGTTCCACTCGCCGGCCGCATGGAAAGAGCTCTCGACACGCCTCATTGGCGAAATTGCCGAGGCGAGCCCGGTTTCACCGCTCGTCGCCGAGTTTCGCGATTTGCGCGCAAAGCTGCACCGCGGGGGGCTCTTCAAGAGCAACAAGGCGTATTACGTCGCAAAGGTGATTGGCAACTTTGCAATCCTGGCCGCCTCTATTGCCATGTTGGTCCAGGCCCACGCGAACGGGCGCACGGGGAGCGCGTTCCTCTGGACGACGCTGTCGGCCGTTGTTCTTGGCCTCTTCTGGCAGCAGTCGGGCTGGCTCGCCCACGACTTTTGCCACCACCAGGTTTTCGCAGATCGCAGATTCAACGACGCCGCGAGCTACCTCCTCGGCAACGTTTCACAGGGGTTCAGCGTCGACTGGTGGAAGACGAAGCACAACGTCCACCACGCCGCGCCCAACGAGCTTACGCACGAGAAGCGCGCCATCGATCCCGACATCGACACGCTCCCGCTCCTCGCGTGGAGCGCCGAGATGCTCGACGGCATTACCGACAAGGGGCAGCTCCGCCTCGTTCGGATTCAGCCGTTTCTCTTCTTCCCGGTTCTCCTTCTCGCCCGCTTCAATTGGGCCATCGGCAGCATCTTCCACGCGTTCGAGCTGGCGCGCACGGCCCGCCGCGGCAAGGGCGAGCTCGCGCTCCTCGCGGTGCACTACGCGTGGCACTTCGGCCTCGCCTTCGCGCTGCTTCCGCTGCCGATGGCCTTCTACTACTGCGTCTTGAGCCAGATCGTCAGCGGCGCGCTTCTCGCGATCGTCTTCGTGCAGAGCCACAATGGGATGGAGATTTTCAGCACTCCGAAAGACTTCGTCACCTCGCAAGTGATCTCCACGCGCGACATCGACTCGGGCCTCTGGAACAACTGGTTTACGGGCGGCCTCAATTACCAAATCGAGCACCACCTGTTCCCCACGATCCCGCGCCACAATCTCGCGCGCATTCGCGAGCCCGTGCGCGCGCTTTGTGAGAAGCACGGCCTCGCGTTCGAGGAGGCGAGCATGATCGAGGGGACGACCCGCGTCCTCCGTTGCCTCGCCGACGTCGCCGCCGAAGCGGCCACGCGGATTCCCGAGCCGCGCTCCCGCGCGTCGCGCGATTCGATCCGCGCCGAGCGCTGACCCTTTTTTGCAGACCGTTACGGCGATAGCGCGAGGCGCCGCACCCGCCCGAGGCCGCGCTCCGTCCAGTAGACGTACCTCGCGTCGACGGCCACGTCGCCTTCGGTGAAGTCGGCGCCGTCGTAGAGCGTGGTGACCCTCTTGGTCGCGCGATCGCCCCGCATGATTCGCTTGCCGGCCTCCATCCAGTAGACCGCCTTCGAGTCGGCGGCGAGCCCCTGCACAAAGGTGGTCGTCGTGAATAAATTGGTCGCCGTGGGTGAGCCGGCCTCGGGCGCGGTGTCGGCTTCGTCGATTACCGAGAACGACCCCGCCGGGCCGTGGGCCCACACAATCGTATTCCCCACGTTCGCGACCCCCGCCGAGAGCCCCTGCGCGCCGAAGAGCGTGCCGTTGTTCTTCTGCACGCTGCCAGGCCTGTCGCCGCGGTAATCGGTGAAATAGACCGTCCCGGCCATCACCGTGAGGTACGCGGCGCGCGCATCGCCGGTAAAGAGGTATTGGCGATTGTTGGTATTGACCTGTTGGCGATAAACGTTCGCCGCTTCGGTCCAATACATAAAGCTCCCCTCGATGGCGACGTCGAACGGCACCGTCGCTTCGACGACGACCTTCGTGCCCGCGCCGCCCGATTTTGGCGCGCGCCAGAACGACGCATCGCCGACCGTGACCCAGTAGATCTCGGCGTCGGTGACTGTGAGCCCCATCGGCTCTTTCTGATTGTCCGCGAGCGTCTCGGCCCCCTTCGGGCCGCCGTCGAACGCGGCGCCCGTGTCGGCGTCGCCACCCGTACCGCCGCCCGTCGTCCCCGAGCCCGTGTCGTCCCTGGCGCCGTCGCGATCCGGCGGCGTCACCGAGCCGTCGAGCGCCGCATCGCCCTTGCCGTAGTCGTCCGAGAGCCCCGTGAGCGACGTCACGAACGAGCAGCCGAACGCGCCCGCTGCGACGAGGCTCGCCACGAGGGCCGAAGCCGGCGTGAAAAGTGGGTAACGAACGTGAGACCCGTGGCGCATTGCGTCCTACCGTTCTAGCTGCTCGGCGGCCCGCGCGCCGCCAAAGTGCGCGTCTGTTGGCGCTCCTCAACCCTCGCGACTACAGGTTGGCGATGGTTCCGCCCCCTTCCGACAGCGTCCCCGCGGGGCGCGAAGATTCTTACTCGCTTGCCCCGTCGCTCTCGCCGCATTCGCGCGCGCTGACGCCTCGCGGCGTCTTCTGCAACCGCACGCTGAACCTCCGTTCGATCCGCGCCATCGGCTACGACCTCGACTACACGCTGGTCCACTACCGCGTCACCGCATGGGAAGAGCGCGCCTACGACCACTCGCGCGAGAACCTCGCCCGCCTCGGCTGGCCCGTCTCCCATCTCCGTTTCGACCCCACCATGATCATGCGCGGCCTCGTCCTCGACGTCGAACGCGGCAACGTCGTGAAGGCCAATCGCTTCGGCTTCGTGAAGCGCGCGGTGCACGGCACCAAGCTCCTCGATTTCGCCGAGCAGCGCGACGCCTACGCGCGCCTTCCGGTCGACCTCGCCGATCCGCGATGGGTATTTCTCAATACGCTTTTCTCCCTTTCCGAAGGGTGCCTCTACGCGCAGCTCGTTGACCTCCTCGACTCGGGGGTCCTCCCCGGCCCCATGGGGTACCGCGAGCTCTACGAACGCGTGCGCGACAGCCTCGACGCAACCCACGTCGAAGGCGAGCTGAAGGCCGAAGTCTTGGCCGACCCCGCACGGTTCGTCGAAGACGACCCCGAGACTGCGCTCACACTCCTCGATCAGAAGAACGCGGGCAAAAAGCTCATGCTCGTGACCAATTCGGAATGGGCCTATGCCAATGCGATGATGCAGTACGCCGTTGGGCGCTTCTTGCCCGAGGGCGACTCGTGGCGATCGCTCTTCGACGTCATCGTCGTAGGTGCACGTAAGCCCGACTTCTTTACGAGCCGCGCGCCGCTGTTCGAAGTGGCCACCGAAGACGGTCTCTTGCGGCCGGCGCGCGCCGTTGCGGCCGGTAAAGCGTACTTCGGTGGAAGCGCGGGGCAGGTCGAGCGCGCTCTAGGCGTGTCGGGCGATGAGATTCTCTATGTGGGAGATCACATGTTCGGCGACGTTCACGTAAGCAAGCGCGCGCTCCGCTGGCGCACCGCGCTGGTGCTGCGCGAGCTCGAAGACGAGATTTACGCGCTCGAGGGGTTTCGCGCGACGGAGGAGAAGCTCACCGTCGGAATGGCCGAAAAAGAGCAGTTGGAAGCCGAAATTGCCGATGCGCGCCTACGCCTTCAACGGCGGCGCAAAGGGTACGGCCCCGCGGTGACCGAAGACGAAGGCGCCCTCGAAGCGCGGCTCGAAGAGCTCCGCTCGGCCATCGTGGCGCTCGACGCCGTGCTGGGCCCCATGGCCAAACAGGCGAGCGAGCTTTTGAACGATCGCTGGGGGCTTTTACTCAGAGCCGGCAACGACAAGAGCCACCTCGCGCGGCAGCTCGAACGCTATGCCGATATCTACACCTCGCGCGTCTCCAATCTCCTTCACGCCACGCCTTTTCTCTATTTGCGCTCGCCCCGCGGCAGCCTTCCACACGATCCGGCGCTGTTGCCGGACGTGCATTCCGGCTCGGCCGATATTCGTTAGAAGGAGCGCGCATTTCCCAGCCTCCGACGTACTCTTCGGGGGTGGGGGAGAAGGCGCCGCTCGAAACGGTCGTGGCATTTGCTGTGCCTCGCGACCAGATGCCTATGGCGTCGTCGTTCCGCAGCACGTGGCTCGGTTCGAGCATTCGATCGCTTCGTAAGCGCGAGCTTCTCGGCGCGTACTTCAAAGTGCTCCCCACGGAATTCCACGATGCTATTCGCCTGAGCGTCGCCGGCGTATGGCTTCCCATCGTCGTTGCCGAAGCGCACTACGCGGCCTGCGACGCGCTCAAGCTACCGGCTCGCGAAGTCTTCGAAATCGGCCGCGAGGCGACCGACCACGTCAATGCCTCGCTTCTCGCCGTCGCCGTCAAAGTTGCCAAAGCCGGCGGCGCCACCCCGTGGACATTCCTTGCCCAGCACCAACGCATTTGGGAACGCGTATGGATAGGCGGCGCGGCGGCCGTGTACAAAGCCGGCCCCAAAGACGGAATCGTCGAAATCGCCGGCTGGAGCTGCGCACGCTACGCCTACACACGGATCGCGTTTCGCGGCGTGCTCAGCCGACTGTCCGAGTTTTTTTCGACGACGGTCTACGTCTCGGAGATTCCCAAACTGTGCGACGCGACCGGCCTCGGCTACCGCGTTGCGTGGGCGTGAACGCTGGGGTTTCTCCGCCAAAGGCACACTTCCGCGCACGCCAGGTCGTTCGATCATCGACGCGACGCGTCTCGCGCGCGTAGCATCGGCGCCATGAGCGATGCCGGGAAGTGGAACGCAAGCGATCTCCCCGACCTCACAGCGAAGGTCGTCGTCGTCACCGGCGCCAACAGCGGCATCGGCCTCGAAGCCGCACGCGAGCTCGCGCGCCACGGTGCGACGGTCGTTCTCGCGTGCCGAAGCCCCCAAAACGCCGACGGAGCGATCGCCTCCATTCGCGAGAGCCTCGGGGCTGCGGGCGCGTCCGCGAAGATCGAACCGATGCAGCTCGACCTCGCGAGCCTCGCGTCGGTGCGCGCCTTCGCGGCGCAAGTCACGCAGAAGCATCCGGCGATCGATGTCCTTTGCAACAACGCCGGCGTGATGGCGCTCCCGTACCGCAAGACCGCCGACGGCTTCGAGATGCAGCTTGGTACGAACCACCTTGGCCACTTCGCGCTCACGGCGCTGCTGTTCGGCGCGCTTCGCAACGTGAAGGGCTCCCGCGTCGTGAACGTGAGCAGCATGGCGCACCGCACGGGGCGAATCGACTTCGACGACCTTCAAGGCACGAAGAGCTATGGCAAGTGGAGCGCCTACGGACAGAGCAAGCTCGCCAATCTGCTCTTCACCTACGAGCTTCAACGTCGCGTGACGAAAGCGGGTATCGATATTCTCAGCGTTGCCTGCCACCCCGGCTATTCGGCGACCAATTTGCAATTCGCCGGCCCCCGTCTCGAAGGGTCGTCGATTGGCGAAAAGCTCTCGGCCTTTGGCAACAAGGCTTTCGCGCAAAGCGCCGCAATGGGCGCGCTCCCCACGCTCTACGCGGCGGCCGCCGCAGGCGTGAAGGGGGGCGACTTCATCGGGCCCGACGGCTTTCTCGGCATGGCCGGCCATCCAAAGATCGCGCACTCGAATGCACGCTCCCACGAGGTCGACACGGCCGCGCGCCTGTTCCAAATCTCCGAAGAGCTCACGGGCACGCGCTTCGACGCCCTTGCAACCAAGGTGAGCGCGGCGCCGCCCTTCGCATCGAGCGTATCGGCGTAGCGTGACCGCGATCGAGCCGGCGGGTGAGACCGAGATCGTCGAAACCCAAGGGTGTCGCGCGACGCTCTGGTTTCCCGCGCCTGGGATGATCGGCGCGAAGATCGTCGGCCATGCGAGCGGCGCGGCGGTCGCGCGCATCTACGAGATCATCGATGCGCGTGCGGGCGGCGGGCCGCCTCCCGAGGACGGCTTTCTCGACCTGACGGAGCTCGACGGCTTCGATTGGGAGGCGCGAGGGCGCGCGCTCCGCTGGAACATCGCGCATCGTGGTGCCAAACAGCGCCTCCATCTTCTTGTGCAGTCTGCACGTATCGAGATCGGCGTTCGAATCTTCCGCCTCGTGCTGCGCGACATGGTCGAAATTCACACCAAGCCGGAGACGTTCAGCCTCGCCTATTCGGCAGTCGTCAAACGGCGACTTCGCATCACGGGTGGCGGGCCGCCGTCGTCGCGCCCGCGTTATTGAAGCGGGTCACCTTCGTCGTCGAGCGCTTCATCGAGCGACAGGCGCACGCGCGCGAGCAGCTGCGCATTGGTGAACGGCTTGCCGAGAAGCGGCGGCCCTTTGCCGCGCCACCCCGAGTTTTCGGCCGTGGCGGGCACGTACCCCGAAACCAGGAGCACGCGCAGTCGCGGTCGCCGCGCGCGGGCGAGCTTTACCAGGGCGATGCCGTCGATATTGGGCATCACGACGTCGGTCACGAGAAGCGAGATCACGGGGTTGGCGTCGAGAACCGCGAGCGCGTCGGCGCCGTCCACCGCCACGAATACCAAATAGCCCGCGCGCTCCAAGAGCTCGACGGTCGCGCGGCGTATCGGCTCTTCGTCGTCGACCACTAGGAGCGACTCGCCGCGCGCGACGGCGTCCCCCTCGGCACGCGCGGGCTCGGGGGCCACATGATCGAAGGTGCGCGGAAGGTACACGCGAAAGCACGTCCCCACGCCGCGCTCGCTCTCGACGGTGATGTGCCCGCCTGCCTGGCGTACGATTCCGTAGCAGGTCGCGAGGCCGAGCCCCGTCCCTTCGCCGGCCTTCTTCGTCGTAAAAAAAGGCTCAAAAATGTGGGCCATGACTGCCGGGTCGATTCCCGATCCGGTGTCGCGCACTTCGAGCACGACATGGGCGCCGAGGGCTGCGTCGGGGTGCTTACGAACGTGGCCTTCCTCGACGGTCGTATTGCGCAGCGTGATTGAGATGACCCCCGTCCCACTCGGCATCGCATCGCGGGCGTTCACCACGAGGTTCACGAGTATCTGCTCGACCTGACTTGGGTCGGCCTTCACGAGTCCGAGCCCCGGCTCCGACGCCAGGCGCGTCTCGACGCCTTGCCCCGCGAGCCTTCGGAGAAGGCCGTCGACGCTCAGGGCAATTGCGTCGAGGCGCACGACGCGCGGCTCGATCGGCTGACGCCGCGCGAAGGCCAAGAGCTGCCGCGTGAGGGCCGTGGCGCGCTCGGCGGCGTCTTCGATATCGCGCAAACCGGCGTGGGTGGCGGCCGCGTCCTTCGACATTTTCTGCCGCACGAGGGCGAGCGAGAGGACCATCGACGCGAGCAGATTGTTGAAGTCGTGCGCCACCCCGCCCGCGAGGCGACCTATCGCTTCCATGCGCTGCGCGTGCGCCAAAAGCCCCTCGAGGTTTCGCGAATCGGTCACGTCGAGCACCGTGCCGATGAGCAGATGGCGACTCCCCGACGGGCCCGCTTGAAACGCGGCGCACGCGATGACCGTGCGTGCTTCGCCCGACGGTCGCACGACGCGGTACTGAATGCGCCCCGTCCGCCCATCGGCCGTCAGCTCCGCCGAGACGCGCTCCATCGTCGCGCGGTCGTCGGGATGAACGAGCGTCGGTGCGAGCTCGAAGGTCGGAGCGAAGGCCTGGGGCTCGAATCCGTGAATGCGAAAGAGCTCGTCGGACCAGGTGAGAACGCCCGTCGCGAGATCGAAGATCCACGTGCCGATGTGGGCGAGCTCTTGGACGAATGCGAGAAGGGCATTCGACTCGCGCAGTGACCCTTCGGAGCGCATCGTCTCGGTGACATCGCGAATCGTGCCGCGCATCTGCACGAGCGCGCCTTCGGCATTCCGCAAAAAGCAGGCGGTGGAGCGCACGTGGCGAAAGCCGCCCTCGGGCGCGACGACGCGGTACGTGAACGGCTCCGTATTCCCCGCGCGCGCGTCGCGCTCGAGGCGTGCCATGATCTCCGCGGCGTCGTCGGGCGCGAGCGCTTTGCGAAAGGTCTCGAGCCCCGGCGTCACGCTGCCCGGCGCGTACCCCAGGAGGACGAACAGGTTCTTCGACCAGCGAATTTCACCTGTCGCGAGATTCCACGCGTAGCTGCCGACGCCCGCGAGCGCCTCGACCTCATCGAGCGTCGGCGGTCGATCGCGCTCTTCCGTTTCGTCGCCCATGCCGCTGGATCATCGCAGGGACGCTCGCGAGTTACCATGGCCGAGGTGCGCCCGATCGCGCGTTGCCGTCGTTTCGATTCGCTTCGTTTAGAGCGCGCAGTACGTGGGAAAGCCGCTCGGAAGCGCCGTGGCGTAGGGCTCCGGCGTCGTCCCGAAGCCGTGGGACTGGAAGAACTTCCAGACGCTCGGCGCGGCGTCGGTCGGCACCATATGCCCTTTGCCGTGATTGCAGAGAATCGTGAAGTGACCGTCCGTCGTGAGCTGCGTGCGAAGCTTGTTCGTCGCCGCTTGGAAGTCGAAGCCGAAGGCGGTGTCGGTCGCGCCACCGAAGAAGAGCATCGCCGGAAACTTGTTCGCCGGGTTTTGGTAGGCCGGCGCCGCCGCACCGAGACCGCCCGAGTAGATGGCGACGCTCGCGAGGTACGACGAACGGACGAAGCTCATCGCCGTCGTCTGAAGGGCCCCCGCGCTCATTCCCATACTATGGATATGCGTCGGATCGACCCCGCCCGACTTCACCGCGCACGCAACGATCTCGTCGGCGACTCTCATGTCGTCGTCCTTCGTCCCCGAGACCGCATACCAAACGAACTGCCCCGCCGCCGGATCGCCCTCGGGCGAGACGACGATGCCGCCTGCAGCGACGATGGCCGTGAGCGTCGCGCCTAGCGAGTACGCCGCCTCGCCGACGACGCTCCCCGTGGCGTGCCAATAGATGACGAGCGGACCGTGCATCGTCGACGCGGCGTCGCTCATCCAGACCTGCGCGGTGCGCGCGGCGATCCCCGCGGGCGCGAACGAAAGCGTCCCCGCTTTCCATGTGGGGCATGCGCCCCCAGGCTGCGGAATCGCCGGGCTCCCTGCCGCCGTGCCGCCGCC
>JANXMC010000267.1 GCA_025354825.1 Myxococcales bacterium
GACCGTGTCGCCGTTCTTGTCGACGGCGCGGTAAAGGTAGCGATCTTCGCCACGGACCTTGATGTAGGTCTCGTCCATTCGCCACCGTCCGACAACCTGCGCTTTCTTCTTCTTGAAAGCCTCCAAAAGCAGGGGCGTGAACCGCACCACCCAGCGGAAAATCGTCGTATGATCCAGCCGCACGCCGCGCTCCTCGAGCATCTCTTCGAGGTTCCGATAGCTCAGGCCGTAGCGTAAATACCAGCGAACGCTGAGAAGGATGATCTCTTTCGGAAAGCGAAAGCCCTTGAAGCTCATCCTCCGAATCTGTCATGCGGTCGGGCGGCTGGCCAACGCAACAGAGCCCTCGGGAGACCTTGAGGGAGATCGTGGAGCTTGCTGGGTGCTCCGCGATCACGGCGGAAAACGGGTCCGTCGCGATGACGCTCCTCGCAACGCAGCATCCTTGCCTCGTCATCATCGACCTGCTCATGCCGGTCATGTCGGGGACGGAACTTATCGAGGCCATGAAAGCGCAGCCGCATCTCGCGACGCTTCCCATGCTGATCTCGAGCTCGGCGCCCGAACGCGCGCCCGCTGGCATCCCTCTGCTTTCGAAGCCTTTTGAGATGGTGAGTGCGCTCGAGTGGATTCGGCGATCGTGCCGGTGTGACCCGCCCCTCTCCTCGTGATCACCGGCGCTCCGCGCCGCCTCCGACGTCCACGCGCTCGCTGTCGCTGCGTCGACGTTTCCAGCTCCGGCTCCACGAGCTGGTTGCCAAGTTTTAACTTGGTTGCAATTTCTTGTGAAATTTCAGACCGTCGATAGACTGAGACTCGATGACTTTGCCCTCTGAAATCAGCCCCGCGCTCACTCGGGATCGGCTTCAGCTTCTCGCGGCGGAGATCGTTCGCGTGCGCCGCGAAGCGCTCGAGGTTTTTCAGCCCGAGAAGGGCGATAACGCGTGGTCGTTCGGATGTCTCTGCTACGTGCGCACGTGCGAGGCGCTCGAGCAGTTGGAGAGGTCAGGCCGGTACCCCTGGCTTCGTGTGCAAGTGCACGGCCTCGCCTTCACGATGATTGTCGATGGCGAGCCGCTCAAGTTCTACTCGGGCGATCCGAAGCGGCCGAGCGATCGCATGTGCCGTGGTCTGAGTCTCGCGATCGAGCAGCGGCGCCTTCCGTTCATGGACGATGAAGAGTTCGCGAAGGCGGAAGGATCGTTCTGGCTCATGGCCATCGAGCGTCACGAAGACTTCTCCGTTTCTCGCGTAACTGTCGTCCGCACGAACGCTGCGGGCGACGTGAGCGAAGCGCACCTTGTCCCCATCGACGAGAGCGTTGCGGTGGCGACGGCGGTGACCGAGCGGCGTGAAGAGCCTATCGATCAGCCCCCCCCGCCGGTTGGCCCGAAGCGGGTGAAGACGCAACTCGTCGGTGGAGACGAGGATGGCGGCTCGTAGCGAGTTCTCGGGCTCGCGTCTCCGCCTGGCGCGCGCCTTCAAGGGACTCACGCAGCAGGAGCTCGGAGAGCTCGTCGGAGTCACACATCAGTACGTCGGGTATCTCGAAGCGGGCCACAAGCTGCCAACGGATGTCCTCGTCGATGCCATCGCGCTCGAGTGTGGCTTCGCGCCGAGCTTTCTCTTCGGCGGAGCTGTCGAAGAGTTTCGCGATGAAGACTGTCACTTTCGTCGCCGAGCTTCGACCCCGGTTTCCATACGCACGCGCGTGCTCGCGCACGGAACGCTCTTCGCGATGCTCGTCGCGTACCTCGACGAGGCGCTTTCACTTCCCGACGACAACGTTCCCAGCATCCGCGTCCACTCCCGCGAGGACATTGAGCGCGCCGCGGAGACGTGTCGCGCCCGCTGGGGTCTGGGCAACGATCGCCCTATCAAGAACCTAACCCGGGCCGTTGAACGCGCCGGCGTCGTCGTTACGCGCTTCGAGGGATCGTCGACAAAGGTCGACGCGTTCTCGCGGTCGGGACGGCGAAGTATCATCGTCCTGAACACCGAGAAGGAGAGCCCTTCGCGGACGCGCTTCGACCTCGCGCACGAGACCGGCCACGTCGTGATGCACGGAGGCGTAATCGCGGGTGGCAGCGAGGCGGAAGCGCAGGCCGACCAGTTCGGGAGCGCTCTGCTCCTGCCGCGTTCGGGCTTCGCGCGTGAATTTCCACGCGGCTCGCGCATCGATTGGCCTTCGCTCTTTCACCTCAAAAAGCGGTGGGGCGCGAGCGTCGCGGCCATCGTCCGTCGAGCCTACGACCTCCGGCTTATCGACGCGGCCACGTACCAGCGCGCCTACAAGTACATGGCTGCGCAGGGTTGGCGGAAGGGCGAGCCCGACGAGCTCGCCATCGAGGAACCGGAGATTGTGCCGCTCTCGCTCATCCAACTTCAAAAGCATTTGAACGCCACGCCGCTGGATGTCTGCAAGGCGCTCCGTTGGACCGCGGACACGTTTCAGTCGGTCACCGGCATTGCGGTGCCGGAGTACGAACCGCCGATGGCGGATGCTGCGGGTGTCGTTCAGCTCGCTCTCGTGCGCGCCGAGAGGACGACGGGCGCGCGTCCAAAGCCGAGAACCCGGCGGCGGTAGCTCACGTCGAACCCGCGGCGGGGTAGGGCGAGCGCGCGACGTCGTCGGGATGAACTTCGCGCACCATCCCGCCTGACGTACGGGCCACCGTCAGCGGGCCGCGTCCTGGATACTCTCGACGTCGATGGACGAGCCGTTTGAAGACCTAGGCCTTGGTCTCCGTTTCTTCGGACACTCCGGAAGCCGGTGGCGAATCGACGCCACGTCCTCCAGGCGAAGCTCGTCGAGGCGCTCGCGAGGATTGTCCCGCGCGCCGACGGGCGGCTCGGTGCGCTCCGCGAGCCCTTCGGCCTGTGCGAGGAGCTCGGCGGCCAGAGCCTGCTCGACAAGCTTCGCCTGGCGAGCGGTGCGAGCCTTGGCTGTGAGCGTCGCGCCGCCGACGGTGAGTCGTGCGGTTCCTCCGAAGCCGTTCGCGATGGCGCCGACGTCGAAGATGGGTGGCGTCCATTGCGCCCGCGTGCAGAGCTCGAGGAGGCGCCCTTTCGGGTTTTGCGTCCTGAGCGCCGCCTCTTCGTCCGCGTCGATGAGCGTGCCGCGCGGCGCGTCGGTCGAGCCCGCGGTGAGGGCCGCGAGCAAGGCGCGGGCGGCGAGCAGCTCGGCGACGCGCCGTGACGCTGCCGTGCACGGGCCGCTCGTGAAGGTAGCGCCGTCCCTGCGCGCGACCGTCATCGTCACCGTTCCTCGCGTCGCCCCCTCGTCCTTGCGCACGTCGAGCGTCGGCGGGAGGAGCAGGAGGCTTGCGCACAGCTCGAAGAGCTTCGCTCGCGGGTTTGCCTCCTCGAGTGCGGCGACGAGCTTAGGATCGTCTTCGTCGTCGCTGGGCGGCGCGACGATGGAGTTGACGGGCGCCTCGGCGCCGAGCCCGCGGGCGTCGTCGAGGACGGTAGGGTCAACGGGGGAACGAGGCATTGGGCCTACGGCTACGGCGCATGGGCGACGGGGCAACCACTCTCCCACTGCGCGCGCCGTCGAACTCGGGCCGTGAAGTTGGAGGGGGCGCAGCCGCCCCAGGCGCCTGGCCCGGGCGGCAAGGCGTCGAGAAGTACGTCGGAAAGGTCCGGTGAGCCGCGGGTGGTCGTCTACTCCTTTGGGAGACGGAAAGACGTGCTGCTCCGAGCACGCGCGATGAGGTCCGATTAAGGGTTCGAGGCGACGCAGCGGAGAAGGGGGCGCGAGCGGGCGCGCGGTGCGGGGAGAAACGGCCCAAACCGCGGGGGCAATAGAGGGAGAGTCGAGAGCGCAGCCGCCAACCGCTGGCGCCTGTCCACCGACCGCCCATGGCATACCGCCCTAGGCGTCGATCGGGGTCGACCCTCGACTTCCTACACTTCAGCATGAGCCAGCGAAAACCAGATCGCGCGTCCTTGACACTGTACGGACAACGTACAACACTACGCTGTGTCGAGGCTCTCAAGCCGTTGCAGGAGGCCTCGTGATTCGTTCGTTCAAATGCAAGCACACCGAGGCTCTCTTCGGTGGCGCGAACCCCCGACCGTTCAGGGCGTTTCGAGACATCGCCGAGCGGAAGCTCGGGATGCTCGACGCGGCCGCCGTCCTCTCCGACTTGAAGTCTCCGCCCGGCAATAAGCTCGAGGCCCTCAAGGGCGATCGGGCCGGGCAGCACAGCATCCGGATCAACGACCAGTTCCGCGTCTGCTTCACGTGGAGCGCGCAGGGTCCGGAAAACGTAGAAATCGTCGACTACCACTGAGCGCCGAGGCGCTCTGGGAGCTGCCATGCCCATCCGAAACGGAATGCGACCCATTCACCCGGGCGAGATCCTCCGCGAGGAGTACCTCGCGCCCCTCGCGATGAGCGCGAACCAGCTCGCGGCGAAGCTCCACGTCCCTTCGAACCGGATCTCGGCGATCGTGCGTGGCACGCGCGGCATGACCGCCGACACGGCCATCCGCCTCGGCATCTACTTCAACACGTCGGCGCAATTCTGGATGAACCTCCAGAAGATGTACGAGCTCCGCGTCGCCGAGATCGAAGCGGGCGCGCAAATCGCACGCGAGGTCCAGCCCAGCGTGGCGACGTGAACGGAATGCGCACCGCGTACGATCCAGAAGCGGACGCCGCGTATTTCTACGTCGCGATAACAATCGCCCGTGGCGGAGTCGCGCGAATGGTCGTCGACGTCCTCGACGACGTGAACATCAACCTCGATGGGTACGGCTGCATCCTCGGCATCGAGGTCTTCGACGCTCGCGCGCGCCTGCTGCCGGAGACGCTCGCGGCCGCGGAACGTCTCGACGGCTGACGGCGCCAGAGGAGCGGGCGCGAGGACGCTCGGCTACCGCGCGCCCTCCATTTGGCCTCTTAGAGAATCCCGCCTCGTCTGTTTGCGTAACCACCCTTAACGAAAGCATTTTGCATTGATTGCTCCAGCTGTCCCACTGGCGCACATGCCCATGAAAAATACTCTGCCCAGGATCGGTATTGGCACCTATGCCCACCGAATTGTCGAGGGCCGCTTGGCCTCGCGCGCCGCGCGGACGAAGTGACCCCTTTCAGGGTTGCCTGTCGATAGTCGCTTATGAGAGTCGCTCAATGGACGGGGTTGCGACTGCCGCGCACGAGCGGCGCAATGGCGCGCAAAAGCCTTTGAAGGAAGAGAAGCGCTCCGGGCTTGGCACGGAGTGGAACTTGATCGTAATGGCGAAATAGGCCACGCCTGATGGAGCCGCGTGTTCGAGAAAGTTCGCTCGGCGGGAAACACGGCCGACTGGATCTATCTAAGGCTTGGCGTTCGCGATTCGGTCGAGCCACTCGCCCAGGAGCAGTCGTTCGCCCGCAGACATCGCAGCTTCAACGTCGCCGAGCGCGGCGCGCAGGGCCACGGCCCGAGCTGCGACCGGCGTTTCGCGGGACACGCTCTTGCCTTTTTCGCGTGATTTTACCCGGATGGTGATCGCGGCGATGACCGCCTCGCGCATCGCCTCCGATACGCGCATGTCGCGTGTAGCCGTCGGCGTAGCGATGAGAGAGCACGTCACCCCCATGGCGCCCGCGTGCATCATGTGCGCGGCGTGCTCAACGCTCACGCGTAGCCTCCCCGTTGCCGCGACGTGCGCGAGGAGCGCCTGGAGTGCGGCGAGCCCCTCCTGCGCGGCGGCATCTTCGTGAATCGCGGCGCTGCCGTACATAAGCGTGTAGGAGGCGGGATGCGCCAGTCCGAAGCTTACGTGCAGATCCCAGCCGCGCCGGAGGTCCTCCAGCGGATCGGCGCCAGGCGAACGCGTCGCCTTCTGCCGGACGTACCGAGCGAGGACATGGCGTGCGGCCGCCTCGAGGAGCCCCTGCATGTCACCGAACTGCCTATAAATCGCCGGCGGCTGGACCCCGGCCGCCGCGCTGACGGCTCGCGTCGACACCGCGTCGCGCCCGCCCTTCGTAAGGAGCTCGGCCGCCGCACGCACGATCCGCTCGCCCGCGTCTCTTGGTCGCTCCGCCATCGATATCAACGGTACCACCGGAACGTTAGCTGACGACCCAGCATCATTGATACTGCTAAACAGATATCGACGATAACGTTCGTCGCGGAGGCAGCATGATCATCGTCACGGGAGCCACGGGTCAGCTGGGGCATCGCATCGTCGAGAGCCTCGTTCGTAGCGTCCCCGCCAGTCAGGTCGGAACGAGCGTTCGGGACGTCGGAAAGGCGTCGGCGCTGGAGGCGCTCGGAGTCCGCGTCCGGAAAGGCGACTTCGCGGAGCCGTCGACACTCGTGTCCGCGTTCGAGGGCGCGACTCAGGTGCTGATCGTGTCGTCGAACGCCCGCGCCTACGGCGGCGACTCGCTCGCGCAGCACCGCGCGGCGATCAACGCGGCGCGCGCGGCCGGTGCGCGCCGCGTCCTCTACACGAGCCACATGGGCGCGGCCGCCGGCTCGAGATTCTCGCCGATGCTCGATCACCTCGCGACGGAGGCGATGTTGAGGACCTCCGGCATGAAGTGGACATCCCTGCGGAACGGCTTCTATGCAGCGAGCGGAATCCAGTTACTGGGTGATGCTTGGAAGACGGGCCTCCTCGAGGCGCCCGCGGACGGAAAGGTCTCGTGGACCGCACACGTAGATCTCGCCGAGGCCGCCGCAGCCGTGCTGGTGGACGAGGGGCGCTTCGAAGGCCCGACACCACCGCTCACAGGCTCAGAGGCGCTGGACCTCACCGACATCGTGGCGATCGCGTCCAAGCTTGCTGGCACGCCGATGCGCCGTGAGGTGATTGGGGACGACGAATTCATGAAGCGCGTGTGCGCACGCGGGTTGCCGCCGCACGTGGGCGAGATCGCGCTGGGCCTCTACCGAGCTAGCCGCGACAGTGAGTTCAAAACCGTCGATCCGACGCTCGAACAACTCATCGGTCACGCGCCAACCCGCATGCGCGACCTGCTCGCCGCGCGCTGAACATCGCTCACCCGCCACGGCGCTCTCGAGACGCTGCACGGCGGGCGTAGAGCCCATCCGCGACGAATGGGATCGAGCGCCCTGAGGAACTACTGTTCGATGCGCGTCGATCTGTCGTAGCCGAACACCTCGTCGCGGCGAGGCTTCAAGCCCGAGGCGACGATCCTAACGATGATAGGCGTCTTCAGGCTTATCGCCTTTCGCCCCCACTCATGCTCTCGCGAGGCGCGGCGGCGCTCCGTTGGCGCCTGCCGTCGGTCACGGTCGGTCGACGAACGCCGACCAGGGCGCGCGTTTCACGGCGGAAGCGTCACGAACGTCCTCGGGGACCGCGGCATCGCCGTGAGCATGGACCGCAAGGGACCCTGCCTCGCCAACATCTTCGTCGAGCGGCTGTAGCGCTCAGTCAAGTACGAGGCGCTGTACCGGCACGCCCATGACGACGCGCTCGGAGCGCGGCAAAGCCGCGGCCGTTACTTCGAGGTCTACAACGAACGGTGTCCCACCAGGTGCTCGGCTACCCAACGCCTGGAGCCTTCTATTCGCAGCGAACCGTGAGCCCGGGCTTCGTCCCCGCTGCGGTCGTGCGCGCCGTCCCGGTCATCCGTCGTCGAAGCTCCCGACGCTAGCGCGGAGCACGGTGCGAC
>JANXMC010000322.1 GCA_025354825.1 Myxococcales bacterium
CAACGCGCACCTTGTCCGCGGGAAGTAGCCCCGCGTGAACCTCCCGAATGCCAACTTCGCGCCCGATGGCGTCCGCTGTTTCCTGCGTGTCGCCCGTGAGGAGCACGACGTGCTCGACACCCAGCGCTCGTAACGCTCGTACCGCCTCGCGTGCGCGCGGACGAACGGTGTCGCGCAAAGCAATCAGGCCTCGCACTTCGCCATCGCCGACGAACACCACCGTTTTTCCCTCGGCCTCCAGCGCGAGCTGTCGACCGCGAGCCTCCGGGGTCAGGGGTGCGAAGAGAGTGGATTTTCCGATCGACCAGCGGCGTCCCGCAATCTCCGCGTGCGCGCCCACTCCGGGGACCGCCTGCATGTTGGTCACCGGCAGAGTCGCAAGCTCTCGCCGTCGCGCGTCACTCGCGATCGCTCGCGCGACGGAGTGCTCGGACATGCTCTCGACACTTGCGGCAGCCGCAAGAACCGTTTCGACCGTACCATCGAACGCAAGCACGTCGGTCACCGTGGGGAGGCCTAACGTAAGCGTTCCCGTCTTGTCGAATGCCACGACCCGGACCCGGCCCAGGCTTTCGATGAACGTGCTGCCCTTGAACAGAATGCCGTTGCGCGCCCCATTCGACAGCGCCGAGAGAAGCGACGGCATCATGGCCGCCGCAAGCGCACATGGGGAAGCGACGACGAGGAAGATCATCGAACGGTACAGCGCTTCGCGAACCGTCCACCACTGCGTGAACGTGGGCAGCGCGAAGAGCACGAGCGCCCCCAACACGACCGCCTTCGCGTAGTGGCGTTCGAAACGTTCGATGAAGAGTTGGGCAGGTGGACGACGCTCCTGCGCCTCCTGAACGAGGTGAATCATCCTCGCGAGGACTGTATCGGCGGCGGGCCGCGTAACCTCGACGCGCAGCGCGCCATGGCCGTTAATCGTCCCGGCGAACACCTCGTCGCCTAGGCCCTTGTCGACCGCCATCGACTCGCCCGTGATCGCCGCCTGGTTCACGGCCGACGCTCCCTCGACCAAGCGACCGTCGGCGGCGATGCGCTCCCCCGGCTTGACGATCACGATCTCCCCCACCGCGAGGGTCGCTGCCGGCACGCGAAGCTCCTGCTCGCCGCGAACGACGAGAGCATCTTCGGGGTGCAGCGCCATCAACGCTTCGATGTCCCGCTTCGTGCGCGCGCTCGCATACCCCTCGAGCGTCCCGCTGAACGCAAAGATGAAAATGAGCAGCGCTCCGTCGAACCAATAGCCGATGAGTGCCGCGCCAATCGCAGCGACAACCATCAGCAGGTCCACGTCGAGCTCGCGCTCGCGCAGAAGGGTCAGGGTGCCTTCGATCGCCTGTCGGTAGCCGCCCAGGACGTAGCCTGCGAGGAACAGAAGGGTCGTCGGCGCAGCGCCAGAGCCAGCGCGCGAGGCAAACCACCCCGCGATGACGAAAGCCGCGCACAGCGCGGTAGTCACGGCCTCTCCGTGTTTCTCCCACGCCTCACGGATGGGCAGACGCTTGGCCTGAGCGTTCAACGTCGTCGTCATCATTGCGTGTTCCTTCTTTTCCTCAGCATGGATCTCGCAAAGCCGTGAAGGCGACCCTCGCGCGCGGCTCACTTCATGTAGGCGCGCACGATCTCAATCAGCTCTTCGGCGGCACGACCTTGCTTCGACATTGGCTTCACCTCGGAGCCAAGGACGTGCTCGCGGATGTGGTCCTCCACGATCTCCGCCACTAACCCATTGAGGGCGCCCCGTGCAGCCGCCAGCGTCGTAAGCGTGTTGAAGCAGCCTTTCTCTTCAAGCAGTGCCCTTTCCACTGCCTCGAGCTGGCCTTTAATCCGCCGCACTCGGCTGACCAGCTTCTGCTTCTCACGGACGGTGTGCATCGCCCGTGCATATACCCCCCCATGGTATCGAGGCAACCCGCTCAGGGCAGCAGGGCGGCCCCGTTGCGACCCTCGCCGACACTTCGGACGACGAATCAAACCTAGCGTCGCCACTCCGACTTCGCGCGCTTGCGGGAAGATGGACCCCGTGACGCATGGCGCGCTGAACTAGGCGGCGGCGCCCGTGTGCGCGGGCTTTTCGATGGACGGCGCCAAGCATTTCGTGTTCCTGGCGCGCCTCGTCGCGACTGCCAAGAAAGACGCTTACCTCACTTCGCAAAGTTGGCATTCGTCGATGCGTGCCACCCCACGTGCACCCGACGCACTTACGGGCAGGCGAGCCCGCCACGGTCCCGAGAACCTTGTCGCATTCACGGGAGCGACGGCGACACCGCTCTGTGATGCGCCCCGTCGCCAGTTTTCCGCGAAGCACGCAAGGCCCCGTGTTTCACTCGCGCTATGCCGGACGCCGAGCGACTTCTTCGCCAAGGGCTTTTGCTCGAGTACGCGACCCTTGGATGGAACGTCGTCGGCTCCGTCGTGATCCTCGCGACCGCGGCCGCCGCACATTCCGTCGCCCTCGCCGGCTTCGGTCTCGATTCGCTGGTGGAAATCGGCGCGTCGACGATCGTTATCTGGCAATTGAAGGGAGTGAACAAGGGGCGCGAGCGCCCTGCCCTCCGCGCCATCGCGGTCTCGTTTGGCCTGCTCGCCGTCTACGTGCTCGTGCAATCGATGCGGTCGCTGCTTCTCGGCCTCCATCCTTCCGCGTCGCCCCCCGCGCTCGTCTGGCTCGCGCTGACCCTTGTCGCGATGGTTGCCCTCTCCGTCGGGAAAGATCGCGTCGGCGCGAAGCTAGGGAACGCCGTGCTTCGGGCGGAGGCGCGCGTCACCATGGTCGACGCGTACCTCACAGGCTCCGTCCTCGTGGGCGTCCTGCTGAACGCGACGTTTGGATGGTGGTGGGCGGATCCCGCCGCCGGCCTTGTGATCGTGTTCTACGGCGTCAAAGAAGGACGCCATGCGTGGATCGAGGCGAGGAGCTAGCCACCGTCACCGCAGCGCTTCCGCTCCGCCATGGACGTTCGCCCGCGCCCTTTCTTGTTTGACGACCCAGAGCGGCATCGTAGAACGCCCCGATGTTCAGCTCGCGGACGTCTCTGGCCATTGGCTTCCTGACCCTCCTTCCGATGTGCGGGTGTTCGTCGAGCGACAACACGCCCGCGAACGAGACCGATGCGTCGGCGTCGCCGACATTAGATGCGACCGCGCCTCATCCCCCGAAAGACGGCGCAGCGGCCGCTGACGATGCCGCCTTGTCGACAGGGGTGGACGCCGGCGGATCGAACGACGCGGGTCGCACGGTCGATTCTGGGAAGGGCGAGGACGCAGGGGGCGAGGCCCTGGATGTTTCGTTCGCCTTCGTCGGATGCAATCGCCTCCAGAAGGTCGATTGGAGCTCGCAGACGAACCCCAGCTCCGCGAACACCGCACAGCTTCACCAGACGTTTTCCGACGTCGCCGCGCTCGCGACTTCCCCGAAGTTTTTCTTCTTCACAGGTGATCTCGTGCTCGGCTTGAACACCGACACGACGCTAATGAAGGGGCAGCTCGACGGCTGGGCGCAAGCCCACGCGACCGATCCTTCGGGCATCGCCACCAAGTCGAAGCTCATCCCGCTCGTCGGTAACCACGAGATGCTCGCGAAGGTGGCCCCGGCGGGCGGCGGCGCGAAGGTCGAGCTCCAGAACACCGGCGCCGACGCCATCTGGACGCCGTGGCTGACGGCCAAGGGCTTCGACACATTCGCCGGAAACGGGCCGACGACGGGCGCGCCGAACAGCGACGCGCTCATGGATGATCAGAGCAAGCTCACGTACTCGTTCGACGATGGCGACGTTCACTACGTCGTGCTCAACACGGACACGTGGACGTCGACGGCGGACAACGCCACGGGTTCGACGCAAATTGGGTGGGTCGCGCTGCACTGGCTCCAGGCGGACCTCGCCGCGGCGCAGGCGAAGCCTGCCATTCGCCACATTTTCGTGCTCGGTCACAAGCCGATCGTATCGCCGGTCCCGAGTCCGGCGGCCGACGACGCGATCAACTCCGCATTCACGACGAGCCTCGAAACCCTTCTGCTCTCCACCGGGAAAGTGCGCGGATACCTTTGCGCGCACGCACACCAATGGGATGCAAGGAAGCTCCCTGGCTCGGGCTCGCACGACGTCTACCAGATCATCGCCGGCAACGGCGGCAGCCAGCTCGAGACCGCGTGGTCGCCTGCCTACTACGGCTTTACGCTCGCGCGCGTTTACACGACTGGTCGCGTGGGCATCACGAGCTACCAGCGTCCCGTGCCCAACCCGTACACTGCCTCTGCGCAACCCGCGGTGGCGCAGCCCGAACTGACGATCGCACCGTAGCGCGCCCAGGGCGTCGACCAATCTGACGACCGGCTACGGCCTCCCCAGGGTGCTCAACGGGCCGGATGGCCTCGCTAAGCTCGAGTGACGGAGAGCACATGCTGCACGTTTGGCCCACGCTTCTCGGCATCGCTGTCGGGCTCCTCTCTACCTGGATCATCCTGGTCGCTTTTCTGCTCGTCGCGCGCCCAAAAGGATCACTGCTCCGCGAGGCCATGCGGCTGCTGCCCGATACGCTTCGCCTCTTGAAGCGACTCGCGACCGATCCCACCTTGCCGCGTGACGTGCGCGTGCGCCTCTGGCTGCTCTTCGCGTATCTGGCGATGCCCTTCGACCTCATCCCCGACTTCATTCCCGTGATCGGGTACGCGGACGACGCGATCATCGTGTGCCTCGTGCTCCGCTCGGTCGTTCGTCGTGCCGGCCCGGACGCGGTACAAAGACACTGGCCCGGCACTCCCGACGGCCTCTCTGCGCTTTGGCAAGTTGCACGACTTCAGAGTGAATCTCGTGGGGGATGAGGGTCGCGTTTAGCCGAAGACTGCCCTTCAAGGTGTGCGAGCTCGAGCTTCTCGCGCCTTGGGAGTAATAGAGCTCCGAGCGAGAACGAGCGCCGCAATGGACTGCGCCGCGCCTCCGTCTACGCGCTTCGCGACGGACGGCGCCGACACGTTTCGTGTGGCGCACGGTCCCCGTCGCGAATTCCGAACGCCGTTTACCGCACTTCGCGTAGTTGGCACTCGTGCTCGGATCGCAAATGAAGTTGCGACCAACGCATTGGGAACGCGCGCGCAAGCAGCGCGTGCACCCACCGGCGGACATGGGTCGCTGGACCGACCACCCGCTTCGGCTAAATTAAGAGCCGACCATTCGCCGTCGTCGACCTCGAGCAAGCGCGGATCCTCGCGCGCATCGAGCGCCATCTCGAGAACTTCCATCAGTCGGGCTCCCAAGCCGAGCGCCGCCTCCTCATGGAAGCTTTCTGCCAAGAGCACGCCGCCCTCGCCGAGACGTTCGAGCGCGAGGCGTCCAGACCGGCGCCGCGGCCCTGGGTCGCCGAGGTTGCCGCCGAGCTCCGCAGGTTCTGCGCGGCCGTGGGCGTCGCGCTCGCCAAAATAAAAGACAATGATTGAAAGACGAACCATGCGACGTCGTGCGCAGACCCCCGGAACGCGCGGCGCGGAGAACGCGCGTGGGACCTCCGAGACGAGCCTCGCGAAGCCGGTGCGATGAGTCCTGCGGACCGAGGAGCCCTATCGCGCGACGCGGCGAGAATTGTCGCCGCGCTCTTCGCCATGGCGCAGCGCGCTCGCAACCGCACCCAGTCCCGCACCATCACGACCTTGATGCTCAAGGGTGGCCGCCCTGCGGAGTGGCTTCAAGAGACGCTCCTCCGCGACCTCGAACGCATCGGCCTCGTCACGGTTGATGCACGCGGTGCATGCGTCCTCACCGACGTCGGCGTGGAGGTCGCGTGTTGGTTTCAGGAAGAGGCGCAGAGCGCCTTTCCGATGACCCACTCGACGCTGCTCGAGGCCGCTATGGCGCGACTCATGAACTCAATCGAGCTCGCACCCCCCTCCCCGGACGTCGATGGCGGCGGCGGTGGCGAATGAGCGCGGCTATTCGCTACGTGTCGGGCGCCGGCTCAAGGCCTTCAAGTTGTGACGCAGGACCTCGGAGATGTCCCCCCCAAACCATCCCCTCCCCCAAATACACACTTTGTGCGAATGGGGATTGTCGTCATCGGGTCTTCATCAGGGCGCAACGCCGCATGCCGGAACCGTGAAGTTTCCCTTGTCGACCGTAACGACCTGCACCACGCAGTCAGGCGTATCCCCACTACATCGCTGCGCCGTCACATAGCCGGTCTCCGAGCATACGAAGAGGGTGCTTCCTTCGCACCACGACGAGCGAGGCGTGCTCGCGCATCGCGGATCGGGATCACGCGCGACTGCGCAGACCGCTCGTCCCGGCTTGTCCTCGACGCAATTCGGCGACTCGCTCGGGCAGCCCTCGACCTTCAAGACGTAGCCCGACTCATTGCACCTTGCGACCCGATCCGCTTCGCAAAAGGTCGGGTGCGGGCTCGCGTCGAGCCGGCAGGACGTGTTCGGATCCTTCGACACGGCGCAGAACCCGCTCCCGGCTTGCGGCTGCACGCAAACGGCATCGCAAGGGCTCCCTCCGTCACTGAAGCCCATGTCGCACTGGAGGAGGTTGTTCTGGGCGCAGCGCGCGTCGCTCCCTCCCGCGCAGCGGGCATCGGGCGCCGTCGTCGCGCTGCACACCGCATAGCCCGTGCCGCCCTTGGTCGTTCCAATGCAGTGAGTGCCCGCTTTGCACGGGAGCCGCTGGTGAAACGAGCGCTTTCCCGAGATGTCGTTGCCGACCACCCCGCAGCTCAGAAGCATGACGTCGCCCTCGCAGCGGCTCTCCCCGTCGCTGCATTCATCGAGGGAGCACCCCACGTTCGCCGGTCCGACCACGCCGAGCAGCGCGGCGACAGCCACCACGACGTACGCATGACGTAACCCTCGTGTGCTGCGCGTGTTCATTTGATCACCGGCGGCGGCGGCGGGCTCGCGCACCCGTCGATGCGCGGATGAATCGTCCACTGATTCTCTGGCGCGTCTTGCGCGTCGCGCGTGGCCTGGGACGTCGCGCCTGTGTACGCGTCGGGGAAGCGGTCGGCATAGGCGTCGGCGAACGGCGGCCAATCGCCGTCGCCGTTCCACGTGCCCGCTCGGTAGCAGGCTTTCACCGCGTGGATCTCGTTCCACCCCACTCCTTCGTTGTTGTGACCGGCGTCGTAGACCCATCGTCCGAACACGCCGAGGACGTCAAACGTCGTTCCGCCAGGATCTCGCGGATGGAGCGCACCCAATTCCGGCGCGACGTCCCCGACCGAGCCCTTGTCCCCGCGGCCAAGCAGCGCGCCGAGAAGCTGAGCGAGGAACGCGAGGAAAGCGAGAACGGCGCCGATGATCGCACCCCACGGCGGCGGCACCGCCACGCAAATGATGAGGCCGGCGAACGCCATGAAGAGCGCCACGGCCGCTGCATCGGAGGCGTCCTGCGTCCCCCCGCCCTCAAACTCCGCGTGCAGAACCGCCGACGTTTTTAGTGAGATGGGGTCCACCGCGGTCTGCCCGGTGAACGGCAGCCCCGCTGCATGGGTTCCGGGCCGCTCGCTGACGAGGGTGCCGTACGGCACGCTCTTCTCAACATCTGCCTGGCTCGCACCGATGGGATTACCCATCGGCAGATGGCGATGTCGGGGTTGTCCCACGTCACCGCGAGCCCCTGACCCATCAAATAGTATTGCGCATAGAGAAGCGGATCGGGGCGGATGAACTCCTGTCGATCGATGGGCACGCACGGCCCCGGCGGCCTCTTCGTCCTGCGGCAAATGAGTGCGACAACTATGCGTCGAAGGCGGCTCAGCGCGTCCCACCATCCGAAGCACACGTTCCAAAGAAGGACGCCAAATATTTTCAGAAAGCTGTTCACGGAGGCTGAGCTTACTCTCGGCATCGCTGTATCGCGGTATGCAACCGCGTCGCCGCTATGGCGCTATTGCGCTTCGGAACGGCAAACCTGTTGTCCTTGGGCTTGGTCACCGCGGCCGGCTTCAAGTGCTGCGGGACGAACTGCGCAAACCGGGACCGTGACCAGTTCGGCGCCCTCTTTGACGGTCGCACCTGAGAGCATTGGGTCGACGTGCAGCTCTCTTCGCGACCGAACCATCAGCTCCGCATGGATTGACGGACCGTATTCGCCGATGGATGATCGGACGCCGTTATGAATGCGTTGCTCGCCAAGGCCCCCCTGCCCTTCGCCGAGGCGCTCGCGCGCGACGGCGAGCTCGTCGACCTCGTCGACTACGCCCAAGCCATCGCCGACGAAGCGCAGGCCACGAGCACGCGACGCTCGTACCTCTCGGCGTTCAGCGCGTTCAGCGCATGGTGCCGCGAGAAGGGGCTCTCGCCCCTCCCCGCCGAGCCTGAAACCGTCGGCGTCTACCTCGGCGTGCTCGAAAGCCGCGGGCGTCTCGTTCCCACCATCGAACGCACGCTCGCTGCCATCGCCGACGCCCACCACCGCCACGGCTTCGACGCTCCCCATCCCTCCCCTATCACCATCAAAATCATGAAGGGCCTTCGGCATCGGCTCAGCGTCGCCCCACGCGTCCAGAAGGATCCCCTCTCCGACGCCGACCTCGTCGCCATGATGCAGCTCCTCGGCGACGATCTCGCCGGCCGACGCGACCGCGCCCTTCTTACCTGGGGATGGACCGGTGCGTTCCGCCGCGCCGAGCTCGTCGCCATTCGAATGGAGGATCTGCGCCGCTCACCCGCCGGCATCGTGGTCACCGTCCGCAAGAGCAAGACGGACGAGGACGGCAAAGGCGACGTGAAGGTCATCTGCGAAGCGTCGCTGCGCGACGTATGTCCCCTCCGCGCGTACGACGACTGGATCGCGATTTCGGGCATCAGCCGTGGCCCGCTATTCCGCGGCCTCTTGAACGGCAGCCTCAAACCCCGCGCCCTCTGGGGGGGCTCTGTCGCGTTGATCGTGAAGAGCGTTGGCGAGCGCGCGGGCCTCGACCCGGCGCGCATCGCGGGCCATTCGCTCCGCTCGGGCTTCGTCACGACCGCGCACGCCAAAGGCTGCACGATGGACTCCATCATGAAGCAGACGAACCACCGGTCCGAGCGCACCGCCCGCGGCTACGTCCGCCATGCGGAAGCGTTCACGAAGAACGCTGCGGTCGGACTGCTGTAACCCCCCCCCAAGCACGTCTTCCCCCAAATCACGCGTTCCCCCAAAGCAGATGTTCCCCCGAATGTGGTTATGCTCGCGGAAGGCTCGGGTGATTCACGCCGTTCATCTCCGCGACCGCGGAACGTCCCGATTCGTGAACGCGGGACGCGGTGCCAGGTCTTCTGGGGTGTCGCCGGCCGTCTCCGACCCGCGGAATTCTGATGAACATCCACGCTCGTGATCGGTCGAGTTCGTCGTCCGCGTCACGGCGATAACGACGCAGAAAGCGGGATCCACGGTGGGCGAGTTTTCCGACGCGCTCACTACGAGATGGCCTCTGCGCGTCGGTGAAGGCTGGCTGCGGGCGCAGCATCGCGAAGCCAACCGAGCGTACAGCCGTTCGCCGCGTGGGCGAGCGTCCGACCAAGAGCGGCAGGCACGGCTTCGGTCGGCTAGTCGCGCCCGCTTAGCGGATGCGATCTCGATGGAAGCAGTGCCGCGGTCGATGGCCCGCGGACGAGTGCGCGCAGACCCTGCGACTGCATTACACCGAGCAGTGGCCCGTAGGGACCATCGTCGAGGGGGGGTAGTGCGAACGTGCAATTGGGGGAACCATTGAATCCCCCAAAGTAGATATAGCCCCAAACTGAATGTTTGGGGTCGCTAGGGGATCGCCGCTAGCTGAAGAACGCGAGCAATCGCGACGGCGGAAACGCGACACAGCGACCGGTAGGCCCTTTCTCCCCTCCGCAGCGGATGGTCGCGGGCGAACGGCGTCGCAGGTGAGCGGAGCGCGCCGGGCAGCGCGCGGTGAGCACACGCCATGGCGCCCGCGGGACGGCGAGAGGCGCCGTGGGCGGGGAGACGCATGACTGTCGAGGGCGCGGCACGCAGACGGCGCGTCGCTTGATGCAACCTCGCTTGCGTCGACGACGGAGAAGATCGGGCGCGCCGGCGCCTTCGCGTCGGTCTCGCGCGCCCGCACGAGGGCGATGACCGCGTCGGTCGGCACGCGCGCCCCGCCCGGAAGGCGCGCGGCTTCGGTGCCGGACGTCGTCGCAGACGCCGACGGCGGCAAGGAGCACGGCGTCGAGCTCGCCCGCGGCGCCGAACGTCCGCGAACGCCTCGCGCGGTCTCGGCCACGATGCTCGCCTTTCCCCCAAATGCCCATTTGGGGTAATGTTCATTTCGGTGTTAATGGGGGATTGGGGCTTGGCGTGAATACGTGCACCGGTAACGCGCTCGTGCCTACGGTCGACGAGCGCGTGCCGGCGATTCTTGCGGCCCGTCTCCGAACCCGTGCGGCCGGTGGGCGCGCGCGGCGGCGATAGTCGACGGCACGCGCGTGAGCGTCGAGCTCACCTCCCTCGCCATCGAGTACGAGGGCGCGCCCGCCATTCTCGCCTTCGCGCGCGACGTGACCGAGCGGCGGGAGCTCGAAGCGCAGCTCGCGCAGTCCGACAGGCTCCGCGCTCTCGGTACGCTCGCCGCGGGCGTGGCGCACGAGATCAACAACCCGCTCACCTTCACGAGGCTCACCATCGACCTCCTCGAACGGCTCGTCGAGTCGCCCGTTCCCGACGCCTCACGCCTCCACGAAGCGCGCGCGCTTCTCACGGATCTCCGCCACGGGACCGACAGAATGGGCGCCGTGCTTCGCGACCTCCGCACGTTTGCGCGGGCCGACGAGCAGCCTGGACCTGTCGACGTGCGCGCGGTGCTCGAAGCCGCCGATCGCGTAGCCTCCCACCAGATTCGTCACAAGGCGACGCTCGTGATCGAATGCGGCGAGCTCCCGGCAGTACGCGCGAATCGCCGCTTAGAACAGGTTTTCGTCAATTTGCTGCTGAATGCCGCGCAGTCGTTCGAAGAAGGCGATACGGAACGCAACCGCATCGTGGTCCGCGCGACCACAGACGCGCCGCAATCAATTGTTGCGGTCGACATCGAAGACAACGGCAGGGGTATCCCCGCGGGGGTTCTCGGACGTATCTTCGACCCATTCTTCACGACCAAACCGGTCGGCGTGGGAACGGGCCTCGGCCTGTCGATTTGCCACAGCATCGTTTCGCAAGTGGGGGGAGAGATCAAAGTGGAGAGCGAAATCGGCCATGGGACGAAGTTTCGGGTCACGCTGCCAACGGAGCCGCGAGCGGCTACCATGAGCCTCGGGGGGTACGAGGCAATGAAGACGGATGCGGCGCGCGACGCTCCGAATGCGAACGCCAATGCGACAACGCTTGGGGCACCCGCCGTCGATGGCGCCCCACACGAGGTGCAAACGCCACCTCGCGCGAAGCTGCTTCTCGTCGACGACGAGCCCGCCCTCGCGCGCACGCTCAAGCTGCTGCTGTCCGAGCAGCACGACGTGACGGCGGTGACGACGGGGCGTGAGGCTCTCGAGCTTCTGCTCAGCGACGCGACGTTCGATCTGGTGCTCTGCGATCTCATGATGCCCCAGGTAACCGGTATGGATATCCATGCGCGCCTCGTTGCCGAGCGTCCGGAAATGGTCGAGCGCCTCGTCTTCATGACGGGCGGCGCCTTCACCGCGCGCGCCTCCGAGTTCTTGAAACGGGTGACCAACCCGCGCCTCGAAAAGCCATTCTCCACCGACGCCGTCGAGACGCTCCTCCAGGAGCGACTCCTTCGGGCTGCCCACGAGTTGCCCGCGACCTAGCTCGCACGGGGCAGCCGGCGAAAACGCCGCTCGAAACGCGCCTCCCCCGCGCGATTCGGCGGCGTTTTTTTTGCCCGCCAATACCTGACATAAGGCTGACATTCGGCTCCGTCACACTGTCTCCCGTTCGCCACCGAAGCCCACGCGCGCGGGGGTGCACGCGGGGGAGTTCTGGGTCTCCGACGAGATCTCGGTCGCCGACATTGCGATCTTCGCGCAGCTCCACGCGCTTCGAACCGACCTCACGCCGTGGCAGCGAACCGAGATCGCCGCACGTCCTCGCCTCAGCGCGTACATCGACCGCGTCGACCGCGCGACCTCGATGCACGCCGGCGCTCGCGCGCGAGCCCGCGCCGCGCGCACACCGCTGCCGGCATCCCTCGCCATCCCCTCGGCGCTCATCGAGAGCGTCCGGTTCGGTCTCGCCGCCGACTGAGCCCGCCCTCCCCATCGGAGTGCGCCGCGACGCGTCTGAACTGTGTGAGGGACGACATCGGCGCACAGCGACCCCGGGTCTTCGGGGGAGAGGCCCTACGGATGCTCGCGAAAGGCGCCGCGACATGGCAAGAATCATGGCCCAAGGTGATCCCCGACTCCTCCAAAACGGCGGCGCTCGTTCTCGCGCCCAACGTGAAGATCGGTGACAAGTACCGACTCGTTCGTCGGCTTGGTCGCGGAGGCATGGGCGAAGTTTGGCTCGCGCGAAACGAGGCGACGGGCGCGCAGGTGGCGCTCAAAGCGCTCAATGCGGGTGTGCAGATCCGCGAGGACACGCTAGGTCGGTTTCGCCGCGAGGCGCGCCTCGGCGGACTGCTGTCCCATCGTCACATCGTGCAGATCTTCGATCTCGTCGAAGACGCGGGCTCGATGGTTCTCGTCATGGAGCTGCTCCGCGGCGAGAACCTCGACACCTACTGCGCGCGCGTCGGGCCGCTGACGACCCGCGAGGCGGTGTCGATCGTTCTGCCCATTTTATCGGCGCTGCAGCACGCCCACGACGCGGGTGTCGTGCATCGCGACGTCACGCCGGGGAACGTCTTCCTCGCCGTCGACTCCGACGGTCACGTCATCCCCAAGCTCGTCGACTTCGGCATCGCGAAGCATCTCGGCGGCGAGTTCCAGACGATGGAAGGCGAAGTGCTCGGGACGCCGTCGTACATGGCGCCCGAGCTGATTCGCGGCGCGCGCGACTTCAACGGAACGAGCGATCTCTTCTCCATCGGCATCTTACTTTACGAGCTCATCACGGGCGCGGGGCCGTTCCAGGAGACGACGCCAGCCGCTGCATTGGCCGCTGTCCTCGAGAAGACAGTCGACCCCGACGACCGCATCGAGCCGCGCGTATGGGTCGAGATTTCACGGGCCCTGGCGAAGCGCCCCTACGAGCGTCACGGCAGCGCACGCGAGCTCGCGACGGCCCTCGCGAGTGCCCTCGGCGACACGCAGTCGCGCGACGTGAACGTCACGCTTCAAAAGCCGCCGCTCGCCCCCGACGACGACGAGCTTCGCGCGGGCTCGAACGCCGGCCTCGGCAACCGCGCGCTCACGGGCGCCGCGACGACGCACACGCAAGACACGCCGAACAACACGGCACGACGTGAGCGGCGTGCGCTGGTTACGTGGGGCGCGGTCGGCGCCGCCATCGCCGCCGCGCTGATCCTGGCGGGCCTCGCGACGGTGAACCGCCAGGCCGCCGCGAGCGCGAGGCCGACGCTGCCCGTCGACGAGCCCGCCGCGAGCCCTTCGAGCGCAACGCCTGCTCCGGCGACAACGGAAGGCAGCTCCGTCGCCGTGCACGTCGTGCGGCCAGGCGCGCCCGCCTCGCCGAGCGCCGTGGCCGCCACCGATACCCCCGCGGGCGACCTCGAGGTCTACCCTGTCACGTCGCCGCCACCGCCGCCGGCCACGCCGCCTATTACGATCGAGCTCCCCGCGAAGGCGCCAACGGCGCGCACGACACGCGAGCGGCCTGCGTCGCCGCGCTCGCCGAGCCCCACGCCGAAGAAGCCCGTCGCGCGATCGCCCGGCTTCTAGAGCACCGAGGGGCGCTTAGCCCTCTTTCGTCTCGTCCCAGGTGATGCCGTAAAGGCCGCGCCGCTTCAACAGATCGCGCAGGTGGTGCCGCGCGATGTCGGCCTCGCGCGAGGCCATCGACAGGTTGCCTTGGCAACGCCGCATCAGCGCGCCCAAGTACGCCGACTCGAACCGCTCGATGGCGCGGTCTTTCGATTCGGTGAACTTGCCTGTGAGATCGAGCGCGGCACGTTCGTCTTTGGAGCCGCGAAAGCCGAACCCCTCGCCTGCGACGTCGGCGCGCTTCACGACGCCTCCCGACGCGAGCGCCATGGCACGGGCGAGCACATTTCGAAGCTCGCGAATGTTCCCCGGCCACGGCCGCGTGGCGAGGTTCTCCAGGGCGTCGTTCGCGATGAGGATGGTCTCGCCTTTTTCGCGCGTGAGAACTCCCAAGAGCTTGCGACAGAGAAGCGGAATGTCGTCGAGGCGATCGCGGAGCGGCGGCACGACGATGCGCACCTGCGCGATGCGGTAGTACAAATCCTCGCGGAATTTGCCGGCTTCGATCTCGTGGCGAAGGTCGCGATGGGTCGCCGCAATGACGCGAACGTCGACCTTCACCGTCGCGTGGCCGCCCACGCGCGTGAACTCTTGCCGCTCGAGCACGCGGAGAAACTTCGCCTGCACAGGGCCGGGGAGCTCGCCGATTTCGTCGAGAAAAACAGTGCCGCCGTTGGCCGCTTCGAAGAGGCCCGTGGTGCGTGCCTCGGCCCCCGTGAACGCGCCGCGCTCGTGGCCGAAGAGAAGCGACTCGACGAGCGTCTCGGGCAGCGACGTCGCGTCGATGACGATGAAGGGCCCGTCCTTCCGCGGCGAGTGCAAATGGATCGCGCGGGCGACCTCTTCTTTCCCCGAGCCTGTCTCACCCTGAAGCAGCACCGACAGCTGCTTGGGCGCGATGCGCGCGAGGGTCGCGAAGAGCTCGCCCATCGCAGGCGACTGGCCGACGAGCTCGCCGAAGGATTCACGCACGCCCGTCGCGGGCGACGTCGCCGCGTCTTCGAGATCGACCCGCAGCGTGCTGTCGCCGACGGTGAGCTCGCCGCCTTGCCCGAGCTCGATCTCGGTCACGCGATGGGCGCCGAGCCACGTGCCGTTCGTACTCCCCGCGTCGCGCACGAGAACCCGATCGCCCGCGGGGCGCAGCTCGAGATGGACTCCGCTCACGCGCGGATCGTTCACGACGAGATCGTTCGTGGGGTGACGGCCTACGGTCGCCATGACCTTCGTCATCGCCACCGCGCGGCCCGCAGACGGGCCGGAGAGGATCGTGATTTTCGGAACGCGGTGGGACGCCGGAATCGCGACCCGTGCTGCGTTGACCTCGGTGCTCCCTCGCTTGGCGGATACCATGTCGTCTAGCCAAGGATCGTAGCCGACAGCGCGAAGGAGGCACGACACATTCGCGTGCGCGATCGCGCGCGAGCCGGCGTACGCTAGCTACGGAGGAATTTATGAAAAGCGCTCTTCGGCTCGCGGCAACATTGGTGTGCACGGCCGCTATTTCCGCATGCTCGAGCACAGACGACCCGCCGACCGGGCAGTCGCCGACTACCCGGGATTCGGGAACGGGAGGCGGCACGAGCGACGCGGCTGCGGGCGCGAAAGACGGCGGCGCGGCCCTCGTGGACGCAGCTTCGGACGCCGCGGTGGTCAATGCATGTACCGCCTTCGTCGATCACACCGCCTCGGGCGACGCGCGCGCCGTCACGTGGGACTTCCCTATCGCGACCTCCGCGGAGCGATGCCTCGCCGTGAAGGTCGGGCAGACGGTCACGTGGAAGGGCAACTTCAATGTTCACCCGCTCAAAGGCGGCAGCGGCACATCCCCCAATCCGGTCGACGGCGTCGGCGCCGACGGAAAAGTGACCTTCACGGCCGAAGGCACCTACGGCTTCCACTGCGACATCCACCCCGCGATGATCGGCGCCGTGCGTGTGATTCCGTGATTGCGTGACCCCCACGAAATGACGCGAACCGATTCACTGCGCGTTTTTGCAGCAGCGAAAGCCCGTGGAATAATCGTGATAGGTCGCCGGGTGCGCGATGGTTCGGTAGTCGCACCCGTCGCCATTGAGATGTGTGTCTAAATAGTACCCACCGCGGAACGTGCCGTCGGGGTCGTCGACCCATTCGTGGATGTTGCCGACCATGTCGTAAACGCCATACGAATTGGTGCAGTGCTTGAAGCTTCCCGTGCGCGCGAGCGTTCCAGTGAGCTGATTCAAGCGTGGATCGTTCATCGGCTCGAATTGGAACATCCCATCACCGAGCGACGCGTAATAGGTTTGCAGCGGGGAGCGGCCCGCGTCGTTGCAATATCCAGGTTTGCGGTCGTCGCCATAGGGGAAGCGCGTGGGCTTTTTGCCTTTGCACGCGGCGACCCATTCGGTCTCCGTGCACAAGCGCTTCTTCGATAAGGCGCAGGCGGCCTCGGCCTCGTTGCGCGAGAGATACGCTTGCGGGGTCACGCCGCTGCGCGAGATGGCGCGGACCTTGTGCCCTTTGACGGGCTCGTAAGGCGAGAACGGCGCCTCGCCGCGGCCGACGATCTCGACGAGCGACCCTTCGTAGCGGTCGATGCAATAGCCCCCTTCGATGAGCGCCATGCCCGTGGGGCAGCTCGGCGCGCGGCCGCTCGCCTCTGTTCCGCCCGTGGGGCCGAACAGGGCAATCCCCGCGAAGGCGAGGCCAATGGCCTGGGCGAAAAGTGGGCGAAGGTGCACGTGGCCCCGTTATGCCATTGGAACGGCAAAGGTAAACCTTACGGCTGTGTATTGATGGCGCCGCTGGAGAGCGCGTCACCGCGGGACTTCGCGGCCGTACCCTTCGTTGATGACCCAAAAGTGCTCGGCGACGCCGTCGAACCTCGCGAGCGTCTCATGGAGCACTTCGACGGGCTCGGTTTCGCCGTCGTCGCCTTGGGCGAACGTGCCGTAGTGCATGGGGATGCTCGTATGCGCATGAAGCGCGAGGTGCGCCCAGACGGCCTCTTCCGGCGAAATATGATTGGGAGAAAGCGTGGTGCGCGGGCGTCCCGACCCGATGGGCAGCACGGCGAGCCGCAGCGGCGCGAACCGCTCGCCGATCGCTTTGAAGTGCTCGCCCCACCCGGTATCGCCTGCAAAGTACACGTTCCCCGAATCGCCCGAGAGGACGAAGCCGTTCCAGAGCGTCGCGCAATGATCGCACAGCCCTCGCATCGACGCGTGGTGGGCAGGGACGCTCACGACACGCAGCGCCTTCGATACGCGTGCGTCTTGCCACCAGTCGAGATCTTCCACGCCCGGCACGCCCTCTTTTGCGAGCAGCGCACGGGTGCCGAGCCCCGCAAAGATCCGCGGATGATGCTTTGCGACGAGCCGCTTCAGCGTAGGCACGTCCATGTGATCGTAGTGGTCGTGGCTTAGTAGGACTACGTGAATGGGCGGAAGATCGTCGAAGCGAATGCCCGGGGGTCGGTGCCTCTCGGGGCCGACGATTCCGCCCGGGCCGACGCGATCGGAGTAGACCGGATCGGTCAGAACGTTGACGCCGTCGAGCTGAATCAGTGTCGTCGCGTGGTTGATGAAGGTCACGCGAAGCGCGCCGTCGGCGACGATGCGCGGCGGCGGCGGGCCGTGCGGGAGGTCGCGGTACGGATACCAAGGTCCGCGATCGCGATGGGTCAGCCAACCGATGATCGAGGTGAGTGGGATTTCACGCCCATCGGGGTTGTAGAAACGCCGGCCGTCGAAGTGGTCGGTCACCGGCCCTCGATACTGGGGCGCCGCAAACGCACAACAGCCGGAGACGAGCGTCGCGCACACCACGCAGCACATGGCGATGAATGCCGAAAACCGTGGAAACGCGCGGGGGGACGTCACTTCGATGCGAGGACGGGGGGTGATCACACTTGGGATTCGCGTGAATGCTGCCGTGAGGCCGGGGCCCACATCGTTCACGTGATCGCTCGTACCATAGGCGGTGAGAATGGCCCAAGGCGGCGCGCTCTCCCTAGCTCGACGTCGCATTTCGAGAGGCGGGAGCCGAAATCTCAGCGATACTTTCTTTTGGGATATTCGGACATGGCCGACACAAAGGGACCTACGAGGCCACCGCCCGCGCGACGCGCTGCCGCGCGTGATCCTCGCATGGAGTCTTCGCCACCGCCGCCGCCCGTGCGCAGCGGCAGGCCGCCTTCGGTGCGCGCAACGCGCGGAGGCCCGGCCACGCTGCCCCCCTCGCGATCGTTCCCTCCGGCGGGCAATGTTCCGCGCGACCTCGCTCGTGTTTCCGAGGCGGGGACGAAGCAGACGCCGAAGCTCCTTCAGCTGATAACCAAGGTCGAAGAGCTCGAAAACGAGCTCGATCGCGAGCGCAAAGAGCGGAGCGCCGAAGCCGATCTGATGGGCGAGATGCTCGTTCGCGTCTCGCAAGCCGAACACCGCGCGAAGGTTGCCGAAGAGCGCGTTTCTGCCGCAGCCGACGACGGCAGGAGCGATCGCGCCGGAGTGCTCGAAGCGCGCGCGCGCCTCGCCGACGCCGAGACCCGCGCCGACGACGCCGAGGCGCGCTTGGCCGACGCCGAGAGCGCCGCGGCCGAGCATCTCGAGTCTGCGGAGAAGAGCGAAGAGCTCGCGACGACACTCGCCGCGCAGCTTACGGAGGCCGAAGACGAAATCGTGACCCTCAGGCGCGCGGTCGATGCCGGTCGTCGCGAGAGCGCGCGCGCCGCAAGCGTCAACCCGGCGGAGCTCGAGGCGGAACGAGAGCGTGCGTCGGAGCTCGAGGCGAAGCTTCGCGAAGAGACCGAGCAGCGTGCACGCATCGCGAGCGAGCACGCCGCGGCGATGGCGAAGGTCACGAAAGAGCAGCAGGCGCGCATCGCGCTCCTCGCCGAGGAGCACGCACGGCACGTGGGGCGGCTCGAGGAGGACCGTTCGGCGCAGGTCGTACGCATCGAGCTGAAACACGGCGCCGAGCTCGAGGCGCTTCGCGTGAAGCACGAGAGCGCGCTCTTGAAGCTCCGCGAGGACAAAGACGCGTCGGTCGCAAAGGCGCGCGAAGAGCGCGACACCGCCGTCTCCCGCGTGCAGCAAGAGCGCTACGAGACGTTCGCGAAGCTCCGCGTCGAGAAAGAAGAGGCTGTCGGCGGCGTTCGTGAAGAGACCGATCGCCTCGTGACGACCCTTCGCCAAGAGCGCGACGACGCGATCGCCGACCTCGCGCAAAAAGAGTCCGCCCTGGAGCGGCTCAAAAAGGATCACGAGACGCTCAGCAAGCGCCTCATGTCGGCGATTTCCGATCGAGAGCGCCTCGCCGGCGAGCTTGCCCAGCACGGTCGGCAGATCGAAAGCGGCGTCACGCGAAGCTCGTTCGTGGGCGCCCACCCGCTCACGTCAGGCGGGCCGCTCGACTCGTCGGACGACGGCCCCATCGTCGAAGTGGAAGACATCTCGGATCTCGTGGAGATGCTCGACCGCGCGCCGAGCCGCGCCACCGCGCGCCCCACGGGTGGCTCGAACGCGGCGGTGCAGCAGCAGGAAGACGATCCGCCGACGCGGCCGCGCGGGCCATCGCCCCTTAAGCCCAAAGCGAAGTAGCGGGCGAGCGCTCAGTCGCCGCCGCGCGCGCGCTCGCGGACGACGCGTGCGGCGCGCCGCCGCGCAAACCGTCTGGCGACGACGAGCCACGGTGCGAGGCCGAGCGCGACCAGCACGCCTGCCGAGCGCGACGCTGGCGCACGAGCGGCGGTGCAGCCGCTCGACGGGGCGCTGGGATTGGAAAGGACGATGCCGCCGTCGCGCGTTCCTGCATCGACAAGGGTGCCGGGACCGCCCGCGCCCGCATCGGTGCCTGCGCCCGTCCCAGCGTCGAAGACGCCGCCGTCGGCACCGGGGGCGACCGGCCCGCCGGGGCATAGGAGCTTGGGGAGCGTCGCGCTGTTTCCGTCGCCGCAATCGTTCGGCTCGGCGATGCCCGCGCGATCGAGCATCGTCATCACATAGGCGCCTGCGCCATAACCGACCATGGGAACGGCGCCGGTGTATTTGCCAATCACGCCGCTCGCAGGAACGGCGTTGTACAGCTCGGGAACGAGGAAAAAGTTCGCCGCCGCGCGCTCTGTAATCTGCGCCACGATGGCGTCGGCCTCGGTGCCACGTCCTGCGCGTCGCAGCGCATTTGCGATGCGCAGATCGACCCAGATCCACTCGTTGTCGTCGTAGACGCTCTTCGATTCGTTGTTCCGTTTGAAGCCGCCACTGACGACGCGGAGCTTTGAAAAGAGGTCGAGCGTGGCCGTGGCCGTCGCGCCCTTCGCGTCGGACAGGATGCTCCAGTTGAACGCCTCGGCGACGGCGCCGTCGTAGTACGTCGAGGTGGCGAGCCCCTCGACGGAGCCGCCGAGGGCGCCGTGGGCGTCCGCGAAGCTCGTGAAAAAGGCGGTTCGCATTTTTGCCGAGATCGCCTGGTATTTGGCCGAGTCGGCCGACGCTTTTTTGGCAATCGCCCCCATATCGCAAAAGCCGCGAATCGCGGCCAGCGTGGTGTAGGCGAAGTGCTCCTTCGCGTCGTCGTGCACCTCCCAAATCGACGAGTCGGCGCGCATGATCCCGCTCGATTCGAGATTGGCTTCGAGGGCGCCGGCGACGTTATTTTGAAGGACGTCGTAGACCTTTTGCCCGGCCTTCGTGGTCGACAGGAGCCACGCCGTGTCGCCCGAGAGCTCGACGTATTGACGGACCGCCCAGAGGTAGAGCCCCCAGCCGTCGGTCTCGACGTTGGGAGACGCTTGGCCCGAGTAATCGGCCTCTTCTTCGCCTGTGCCGAAGTAGCGAACGACCGATATTCGGTAATCGGCGTTGTTGACGTAGGATCTGAATTTGCCAACAGGCGCGGCGTTCATGAAGAAGTCGAGAGCGAGCTTCGCTTCGGCAAAATGTCCGAGGCGCGCCAGGGCGACCGCGCCGTAGAGCCCGTCGCGCACCCAGGCCGTGTGCCACTCGCCAGGCGGGAGGCTCGCGAGCATCATTCCGCGGTTTCGACGTACGTCCGTATTGGCTTCGCGGATTTGGCCCATTCGAAGCACGGCTTCGCTCTGCCGCCACAGCTTCGCCTCGTTGTCCGTGCAGAGTGCAACCTCTGCGCTCGGCGCCTTTCGCCACGCCGCCCATTCGCTGCGGGCGTCGCTCAAAATTTGCGCGGGGGCGCGCCCTGCCGACCAACTGCGCAGCGACTGAACGGCGGCATCGGCCTGGGCCGGATCCTCCACGTATTGAATCGCCACGGCCATGTAGCCGTCGGCGCCGAGCTTTCGTTGAATCGCGGGGACGACGTCGTCGCCGGCGCAGGACGTGCTGTCGCCGAGATCGAGCCCCGCGACCCCCTTGCTGAACACGGACATACAGTCTGCATGGTCTGCGCCGGAAAGGGGCACGTAGACCATGGCGCCGCCCCCCGGCCCCGTCTCGATCACGGCGGTGCCGCCCGCGCTAACGGGCGCGACGCCGCGCAAGGCTTCGCCGTTGGCATCGGGCGCGTCCGTGCTGCCGGTCCCCATGTGAAAGTTGAAGAGGGCGTACGCGTCGCTCGCGCCGGGTGCGCGCACGACGGCGACCATCGCGTTCCCCTCGTACCCGAAGGGGGCGAAGTAATACGTATCTACATCTATGCCCGCGAGGCGCAGGGGCGCGTGGACGATGTTGGTCTGGTCGACGTATTCGGGCTCGCCCGCGCTAGCCGGCGCGTTGAGCCACCCCGAGCCGCCGGGGGCCTTGATTCCGAAGTAGAAGTCGTAGGCGAGGTTTCGGCGCCCGATGCCGTCGGCCTTGGGGTCGTTCGCGCGAGGCTTCACGTAGCGGTACGGATGCTCGAGAAACGAGACGATCTTGTGAGCGTCCGAATCGTAAATCTGAAAGCCGTGGCCGTTGCCCGTTGTGAGGGCGCTCCAGGACCGGGCGACCTGTGCCGACACCGGGCGCGCGTCGAGGAGCGGCAGCGCGAACGCGATGGCGGTCGCAAGAGCGATGTAAATTGCGTGGGGACGCGCGGGCGTTCGGATCATGAGAGGCCTCGAGGCGATTCGATACGTGCAGCGTAAAAGCGACTAGCGCGCGAGAACGAGCGCGCCGCGCGCGGGGACGGTGAGGGCGAGCGATCCGTTCGTGACGACGCTCGCTCCGCCGGCGATGCGGTCGCGAAAAACGGTACCGCTGGCAATGCCGAGAGACGACGGCAGCGGGACGGTCACAGTCGTGGGCGTCGCAAGACGCGAGACCGCGACGAGCGCCACGTCGGCCCCCGCCTGCCGCGCGTAGACGAGGACGTTCTCGTCGGTATTGAGAACGGAGACGTAAGCGCCACGGCGAAGGGGCAAAAGCTCGCGGCGGGCTGCACCGAGCTTCTCGGTCAACGCGAGCGTCGTCTGCTCGTCTGCCGTGAGCGCGCCGTCGCCGCGCCACGCTTCGCGGTTGTTCGGATCGGTCCCGCCCCACTGGCCGTACTCGTCTCCATAATAAATGAGTGGCGCGCCAGGGAGTCCGAGAAGCCACGCCATCGCCGTGCGTTGCCGGCCATAGGCCTCTGCCGACTCGGCGGCCGTTGGCGCCGTCGCGACGCCATCCCACTTGTGATCCGGAACGTCGCGTGGGAAGCCCGCTTGCCCTCGGTAGGTCGCGAGCGTCACACTTCGCGGCGTATCATGACTACCGATATAGGGCGTCATGATCGACCCCTGAACGTATTGGGAGAGGCTCGCCTTCGCCCAATAGTCGGCGTGAATCATCCCCTTGTCGCCGTAGAAGAACGTTCTGTAGGGGACCGCGTGGTAGAGCACGAAATCGAACTGCCCATCGAGGCCGAAGGGCCCCATGTAGCGGTTGATCGTGTCGTATTGGTCTTTGTTGCAGTCGATGCTGCAGTCGCTCCACCCCATGGCCGTTTCGCCGGTCAGAAAAACACGGGTGCCCGCCGCTTCGAGCTCACCGCGAATCTTCGCGGTCATGTTGAGAACCGCCGCGTCTTCGACGTGCTTCACAGCGTCGATTCGAAGGCCGTCGAGATCGTACTCGGTGAGCCAATACACGGCGTCGTCAGAGAACTGCTCGCTCGCGTCGTTGTTCGTCCAGTTCACGTCGGGAAGGTAGGGTGCGAACAGGCACTCGAGGCGTTTGTCGGTCCAGTCGCAGTTTGCGGTTCCACAAACGCACCCCGTTCGAAACCATTCGGGGTGGGCCTTGAAGTATTCGTGATCCTGATGAACGTGGTTCACGACGAAGTCTTGCACCACGCGAATGCCGTGGGCGTGGGCCTCTTTCACGAGCGCGTGAAGGGCGTCGGCGCCGCCAATGCGAGGCTCGACGGACCTCGCGCGAACAGGCCAATAGCCGTGGTATCCGGTGACTTGGTGGGTGCCGTCGTCCGCCGCGTAGGCGCCGGCGGGGTTGGTATTGAACGGCGTGAGCCAAATCGCACGAACGCCCAGGCGGTCGAGAGCGCCATTTGCGATGGCTTGCCGTACGCCCTGAAGATCGCCGCCCTTGAAGTCGACGCGCGGATCGACGCCGACCGTGGCCGGAGCGTTGTTCGATGGGTCGCCATCTTTGAAACGGTCCGTCATGGCCATGTAGAGCACGGCGTCACGCCAATCGAAGGTTTCGGGCTCGATCCAAAAGACGAGGCGCAACGGTTTTGCGGGAAGCCCGGCGACGTCGCGCGCGGCAACGAGCGCCGTGTATTTCCCATCGGCGAGGCCGCCGAGGTCGACGCTCAGGGAGCCTCCGCCCGCGGAGCCGTTGGTGGCCCCGAGCATTACCGCGGGGCCTGCGACGCCGTCTCTGAGGACGGTGACGTAGGCGTGCGCGGTGTCGAGAGGAGACCCTCCGACGCCGGGGGTGAAGCGCAGATCGGCCGTGAAGCGCCCCTGCCCTGCCGCGGGGCGGACCCGCGTCTTGCTCGCGAGGGTGACGGTGGGAAACCGGCAGTCCGCCACGCGAACTGCGGAGTTCTCGATGCCGCCGACGTACTTGCGGAGGGGCGCGCTCGGATCGAGGGCGTACGCGCCGTCGAGCAGCAACTTGTACCCCACGAGCCCCGGGAGGAGCGTCAGGTTGGCGGAGTACGTGCCCTGAGCGTCGGGCCCCTGAAGTGCCGTGCCGGGCGTTGCAAAGCCGTTGAACTCGCCCGTGACCGCCACTGTGGCGTGGTGCTCGCCCGCCGGCAGCGTCACGCGAATGGCGACGGGGCACGGCAGGACGGGGCCTGCGTCGACGGCCGTGTCGCCTCCGTCTGCGGCGACGCCGCCGTCGCCGGGCGCC
>JANXMC010000017.1 GCA_025354825.1 Myxococcales bacterium
CGCACATCGCGGCGGCCTCTTCCCACGCGCCGAGCGGGTACATCAGCACTTCGGCGGCGTTGAGCATCGCCTCGAAGTACGTGTCGTCGAGGGTGATCGCTTGCCTGTAGTGCTCGAGTGCTTCGTCCGCCTCGCCTAGAAGGGCGGCGGTGAAGCCCAAGAGGTTGTGAACTTCAGGCGACTGCGGATCGATTTCGAGAGCGCGACGGGCGCAGGCGCTGGCGCCGGGAGCGTCGCCCTTCTGTGCAAGGTCCCATCCGCGGTCGAGGTGTGCCGAAAGCTGATCCATCGAGGTTGTCCGGTCTCTCTTTGTTGAACGCGGATCGTTCGTCAAGGAGCGTACGCGGACGACCGCATTAAAGGCGCGCTACTCGTGCACCACGACCATCGTTCCGGGTTTCATCTCCGTCGACTTCACGCCGTGCCACCCTTCTGGAAGACGCGGCTCCGTCCAACCAAACAGCGCGCGCGCGTCGCTCGGCGCCAGATTGACGCAGCCGTGGCTCCGCTCGTGACCGAAGCTGCCGTGCCAGAAGGCGCCGTGGAGCGCGTAGCTCCCCTTGAAATACATGATCCACGGAACGTCTTCGATCGAGTAGGGGCCGTCGCTCGCGACGTCGCCGTCCATCGTCGCGGCGATGTGCTTCGCCCAAATCCGATAGGTGCCGAGGGGCGTCTTGTGATCCTTCTCGGGGTCTTCCTTGTCCTCTTTGCCGGACGAAACGAGCGTTGCGAAGACCGGCGTCGTCCCTTCGAACGCGACCAACGTCTGGTTGGTGAGGTTCACGTCGACCCACTTTTCACCGGGTGCGAGCTCGCTCGGCATCGGGCCCGGCTTCGTGGTCACGAGATCGCTCGCGCGTAGCCACGAGCCGTCTTCCGCTTCGACGTAAACGCTCGGCGCGATCTTCACCGAGTCGCCCGTGAGGCGTAGCGCCGTGCGGTACTGCATCGGCTCGCCCGGCGTCACATGCTTGCGATCGGCGCTCAGCGCGTAGTGCTTCCCCTTCGAGATCCACATGAACGCCACGGGGCCGTTGGCGATTTTCTTCGGCGGCGGCGCGGCGAGAGAGTCCGTCCCGCCGTCGCTAAAGACGCCGAGCGCGGGCTGCGGCAGTGGCGCCGTCGTCGCGAGCACCGGGAAGGACGGCGGGACGTTCGTCGCGGTCGCCATCGCATCCGACGGGGCGCCCGGCTCGAGAACCGTGGGCCACGCAGGCGCGTCGTCCTTGAGCCACACGCCGTGGAACGTGGTCGGCGGCTTGTGGACCATGAGACGTTCGAACGGGACAACGTTGCCTGCCGTCGTGCGCCACCATTTGTCCCGACCGACGGTCATCTCTTTGTCGATGGCGACGAAGAAGCCGCGCACCATGCGGCGTGCGATGGGCCCTTCGCCGCGGAGCTCGTCGAGGGTGATCTGTGGTTTGCCGCCGTCGAATTCGCGGAGGTACCACGGCGTGCCCGCGTCTTCGTCGATGCCGAGGCTCAGAGGGTCGCGCGTGCTCGCCATCGCGAGACCCGCCATCATCGAGCCTGCGCCCGCGTCGAGATCTTCGGCGTAAGGGTTCGCGTTCGGATCCTCTTCGAGAACGGGCCTCGGCTTCGGCTTGGGGCGCGGTGACAGCCACGGCTCGTACCGCACGCGATCCTTTCGGGAAGGGATCTGCCGATAGAGCGGTGTACCGTGGGTGAGGTTGTACCCGTACTGATACGGCAGCGCGGCGGTCATGTCGGGCGGGTGCGGGGCGAGCCGAACGCGCGGGTGGTTCAAATCGAGCGTGGCGTATTTTCCGCACACGAAACCGCCCGCGACGAGCTCGTACCAACCTTCGACGCAGTTCGGCTTAACATGCGCTTCGGGCAGTACCGGCGCGCTCGATCCCTGACGTAGATACCCGAGCCTGATGACCTTCTCTTTTTCACCTTTGTCGCGGCCGTCGCGGCCGTCGCGGCCGTCGCGAGCGACGCGGCGTTGGCGCTCGCGCTCGGTCTCCGGCCACTCCATGTCGCTGAGGATCACGGTTTCCATAAACATGGCGCCGATGCGTGGCGCGTCGCTCGTGCTCCCGTCGAGGATGCCGAAGGCCGATGCGCCCGCGTCGCTCGGACCGCCTGCCGCGTTCGCCGACCCCTGTCCGGGCTTTCGCGGCGTGCTCGCGTCGGACTTTGCCGAAGGCGTCGCGGACCCCTTCGAGGGTTCCGGCTCGCTGCATGCTTGTGCGCCTGCCAACGCGAGGATCGCGAGGAGCGACGAGGGGATGGTGAAACCGATTCGAAGAGTGCTGCGCATACGATTACCGGGGCTTCTTGGGAGCGAGCTTCTTAGTAGCGTCAAGGGGTCGGGTCTTGCCACTTCTCGGGGCCTCGCCCCGGTTCCAGCGAAGGGCGTGCCGGGCGGCAATGTTGAACAACTTCGACATTTTGCCGTGGCATTCAAGGGGGGCGTCGCGGCCGCTCGTCGCCCAGCTGTGGCTTTCGGTAGGGTGACGCGTGGCTGACGAGACGCAGGTTTCGACGCTTCGCGAGGGCGCCGCCGAGGGCGCACCTACCGCTCCACACGCGACGCCCGCGGGCGTCGGCGGCGGAAAGTTGAATCGTAAACGGACGGGGCCCGAGCGCTTCTGGCGGCGGCGGACCGTCAACGTGGCGCTCGTCGTGTGTACCCTCCTGTCGTTTGGCGTTCACATGAGCGCGAGCCCGTGGGACCTGTTCCCCAGCTCGACCCTCGAAATCAAAGACGTCGCGGGCGAGCTCGCCATCTCAGTCGACCTCTTGAGCGACGAGCCGCTCGCGGCCCCCGCGCCTCCGCCTCCCACGGTCGCCGAGAACGCCGCCGCCGCGACCCCCGCCCCCGGTGCCGGTCGCGATGCCGGGCCTCCGGTCCGCGATGCCGCGGCCGATCACGACGCGCCCGACGCGCGCCCCCACGACGCAGGCCCCCGAGACGCGGGGCAACGAGACGCCGGCGTAGATGGCGGCGACCACGACGACGCGAGCGCCCTCGCGACGCTGATCTCCGATGCGAGTGTAAGCAGCGACGGCAGCGCGGTCGCGAGCCTCGACGACGCGGCGGTGAAGGGGCCTGGTGGCGGCACCGATCCGTCGGCGACGATGGGCGCAGCGGGCGCGGTTCAGGCGGGCAAGCAGAACGTGTGGCTCCTCTTGAACATGGTGGAGGTTCGCAAGAACCCTGTCGGCGCGGCTCTCGGTCCGCTCATCACGGCCATTCCGCAGTGGAACGACTTTCTCGCCGGCTCGAAGGTCGACCCCGTCCAGCACACCGAGTGGCTACTGCTCAACGGGCCGTCTCTCGCGCACACCGAACGCGACGCGGTGATCGTTCGCTATTCGCTCGACGACATTTGGGTCGACGCGGCGATCGAACGCATCGCCAAGCGGTCCCCCGATGGCCGCACGGTCGACGCGGGCGTGCCCGGCGTGAAAGTCACCGTGGGCTTCGGCGATCGCGCCAAGCGCGCGTTCGTACGGCCGCAGCCGCACCTCGTCGCCGTGGTGCCGCCCGACTACGCCGCGAAAGCCGCGGCGCTTCTCAAGGGGAAGTTCAACCCGCGCCTCACGCCGGGCGAGGCCGTCTCGTTCCGCGCCCACGACCCCCACGGATCGATAACCGAAATCCCCGCCGAGGTGAGCGAGCTGCGCATTCGCGTCGTCCTCGCCGCGAACGACGGCGTCGACGTTCTGCTCGAAGGGGACTGCGCCGACAACGCTGCCGCGACGAAGGCGGCGGGCGAGCTCGAGGACTGGCTGCGGCGCACGAACGCCCTCGGCGTGAAGCTCGTCACGCGCGGCGTCTTGAACCACGCCGAAGTCCGTGCCGACGAGAGCCGCGTGAAGATCCACGTGCCCGTCACGCGCGAGCAGTTGGATGCACTCTACAGCCTTGCCGCCGGCTTCCTGGGCGTCACGGTGGCGCCGCCGCCAGCGTCCTCCGGGGCCGCTCGCCCAAGCGCGCCGCCGTGAGCGCAGCGCGGTGAATGCGTGGCCTTGGTCGTGGTAGCTTCGCGCCGCGCCATGACCTTCTTCTCCCCGTACCTCGCCCCCGTTTGTGCTCTCGTCCTAGGGGCTGCCGCGTGCACCGCGCTGGGCGCGGGTTGCTCGAAGCCCGTCGACGAGCCCGGCTCCAGCAGCTTCAAACCGACGCAAGCGCCCCCCGAGCCGCCCGGTCCAACGAAGCTCGAGATCGTCGACGAGGTCGTGGGAACAGGCGCCGAAGCGAAGTCGGGCAGCGACGTGAAGGTGCACTACACGGGCACGCTCATGAGCGGGAAAAAGTTCGACAGCTCGCGCGACCGGGGCGATCCGTTCGGCTTCGTAATCGGCGCGGGCAGTGTCATCAAAGGGTGGGATCAGGGCGTCGTCGGCATGAAGGTCGGCGGCAAGCGCAAGCTCGTGATCCCCTACGATTTGGCCTACGGCGAAGACGGCAAGCCGCCGACGATTCCGGCAAGGGCCGCGCTGAAGTTCGATATCGAGCTCATCTCGATCAAGTAGGCGTCGCGCGCGACTTGCGCTCGCCCGCCCGTGCGCGCGCCTCGATGGCGAGGGCCAGCGCGTCCATCGCATGGGGGGTGCCGGGGCCCACCGTGATCTCGCCTTCGTCGGAGGCGACGCGGAGCGCACTCCCACGCCCGAAGAGGCCGAGGGTGCGCGTGCGCGTGACGCCGCGAATCGTCGGCCAGTGGCGCGTGGCGCCGGCGAACGTCAGGCCGATTTCGTCCATCACCACATCGAGCGGAAGGGTGGCTGTGATCGCGTAGGCCGCGGCGCCGACGAGAACCACGAGCGCGCTCGCCGACGCGACGAAACCGAGCCCGACGCGGCGATTCTGCACCTCGTACAGCGTGCCGAGGAGCATGAGGGCGAGGCCGAACACGTTGAGCAATAACGCGGCGACTGCAAATGCCGGCGGCGAGCCGACGCGCACATGGGTACGGCTCGACGGCGCGAGGCGCGCGATTTCGGGCGTCACGACGCCGTGGCGAAGGGCGCGCCGAAGCAGCACGACGAACAGAATCGCGAGCGAGAGGTTCAGCAGCGGCGCGAAGAAGCCCAGGCCGTCGACGGAGAGGAAGGTGTCGAAGGCGCCGTGGGCGAGGGCTGCGAGGCCGAAAAAGAGCCAAATGCGCGGCCTTCGACCGAGGAGCGACTGCCCCATCGCATAGCCCCATAGGGCGCCGAAAAAGAGGTGCGCGGGGATCGACATGAACGCGCGCGACGCGATGAGCGCGCCCGACATGCGACCGACGGCGAAGTACTTCACGTTCTCGACGGCGGCGAACCCGAGCGACGACGCGGCGCCGTAGACGATGCCGTCGACCGGCTCGTCGAACTCGCGGCGCCGTCGGGCGAGCGCGGACACACCGAGCATTTTGGCCCCTTCTTCGCTAACGCCGACGACCAGCGTGAAGACCACGAGCCCGGGGAAAAAGCCGCGCATCTGGCCGCCGAGCGTAATGAAGCTGGGGTTCAAATAGGGAGTTAGCCGCGCAAGTGCGTATTCGGCAAAACCGGCGGGGACGCAGCTAAGCCCTCCCAACAGAAACGTCGCGAAGACCAGCCAGAACGGCTCTGGGCGGGCGCGATCGAAGTGCTGAACGAAGTAGAGCCACGCGAACGAAAGGAGCATCGGGAGGACGATGCAGAGCGTCGCCAGCGGCGCGTCGACGGGGAGGGGAGACGCGCTCTCCTTGTGAAGCGTCGGCAGCGTCGGCGTCTCGAGGATCAACCGCGTGCGGTGCGCGCGCGTGTACGACGCGAGGTCGTCGCCAAAGGTGAGCAAGAGGGGGCCACTGGCCGAAGCCGTCGTGTCCAGACGGGTCGCGCCGAGGGGCACGTTCCCCCAGCCGAGAACGGCGGTGTCGTCGGGGTGCGCTGCGGCGAGCTTCGTCAAAGCGGTGACCCCGGCGGGCGTGAGCGTGACCGAGAGAGCGCGGCCGCCAAGGGTCGGCTCGATGCGCGAGATGCCGTCTGCGAGCGAGAGATCGGGGGCTCGATTTTCGATGAGCGCGCCTTCCTGCGCGCGCGACGTTACCGGCGCGGAGCCGGCGCTGTGCACGTCGAGGCCGCCGCGAAAACGGAGGAGCTCCTCGATGCTCGACGTCACGTCGGAGTCGGCGACGATGCGCACGGCGCCGGACGCCGCGACCTCGACGTCGGCCGTGACGCGTGCCGCGCTAAGGCGCCGAACGATGCGCGAGCGCGCGTCGGTCACCGCGGCGTCGTCGAGGGGGAGCGGCTTCCCCTCGAGCACATAGTGAAGTGCGATATCGTGGGTCCCGAGGACGTGGTCGCCGCAGCCTGTGACGAGCATCGCGAAGAGAACCGCCACCGCGAGGGCGAGCATCGAAGACGGAACACGAAGGCCGGCCGGCATGAGGTGGGAGACTATCCGATGAGCGACCGATCCGACGCGAAGGGTGGGGCAGGCGACGCGAGCGCGAGCCTCGTGAAGCCGCTCACCGAGCGGAAGGAGGCCTTCGCGAATCGGCAGGCGACGCTCGGCAAAGGCGTCGCGGCCGCCCGCGAGACAGGCGCGCGCGCGCCGTCCGAAGGCACGGGCCCCGCGAACCGCCACGGGCTACCGCAGCTGCCCGTCGGCCAGCGCGCGGTGTCGAAATGGCCCGTGCTCGATCTCGGCGACCAGCCGGAGATCTCGCGGGCCGATTGGCGACTTCAGGTGGACGGCCTCGTCGAGCGCCCGCTGAACCTGACGTGGAGCGAGTTTCTCACGCTCCCGCAGGTCGACGAAGAGAGCGACTTTCACTGCGTGACCACCTGGTCGCGCATGGATATGCGGTTTCGCGGCGTGCGCGTTCGTGATCTCGTCGAGCGCGCCGGAGCTCTCGAGGCTGCGCGCTTCATCTTCGTGACGGCCTACGACGAAGACCCGTCGAGCGGCGAGCCCTACACGACGAACCTCTCACTCGAAGCGGCCATGAAGTCCGATGTGCTCCTCGTCCACTCATGGGACGGGCGGCCGTTGCCCGTCGAGCACGGCGGGCCGTGTCGCATGGTGACCCCCCAGCAGTACGCCTGGAAGGGGGCGAAATGGATTCGCCGCATCACCCTTCGCGACCACGACGAACGCGGTTTTTGGGAGAAACGCGGCTATTCGAACAGCGCAAATCCCTGGGCGAACGATCGTTATGCGCGGGCGGCCTCGCGATGAGGACGCCGTGAAGCCGCGCGCTCGCGCCTCTCGCGCGATAACCGGCGAAGACGCATTTCGTGAAGTGCCAATTTGCGTCGATAAGCTCTATTTTTTGAGTGTTCAAAGACTCTTTCGACATACCATGGGTAATTGATGCCGGACCCGCAGGTGCTCTACGCCGTAACCGCCGTCGTCGTGCTCGGCCTCGTTGCATGGGCGTTCGCAGTGCTCACGCGCAGGCCAGACGAAGCGTCGCCGCAGGGGACGACCCTTCAAAAGCAAGGCGCCCTCGCTGGCGCCGCCGCAGGCGTTTCGTCGGGCGGCTCTCCGCGCCCTGCACCAACGCCCAGCCCTCGCGATGAGCCGAAGCCCGACGATAAGCCGAGCAACCGCGCGACGCCCAAGGCGCAGCCGGTGGCCGATCCGGGCGACCCGGACGACATGGAAGTCCAAGTCGATACCGACGAAGAAGACGACCAGACGGGCCCCCAGGCGCTCATCCTCGTGACCGCCGTCGGCAAGACCGACCCGGGGTTGAAGCGAAAGCACAACGAGGACGCCTACGTCATTCTCGACGACCAGCACGTGTTCGTCATTGCCGACGGGATGGGGCGCCACGCGGCCGGCGAGATCGCAAGCCAGCTCGCCGTCGAGGCGATCGCCGAAGCGTTCAACACGAGCAACTTCAGCAAGGGGCCGAACGACCGCGACTATCCGAAGCGCGCAAACCAGCTGCGCGCCGCGATTCTCCTCGCGAACGACCGCATCTTGAAGCAAGCGACGGACGTCGAGGAGTACCACGGCATGGGGACGACGGTCGTCGCCGCCAGCTTCTCGCAGAACAACCAGCGCGTCTTCATCGGGCACGTCGGCGACAGCCGCTGCTACCGCGTTCGCGACGCGAAGCTGAAGCAGCTGACCACCGATCACACCTTGGGCGCTGCGGGCATTCAGGGCAAAAGCTCGAACGTGTTGAGCCGCGCCGTCGGCATCGAAGAGCACGTCGAGGTCGATCTCAAGATGGAGTCGCCGCTGCCGGGCGACATCTACCTTCTCTGCTCCGACGGTTTGAGCCGCATGGCGACGGACGACGAGATCCTCGCGACGGTGACTTCATCGGACGATCTCGACATCGCCTCCAAGTCGCTCATCGACCTCGCGAACTCGCGCGGCGGTCGCGACAACATCACCACGATCCTCGTTCGCGTCGACAAGCCCGCCTCGCCGGCGAGCCGTCCGAACGTCGGAATCTGACGTAGCCACGCCTCTCGCCACCTCGAAAAAAGCGCCGCGCCACCCGACAGCGGGCCGGCGCTTTTTGCTATTTGGGATTCGCCTATTTGCCAATCGAGGTTGGCTTGGCGGCGTCGCGAGCGTGCGCCCTTTAACCGGAAACGCGGCGCCTCCGTGGGGAGACACCGCGTATCGGAGCCCTGCCGCTCGCCCTCGAACTCAGGCTCGGGCGCGCATGCGACCGAGAATCAGCCGGCGAACGCCTCGTCGAGCAGGATCTTCTGCTCGAGTTGGTGGCTCGCGTTGCTGCCCGTCGCGGGGCTCGCGCTCTCGGCACGGGAGACGAGCGACAGCGGAAACGTATCGCCCACGAGCTCGCGGATGCGCGCGTTGAGGAAGTACCAGGCGCCCATGTTCTTCGGCTCGTCCTGGACCCAGACCAGCGGCGTCCCCTTTTTGTACGGCGCGAGCGCCTTCGCGAGGGCCTCGGAGAACGGGTAGTACTGCTCGAGGCGAACGATGGCGACGTCGTCGCGCGTGCGGAGCTTTCGCGCCTCGGCGAGGTCGTAATAAACCTTCCCGCTGCACAGAAGAATGCGCTTCACCTTGGCCGGGTCGGCCGTTGCGTCGCCGATGACGCGCTTGAATTCGCCTGTCGTCAGGTCGTCGATCGTCGAGACCGCAGCGGGGTGGCGGAGGAGGCTCTTGGGCGTGAAGACGACGAGGGGCTTGCGCCACTTGCGGAGCACTTGGCGTCGGAGCACGTGGAAGTACTGCGCCGGCGTCGTGAGGTTCACGACCTGCATGTTGTCTTCCGCGCACATCTGGAGGAACCGCTCGATGCGCGCGCTCGAGTGCTCGGGCCCTTGCCCCTCGTAGCCGTGGGGGAGAAGCAGCGTAAGCCCGGAGAGGCGCATCCACTTGTCTTCCGCCGAGCTGAGGAACTGATCGACGATGACCTGCGCGGTGTTCAAGAAGTCGCCGAACTGCGCCTCCCAAACGACCAGCGCGTCGGGGCAGTCGAGGCTGTAGCCGTACTCGAAGCCGAGAACGCCGGCCTCCGAGAGCGGGCTGTCGTAGATCTCGAACTTACCCGGGCCGACGCCGGCGAGCCCGCAGTGGGCCGCGCCCGTTTGCGTGTCGAAGGCGACGGCGTGACGGTGCGTGAACGTGCCGCGGCGCGCGTCTTGACCGGTGATGCGTATGCGCTTCCCCTCGGACAGGATGGTTCCGAGGGCGAGGTGCTCCGCCGTCCCCCAGTCGAAATTCTTCCCCGACGTGAGATTGTCGCGCCTGTCGGCGTAGAGCTTGGCGACCTTGGCGTTCGCGTGGAAGCCCGGCGGAAGCTCGGCGAGCTTCGCTGCGAGCTCGACGAGGCGCGTGCGGTCGACGGCGGTTGGGACCTCTTCGGCCATGTTGTCGGGGCCGCCCACGAAGGTCGACCAGAGACCTTCCATCGCGCTCGGGCGGTGGTGGAAGTCGCCCTTGCGCGCCTCCTCGAGGGCGACGTCGAGGGCGTGCTTGCGCTCTTCGACGATGTTGTCGGCGCGCTCCGGCGTGGTCACGCCGATCTGCGACAGATGCTGCACGTACATCTGGCGGACGGTCGGCTTCTTGTCGATCAGCGCGTACATTACCGGCTGCGTGAAGCGCGGCTCGTCGCCTTCGTTGTGGCCGTACTTGCGGTAGCAGTACATGTCGATGACGACGTCCATCGCGTACCGCTGCCGGAACTCGATGGCGAGGCGCGTGGTCTGAATCACGGCCTCGGGGTCTTCGCCGTTCACGTGAAAGACGGGCACGCGCATCATCCGCGTGATGTCGGTGCAGTAGCGCGTCGACCGCGAGTCTTCCGGGTTCGTCGTGAAGCCGATTTGATTGTTTACGACGAGATGGATCGTCCCGCCCGTCGTGTAGCCGGCCAAGCCCGCGAGGTTGAGCGTCTCCGGGACGACGCCCTGGCCCATGAAGGCGGCGTCGCCGTGAATGAGAAGCGGCATCACGCCGATGCGCTTGCGGCGATCTTGCTTTGCGCGCGCGCGCCCTTCGACGACCGGGTTCACCCACTCGAGGTGGCTCGGGTTGAAGGCGAGCGACAGGTGAACCTTGGCGCCCGAGGTCGTCACGCGATCCGTCGAGTAGCCCAGGTGGTACTTCACGTCGCCGGAGCCGATGAAGCGCTCGGGCTGCTTGTCGAAGAACGCGGAGAAAAGATCGCGCGCGTTCTTGCCGAGAATGTTGACGAGCACGTTCAGGCGGCCACGGTGGGCCATGCCGAGGACGATCTCCTCGATGCCGTGCTCGCCCGCAGCTTCGATGAGCAGATCGAGCATCGCGATCATGCTCTCGGCGCCCTCGAGCGAGAACCGCTTCGCGCCGACGTAGTTCTTGTGAATGAACTGCTCGAAGATCTCGGCGTCGGTCAGCTTCGTCAGAATGCGAAGCAGCTCGCTGTTCTCGAGGTCGCAGCGGTTGCCCGTGGACTCCATCGCTTCCTGAAGCCAGTTGCGCTGGTCAGGATCTTCGATGTGCGTGAATTCGACGCCGATCGATCCGCAGTACGTCTTCGAGAGGTGCGCGACGATCTCGCGAAGGGTCGCGCGATCGGGCAGGCCGGCGAGGCCCATCGTCGGAAACGTCTTGTCGAGATCGCCTTCGGTGAATCCGAAGTTCGCAAGCTCGAGCTCCGGCTTCGTGGGCGGCGGTTTGCCAAGCGGATCGAGGTGCGCGAACAGATGGCCGCGAACGCGGTACGCGTTGACGAGCTGGTAGACGCGACCTTGAAGCTCGACGGCGGCGAAGAGCGAATCGGCCGCGACGGGAGCGGGTGGCGCCCCGCTCGCGAGGTACGCGTGGTGGATTCCGTTGGTGCCGCCATGATTGCCATTGGTCTTCGTCGGCAGCGCCGGCGGCGGTGGAAACGGCGCGGGTGCAGCGACGGCCGGGGAGCCGACGCCCGCGGCAGGCGCAGCGATCGCTGCAAACGGTAGGAGGGGAGCG
>JANXMC010000339.1 GCA_025354825.1 Myxococcales bacterium
AACGTCGGCGCGTCTTGGCCGCTCTGCTTCCACTCGGCGATCCGCTTGATCCAGGTTTCGCGCGTTTGTCGGCTCATCGTACCGACGAGAGCTACGCGACTATGCGCCCACCGTCAGGAACGCGGTCCGCCGAACGGATACTTCGACTGTACGGCTGACGACAGGCGGCTCACGGCTGGCGCAAGCGATGGGTCGGAATATTTTTCGCACCGCAGGGCTTGCAGCTGGGACTGCAGTGGTCAAGCTGTATAGAAAGGAGGTCGCACCATGAACGCACGACGCAATATCCTCTTCGCCCTGGCCCTGATGGTCGGAGGCCTAGCCTTGGGTGGTGACATCTCCGGAGGCCGTTCTGCCGACAACCGTGAGAGCGGCAACTACAGCACGACCGTCCAGGTCGCGTCCTCGGACGGCAACGGGAAGGGCAACGGGGTTGCTGACGGAGCCGGCGGCGGTGTCGGCAACGGATACGGCACCGGTGCCGGAACACTCGTGACCGACGGGACTGGAATTGGCGCTGGCAACGGCGTTGCCGACGGGACCGACACTGGTCATGGCTAAGACGTAGTCCATCGAGCTCGCTTGCGAATGACCGTGGAACCGCGTGAGCGTTTCCACGGTCATTCCATGTCATAGTGCCGCCGACCGCATCCTGGGACGACAAACATCGATGAGCACTTAGGCCGATTGCTCTGGGCTGGTCCACGCAGAACACACCGCGCACGGGCGACTGCCCCGCCGCCCCTACGGAATGGCCGCTGCGAAGAGCGACAAGAGGCGTGTGTCATTCACCCGAATGAAGCTGTGTCGCGTCGCCCGATAGAATCTCGAATTCGAGTACGCCGATGCCTGGGTCAGAGCCCATCCGGCCAAGCTCAAATGTGCGCTTCGGGCCGGGCCCTATTGGCAATGTCTCCTGGTACACACCGAAGTCCGAGGCGATGTTCTTCTCCCGGGCATCGCCAGTTGCGAGGCGGGGATGAATCTCGCCCCTACACGGAATCTGGATGTCTCCGCCGCGGCCCACGGCGTCGGCGGTGATCCAAACGTGCTGGGCAGGAATTGATCCATACTCCAGCTCTAAGCGCAGGGTGACGAGTTCTGGGTTCTTGAGCCCTCGAATGCCAATTGGTCGCAGGACGCACGTTTTGCTGGCCTCGGGTGCTCCCGATGTGGTTGTTGGACTCGGGTGAGACTCCTTGTCGGCGGCGGCCTTCTTTGCCGCCAGGTAGCCGCCGGCAACGCCTGTCAGACCGGTGACAACGGCCGCCAACACCACGTACTTCCCCTTGACACCCTCGGTCCGGGAGCGAACTTCCTCGATGAGTCTCCCGGCTTCCTTTCGGACTTCCTCGACGGCTGCAGCTCCGTCTGCCCTGGCTCGCTCGATCGCGAGTGCGCTCTTCTCTTTCTCGGCGTTGGCTCGCTCATCGGCCTCGATTTTTCGCAGACTTACCTCTCGCTCTGCGTCGGCCTTGTAGCGGGCCGTGAGGGCGTTGATCTGTGCGACCAGCACCTCGGTCGGCTCCGCCGTTGTAGATGCGTTGAGGCGCTCCAAATTCTCCGCCGCCTCCTCACGGGCCGCCCCCGCCACGGCTGCGTTCTCCACCGCGATTGTTGCCTTCGCTTCTGCCTGCTTGGCCCGATCCTCGGCCGCGACGTGCAGTTCGTCACGTTGTTCACTCGTGACCTGCTCGCTCCAATCGACACTGTACTTGTGCGCCACCCTACGGGCGATGGCCAGGAGCCGAGCATCAGCGTCGTCGCTAGGAAGATCTTTGGGAGCCATGGGTGCTCCCGTACCTTACCAGCGCAGGTTGAACCAGCGCTGCCAGGAATCGATCCCAAAATTGCCGACCCGGAGGCGGTCGATTTGCCGACTGACGTTCACGCCGCCCGGTCTGCGAATCCGCATTCGGCGTCAAACGAATTCTTCGGCGTCGCGGTCGGCGCCGTGCCCTGAATCTCCTCGCGCGTGGGAAGGACCTCGGCGGGGATCGCGACCGCGAGTCGTCGCGCGTTCTCGCGACGTCGAGGATCCACGAGGTGCGCGTACCGCGTTGTCGTGCGAACGTCGGCGTGGCCCATCATGCCGGCAAGAGCCTGATGTCGCCACCGAGACTGCTCGAGATCGTACAGAACGTGTGGCGAAGGCCGTGCGGCGTCAGATGTTGCCGCTTGCCAATCGCCGCACGCCACCGCACGACGAGCCGTTGGATGGAGCGCGCCGACATTCGCGTGCCGCTCCGCGAGACGAAGAGCGCCGTCTCGTCGGGGGCGGCGAGCGATCGACGAGCCTCGATCCACGAGGCCAGGAGCAGCATGGCGTTCGAGCAGATCTCGACATTGCGGCGCGTCCCATCCTTTCCCTCGATCGCGATCAACGCGAGGCAGGCTTCGTCTGGCTGATCAACACGGAGAGCGATGACCTCTGAGAGCCACAGGCCAGCCAGCGCCATGACGGCGAGGAGAGCCAGGTCGTGCTCTCGTAGGCCGGGCTCAGAGATTTCCGCGCCGGCTCGGAAAAGTCGCCCCACCTCCTCGAGCGTCAGGAAGGCCGGCGTCCGAAGCGGCTGCCGCGCGATCGCGACGCCGTCGGTCGGGTGTTACCGCGCCCTCCTGTTGATGTGATCACCGCACGTGTCGAGCCGGCAGCGTGAGGTCCATCGCAGGCTTGCTCGCCGTCATGCGCGGCGATGTTCATCGCTTTGCAAGATGTCTCCGTCGGTGACGATGGCATAGCCAGCGTCGCCTAAAGGAGACGGAGCAAGCCCGCAAGGCGCCAAAAATAGGTGACGGGGAGCTGATCTTTTCGACGGACACGCTCCCCGTCTTGCTCCGAGAAGAGTGCAATCTCGAAGCCCTGACAGACTGATTCGAAGTCGCGTGGACATCAAGAGCTGGCTGTCCGACCGCCCACTGCCGATGCGGTCCGCCCGCTCCACTGCTGGGTTTGCGGAGGCGCGAGCCGGCCCGTAGGCGGCCCGCTCCGGGTGCAGGGGCATGGCGCGCGAGAGCGGGTGGTGATGGGGGTGATCACGCTTGGCGGGCGGCCCGTGGCGATGTCGATCTCGTGTCGCCGTTACATCTGCGCGTGCGGGTGCGTGATGCTGGTGGTGCCGCGCGAGCTGTCGTCGTGGCGGCGCTACACTCTGGTGACGATCGCGTTGGCGCTCGCGGGCGTCGCGGCGTGCGAGAGCGCGCGAGGTCTACGTGCTCGGCTCGCTCCTGGCTCGACCTTCGAAGAGGGCTGGGCGTCGTTGCGGCGTTGGCTGCGGGCGATCACGCATGGGCGTCTTTTCCGATGGATCCGCGGCATCTCCGAGCTCGCAGGTCGGCGACTCGCCGAGCGAGCCTCCGTGGTGATCGCGGAGACGTCGGGCCTCGACGTGCGGAGCTGCAGCTTCGAGTCGCGGGTCATCGCGGGGGTGATGTCGTCGTCGTCGTGAGTCGAGAGGAGTGAGGCCCATCGAGCGAGCAACGCTGCGCAGAGCGCAGCCCACCAACACGGATCATCCCCATCAGCAGGCGGATCGGCGACGACCCGAGCTGCGCGGGACTCGTGTTGCCCGCGAGAAAGGTCACTGCATGACGACGAGCATCGAGGCGCGCGATCGCGCCGAGGAGGTGGCGATCTTCCGCCACGGGATCATCGGCGCGCTCGCGACGCGCGACGGGCTCACGCACGGTGAGCTGGCCGAGGCGCTGCGGCGCATCGCCGAGGAGTGCCACCGTCCACTGGACGCCGAGCGCACGCGCCACTTCTCGGTGGCGACGCTCGAGCGCTGGCTCTACGCGTACAAGAAGGGCGGTCTCGAGGCGCTGCGCCCCTCGGGTCGATCGGATCGCGGCCGAGGTCGCGAGCTCGGCGCGGAGCTGCGCACGCTCCTGCTCGACATCCGTCGCGAGTTTCCCACCGCGTCGGTGCCGCTCATCTTGATGACCCTCGCCGCGGACGGTCGGCTCGATTCGTCGAAGGTCAGCGCCGCGACGATACGGCGTCTCTTCCGACAAGAGGGTTTGCAGCGTGTCGCTGCGAAAAAGGAGGCACTCGGTCAGAAGACGCGTCTTCGTTGGCAAACGCTGCGCCCCGACGCCCTCTGGCACGGTGACGTCTGTCATGGCCCGACGCTCGTCGTCGGCGAGCGACGTTTACCGGTGAGGGTACATGCGCTGATGGACGATCACGCACGCTACGTCGTGGCGCTGCGCGTCGCGTCGACCGAGCGAGAGCAGGACATGCTCGACCTCTTCGTCGCGGCGCTGCGCACGCACGGGAAGCCGGACGCTCTCTATCTGGATAACGGGTCGACCTATCGCGGTGAGACGCTGCGTCTTCTCTGCGGTCGACTCGGCATCTCGCTCCTGCACGCCAAGCCGTACGACCCCGAGGCGCGCGGCAAGATGGAGCGCTTCTGGCTGACGATGCGCCGTCAGGTGCTCGACTACTGCGATGGGCTCACGTCACTGCACGAGCTGCAGGTGCGCCTCCTCGCGTGGCTCGACACGCACTATCACCGCGCGCCGCACGGCGGGCTGATGGGCAAGATGCCGAGCGGCGTCTATCTGCCGGAAGCACGTGAAATCGAGCGTGTCGACGAGGCGGTGCTCAAGAAAGCGCTCATCGTCACCGAGACGCGCAGGGTGCGACGCGACACCACCGTCTCGATCGAAGGGCGCACCTACGAGCTCGATCGAGGCTGGCTCGCCGGCCGGAGGATCGACGTCGCGTGGAGCGCGCTCGAGGATCCGATCGCGCCGTGGGCCGAGCACGAGGGCAAGCGCTACGAGCTGCATCTCGTCGATGCCGAGCGCAACGCCTCGCGCAAACGCCCGCCGCGCAATGCTCCTGGAGACACGCCCGAAACGAAGTCTGAGCACCCAGTCGTCTTCGATCCACCGAAGGCCCTGCTCGATCGCGCCGTTGGCCGCCGCTCTTTCAAGGATCCCGAAGATGACAATTGAGCTCTCCCACTTTGGTCTCACCGCTGCACCCTTCACCAAGGAGATCGCCGACGACGACCTCTGGCTCCCCGCATCCAAGGTTGCCATCGTCGATCAGCTCGTCGAGGGACTCTCGGCCAGGCAATCCGTGCTCCTCACCGGGGAGCCCGGCGTCGGAAAGACGTGCGTCCTTCGCGCGCTGCGGAGGCGGCTGCCCGAAGCCGGATTCCGACTCACCTATTGCCACAATGCCACTCTCGGAAGACGCGACTTCTATCGGCAGATTTGCGTCGCCCTCGACCTCAACCCCAAGGCCACCGCCGCCGCCGTCTTCTTCGAGGTCACGCGCCACGTCGAGCAGCTCGCCAGTGAGCAGAAACATCCCATCTTCCTCCTCGACGAGGCGCACCTGCTCCATCAGGACGTGCTCGATCATCTCCACATCCTCTGCAACTACGAATGGGACAGCCGAGCCCTGCTCTCGCTCCTGCTCGTCGGGCTGCCCGAGCTGAAGGAGCGACTCTCGCGCAGACACCAGCGCTCGCTCTACTCGCGTATCCACCATCGGATACAGATCGAATCGACTGGACCGGAGGACACCGCAGAGTATCTGCGCCATCGGCTGAGGCTCGTCGGCGCCGCCGATCGCGAGATCTTCACGGGCGACGCGGTCGCCTTCCTCCACGAAGCCGCGGGTGGATTGCGCGACCTCGACCGACTCGCCGGAGCCGCAATGCGCGACGCCGGCAGGAGAAAGAAGAAGCTCGTAGAACGCGACGCCGTCATGCGCGTTGCCGAGGCTGATAGGTAGCAATCACTCGCGTACGCTGCGAGGGCCATCATGCTGGAGACGCTCGTCTCGGGGTGATGGCCCTTATGCTCGTCGCCGCCGGTCATCCACATGCGCATCGAGGCGCATCGCGGCGATGCGATGCTGATGCCCATCACGCGGCCTCCCAGGCGGCGATCGGCCGATGGCCATCGCACAGTCGGCTCACGACGCCATCATCCAGCCGGTGTGGGGACAGTCGGGTCCCCGGACCAGAGGCCGGCTCGAACAGCGTGACGGGCGAACGACCGGAGGGCCGACAGAGTCTGGTTCCAGGCAGCCGGAGACCTCCTACCGCCGTCTGCACGGTGCGGAGAGGAACGCCTCCACGTCGGCGCGGGTGGGCGTGTTCTCGACCGGCTGCACTCGCGTCTCGAGATAACCAAAGAATCCCTCGATGTGTGCCGCGTAGGTCGAAACGGTGCGAGGGGAGCGAAGAAGAGCATGAAACGAGTGGGGGGTGTCGCGCATGAGCGCGGGTACTGCGACGGCGAGTGTACCGCGTCCGCGGCGAACTCGACGAGAGCCCGCTCGGCGCCGACCTTGGGCGCCCGTCGCCGAATGCGGATTCGCAGACACTTCGCACACACCAAGGCACCTTGCGCGCACGTCTCCGACGAGGACCCGGACGTGCGCGCCGTGCACCACGCGCTGTCGCGTGACGGCGCATAGAGGTGAGGGCCATGTCGTTTGGGAAAAGCCGGATCGGCATTGATTCGTTCGTTCGCTTCCTCAAGTTGATCGCGGTCTCGCTCGCTGCGTTCGCGCTCTCGTGTTCATCGTCGTCGTCGAGCGACCAGAACCCTTACGCCGGCACGTGGTGGCTCAAGGTCTGGGGCTCTGGCGTCTGCACCTACTTCACCTCGGTAAAGGTCGGCTCGGATGGGAGCTTTGGGCGCTTCATGGATCCGAGTCGTGCAGCGGCTCTTCGGGAGTCGAACGGGCCGTAGGCGGCACGATCGACGCAAACGGCAAGATCACAGGGTCGCTCGACGGAATCGAGATCAACGGATCGTGTGACAAGAATCTCTGCAGCGCGAGCCCAGTCACGGGCAGCGGCACTGTCGAGCTTGGCAGATGAGGAGCGTTCGAATGCGAAACATTACCTGCCTACTCATCGTTTTCTCCTCGGGATGTGCCTCGGAGAGCGGGAGCTCGGGATCCACTACGGACACCCTATCCGACACGCCGTCCGGCGCTTCAATGACGACTTGCGGCTCGATGGCCTGCGCGGCCGCGACGGAGGACTGCTTCTACTCGTGCGGGCCACGCTCCATCGGCGCTTGCTGCAACGCTGCCTGCGTCACCAAGGGATCGTGCGGCGGGAAGTCCGAGACATTCTCGTGCTCGGGTGCAAAGAGCTGCGCGGCCGGCGAGGTCTGCTGCCACACCGCGGACGGCGCAGGCTCGAAGTGCGTAACCTCCTGCTCGCAGATGACGCTCTGCGAGTTCGACACCGATTGCCCGCCCGGTCAGTGGTGCCACGCGGCCGTCACCGGCTATTTTCGCAAGTGCGTGCCGAGGGGCGACGCCGGGTAGGAGCGTGGATTGCTCTTGGGTCGCGGTAGCGACTGAAGGCCCGAGTCCCCGCGTCCATCGGCGTCCACCACGTGTTCGCTCCGATCGACATCGGCGACGTTGCGCCGGGGAGGCGGCACAGGCGACCGCGTTGTGCCCATGCTAGCGTGCGGGCGGAGATTCTATCCTCATGGCCGACCGCGCGAATGTTTTCACCATCCACTCGTGGGACAACGCCGATGACTGCCGGCGAATGGAGGAGCTCCTCCGCGAGTGCGATCCCGATCTCGCCCACTACTCCTTGCCTCCGGAACGGGCCGTGCCCGGCACGACAGAAGAGGTAGCAGCGAGCATCCGGAGCCGCATCGAGTTCGCGACCGCGGTTGTTGTCTTGAACACCCCCGGCCTTCACAATCGCGCGACGTCGGATTTCGAGATGCGTACTGCGGTGAACCTCGGAAAGCGAATCGTCGTCGTCCAGCCGCATGGCGAATTCCAGCAACCCGTGCCTGCGGTGCTCGATGGCCAAGTCTATCGCTACGCGACGTGGCGAAGCGACGTCGTCGGGCGGGCGATCCGTGGCGAATACCCGCAAGACGGACGGGTCTTTGACCTCGCCGAGGTCGCTGACCGACGCGACGTCGTCGGCATTCTTGCCGGGGGCGTCGCCGCCGTAAGCATAGCCGTCATCGTCAACACGGCCGGATCGCTCCAGAACCTGCAGCGCGAACTCGGGGCCGCGGGGATCGACGTGCGCTGGAACGCGAAGGACACGTCGAAGCTGCTCGGCCACGTAGTGACTGGTGCACTTATCGTTGGCGGTATCGCCGCAGCGTTCACTGGCGACTTCAAGACGGCTCTCTATGCAGCGGGTGCAGGAGGCGCTGCCGGTGCCGCCATTGCAGTCCACCGTGCCTACGAGGCCCGCCTCATCGGCGCATCGCGCGTTCGAGTTCTCGCAATTGCGCCTGTTGGGCGCCTGTTGCAGGGCTAACGATATGTCCAAGCCCACCGTGTTCATCAGCTTCGACTTCGACGACCGCTCGGTGAAAGAGGGGCTTGTCACGCAAGCCCGCGATCCCGCTTGCCCGTTCGACTTCATCGACAACTCGATCAAGGAGGCTTTGTCCGAGCGATGGGCCGCGGAAGCGCGCAGGCTGATTGCCTCGTCCACATGCGTCGTCGTGCTCTGCGGCATGCAGAGCCATCAGTCGAAGGGGCAGTTCACGGAGCTGCAGATCACGAAGGAGCTCGGGCGGCCTTACTTCCTCTTGCGAGCGTCGCGTCAACAGACGCCGACTCGGCCTAAGGCACCGCGCGAAAATAAAGCCCGCGCATATGTCTAGTGCGCTTCAACGTTGTAGTTCCAGTCGCCGTGAAACTTGTGCGGCTTGATTCGCAACGCACTGACGACGTCATCGGGGACTTTGATTCCTGCCTCGTA
>JANXMC010000353.1 GCA_025354825.1 Myxococcales bacterium
GGGGATCTGCGCGACGCCGCTGCCCGTTTGCGGAATTCGGTACTCTTTCCCTTCGCGGAGAAAGTCGGTTTTGAGCCCATTCGTCTTCCGAACGACGTCGACCGTCGTTCGATATCGAACCGCGAGGTGGCTCAGCGTCTCGCCTTTTTTGGCGACGTGCTTAGCAAAGAACGTCGGCGGGCGAACGACGCCGCTCCTAAGCAAATAGGGATACGCGCGCCGCCCGACCTCTTCGGCCACGGGGTTGCGAAAACGAATATGAATATGCGTCGCGTGCCCTTTGACGTGCACGATGATGGGGCGCGTGGCGCCGGTCGCGCCGCCGTATTGAAACAGCGAATCGACCCACGCTTTGTCTTCGCCTTGCTCGAGCGCATAGCGATGCAGAAGCACCTGAATGCTGCGATCCATGAAGAGCCATTCGACGTCGGTCTCGGTCAGAAGCGCGCGCACGAACGCCCACGTGCGAGGCGCATCGAGCGTCGAGGCGGTCGCCGTCGCGTACCACGTTTGGTTCTTCGATAAAAAGTAGCCGATGTCGATGTCGCGCCCCGACTGATGGCTCACGTGGGGCGGGAAGTGGCCGCCGTTTCGCGTACTGATGTTGCCGACGAAGAGCTTCCCGGCGTCGGGGTAGCGGGCGTGCACGGCGGCGAGGGCCGTCGTGAGCTGATCGCGTGTCTCTTCGGTGCAGTACGAGCCGCCGGGGGCGACGCGCTCCCAGTAGTCGGAGTCGGGCAGAGGGATCGCGTTGACGAGGGCGCCGGCGTTGGTGCGGCCGATCGACAGGGTGCCGAGGGACGCGAGAGCGGTGCGCACCTTCGCGGCGATCTGCGCGTCGGTCAGCTCGAGGATCGGCGCATGGGGGCGCGTCCACGCGGACGACGGCGCTTCGTCGGTGGACTGGTAGTCGCCCTCGGAGCCCCCTTCGTTTCCGTCGGCCTCGTCGCCGTCGGCGTCGTGGGCGGCCTGATCGGCGGCCGGCGCGGCAGGCGCGGGAGCGATTGGCGGCGCGCTCGCGGCGACTGCCCCCTCGGCAGGGCCGACCGCGGCGTCGACGGACGCGGCGGGCGCGTGGGCACCGTTCGCAGGCGCGCCGCAGGCGGCGAGAAGCACGAGGGCCAGGGCCGCGTCGAGCCTGAGAACACGTGCGCGCGCCACGTCACTCGCCCCGCGTCGCATCGAGCATCCGCTCCGCGATCACCGTGAGCGCCGCGAGGCGCCCGCCGGCGCGCCCGAGGGCCCACGGCGTGGGGACCGTTGCGCCCATCGCCGCCGCGCATTCGTTCACGGTGCCGGCCCGCTTTTTCAAATGGCGAATCGTCGCGTCGCGCATGTCGAGCCGCGTCGGCACGACGAGACCCTCGGCGTCGAGCGCGTCGAGGGCGTGGTGCCCCCAGTAGCCGACGACGGGAGCCTCGCCCGCGAACGCCTCCCAGCGCGCGCGGAAGGCGCCGAACGTTTCGCCATTTTCGACCGTCGTGTTGGGCACGCCGGCGTAGTGCTCGAACGACGGCGCGAGGGGGTTGCGCGGCCGCACGAACGCTTCGAAGCGCTCGCCCGTTGCGGGACGCACCGCGGCCCAGTGCAGCAGCTCGGGGCGCGTGGTGCGCGTGACGAAGGACCACGCGTTCGTCTCGCCGCAGGCGACGATGACGTCGTTCGGCCGATCGCGAAATGCCTTTGGGACCGGCGGGCCGCGGCGCACGTTTTTGTGGAGCACGTGGCGCGTTCGCGCGCCTCCCGAGCGCGCGTAGGCGAGCTGCGATTCGACCATCGCGTCGAACGGGACGAGGAGCTTCGCGAGCTTCTCTTCGTCCCCCTCGAGCACGCCGAGCACCTCGGCGAGAGCCTCGATCGTGGCGACGCAGTGCTCGGCCGGCTCGCGACGAATGCGGTACCGGCTCGCCTGACTCGGCGCGAGGCTGTAGCAGGGGAGCGCGCGGACCTGCGGGTTCGACTTGAGGAGCTTCTCGGCCTGCCACCACGTTCCGTCGACGACGACGAGCGTCACGTCGTGGGCCGGCGGCTCGGTGCGAATGTCCTTCGCGTCGGCGCTCGGGAAAAGAAGCACGGCGGGCCGCTCGGTGTCGGCGATGGCGGCGTTGACGACCGCGTCGTTCGCGAAGTCGATGCCGACGCGAATTTCCGAGTTGGGCAAGCAGAGGCGCGCGATGCGGGCCGTGTTGATGGGGACGTCGTGCTCCCGCGGGTGCTGCAAGAAGAGAACGCGGGTGCGGGTCTCGATTGGTGCAACGTGGGCGCAGTAGCAGACGACGACGGGGCGCCTACAGGTGGCGCAGACTTCTCGATAGGTACCGGTCATCGGGGGGCTCTGTTGTGGCGTGTTCGCGGCGAGGTGGCAACGCGACACTTTCCGCCGCGATTTCAAGGCTGACGTCGACCTGCACGCCGCTGAAGCTCGCCGTCCCCGTGAGACCGTCTAGGAGATGCTCGTCGGTGATGTCGTTCACGCTCACGCCGGCGTGGCGCGCCGCCACGCGCATCGACGACCCCTCGCTCTCACGGGCATGCCCCCAGCCGTGGGGCAGCGAGACCGAGCCCACCGCCATCTCGTTCGAGACTTCGACGGGCGCCACGATGGCGCCTACGCGGGACGCGATGCGAACGCGCTGCCCTGTTTTGAGGCCGCGCGCGCGGGCGTCGTCGGGGTTCATCAACAGCGTGCACGCCTCGCGCCCCTTCACCAGGCGAAGGCTGTTGTGCATCCACGAGTTGTTGCTGCGAAGCTGCCGTCGACCGATCAGCGTGAGGCGCGGCGTGCCGATCGCTTCGGACGCCGCCGCAGGCTGCGCGATGCGGTCGCGCAGGCGCAAAAGCTCGGGGGTGTAGATCGCCGGCACCAGATCGATGCGTCGCCCCGTGTTCGCGAGCAGGCCGGGAAGTCGCGGCTCCAAAGGGCCGAGATCGAGCCCGTGGGGGTGCCGCTCGATCTCGGCGATGGAGAGCCGGTGCGGCCCGATGCGCAAGAGGCCGTCGAGCAGGCGGCGCGGGCCGATCTTCTTCGTAACGCGGGCCACGAGCCCCTTCGCGCGCGCGACAGGCGACGACCGGCGCGCGGCGATTCCGACGGCGAGGTCGGCGAGAATGTCGAAGTCGGCGCGCGTCTCGCCCGCGGGGGCGAAGATGCCGCGGACGTAGCGCGCCGTGTTGCGCACGGCGACGGCGTTCAACACGAGGTCGAAGTGGTCGCGCTCGAGGCCGAACGTGGTGGGCAAAATCAGGTTCGCGTGGCGCGTCGTCTCGTTCTCGTAGATGTCGACCGACACCATGAAGTCGAGCTTTTGAAGGGCACGACCGACGCGCGCACCGTTGGGGGCTGAGAGAACCGGGTTGCCCGCGAAGGTCACGAGCCCGCGAATTTGTCCGGCTCCCTCGGTCTCGATCTCTTCGGCGAGGACGGCCAGCGGTAGCTCGCCGCCGAACTCAGGGAGACCGCGGACGCGGCTCGTGTAGCTGCCGAACGACCCTTTTTCGCCCGTCATCGCAGCGAGGCCCGAGAGGTCGGCCGCGGGCGTCGTGAACATCACGCCACCGACGCGATCGAGGTTCCCCGTGACGACGTTGAGCGCGTTGACGAGCCACGCGGCCACGCCGCCGTGCTCCTGCGTGCACAAGCCGACGCGCCCGTAGGCGACGGCGCCGGGCGCATTTGCGAAGTCGCGCGCGAGGCCGCGAATCACCTCTGCGCCGATGCCGGTGATCGGCGCAACGGCTTCGGGGGCGAACGGCTCGGCGGCCTCGGCGAGGCGCTCCATGCCGTCGGTGAACGCGCCGAGGCGCCCGGGGCGGGCGAGCCCTTCGCGAAAAATCGTGTTGAGCATCGCGAGCACGAGAAGCGCGTCGGTGCCCGGGCGAATGAAGCAGTGCTCGCCGGCGAGGTCGGCGGTCTCGCTCCGCCGCGGATCGACGACGACGATGCGGCCGCCGCGCGCGCGAACGGCCTTGAGGCGCGCCGCGACGTCGGGCGCCGTCATGATGCTTCCGTTCGACACCACCGGGTTGGCGCCGAGAATCAGAAAGAACGACGTGCGGTCGATGTCGGGGACGGGGAGGAGCGTCTGGCTCCCGAACATTTTGAGGCTCGCCAGCATTTGCGGAAGCTGGTCGACCGACGTTGCCGAGAAGCGTGTGCGAGTACCGAGGGTTTTCCATAGGAGGATGATCCCGAGCATCGCTGCGTAGCTGTGGACCGTCGGATTGCCGAGGCTCAGGGCGACGGCGTCGTCGCCGTGTCTGTCCTGAATCTCGGCGAGGCGCGTGGTCGCTTCGTCGAGGGCGTCGCGCCACGAGACCGGCACGAACGTGCTCGTGCCCGGCGCGCGCCGTCGCGGCGTGGTGACGCGATCGGGGTCGGTGCGAATGTCGTCGAGGGCCGCGGCTTTCGGGCAAATATGCCCGCGGCTGAACGGATCGGACGCGTCGCCGCGGATGCGCGTCGCGCGCTCGCCGTCGACCGAAATTTCGAGGCCGCAGACGGCCTCGCAGAGCATGCACGTGTGCAGACGAGTCTCGGCCATGGCGTCACGCTCCTCGCGGCTTCGCGTTCGAGACCACTCTTTCCTACACGAAACCGCAAGGGTGCTTGCGCACTGGAGACGCCCCTTTGTGGTGCGGCAGCGCCACGTTGCTTGCAGGCGCGCGAAGGTTCCTCGATGCTAGTCCACGGTGGCGCAAGACCCGATAGACGAAAACGACAAGCCGCCCGTCAACGAGGGGGACATCCTCGCGGGCAAGTACAAGGTCGAGAAGGTCCTTGGCGCGGGGGCCATGGGAGTGGTCGTCGCGGCGCTTCACATCCACCTCGACGAGCGGGTCGCGCTCAAGTTCTTGCGACCCGAAATGGCCGAGAACAAAGAGGTCGTCGCGCGCTTCTTGCGCGAGGCCCAGTCGGCCGTCCGCATCAAGGGCGAGCACGTTGCCCGCGTCAGCGACGTCGGCACCCTCGAGTCGGGCGCTCCATACATGGTGATGGAGCACCTCGTCGGGCAGGACCTCGGCGTGATGCTCGAAAAAGAAGGTCGGCTGAGCGTGGACGTCGCCGTCGACTTCATGATTCAGGCCTGCGAGGCCGTCGCGGAAGCCCATGCCCTCGGCATCGTGCACCGCGATCTGAAGCCCGCGAACATGTTCGTCACGACGCGCGGCGACGGCTCGCCCCTCGTCAAGGTGCTCGATTTCGGCATCGCGAAGCTCTTGAACGACACGTCGAAAGCGCAGCTCACGGCCATGGGCGCCGTCATGGGCTCGCCCATGTACATGTCGCCCGAGCAGCTGATGAACTCGAAGGCGGTCGACCAGCGGTCGGACATTTGGCAGCTCGGCGCCATCTTGTACGAGGCGGTCTCCGGCAAACCCGCGTTCGACGGCAACACGATGAGCGAGATCATGATCGCCATCGGCGTGAATCCGCCGCCGAAGCTCCTCGAGGCGCGCCCCGATGCGCCGCCGGAGCTCGAAGCGCTGATTCTCAAGTGCCTCGAAAAGGAGCTTCCCAAGCGCCTTCCCGACGTCGCGGCGTTCGCCGAAGGGCTCTTGCCGTTCGCCACGACGCGGCGCGCGCACGTCTCGGTCGAGCACATCGTCACGGTCATGCGTGGCGCGTCGGCGGCTGCGAATCTGCCCGCGATGCGCGCGCCGATGCGCTCGGGTGCGTCGCTCCTCGAGAGCGCGTCCGAAGGGCGCATCGCCGCGCGTGAGCCGTCGAACGCCTACGCGGAGACGGCGGTCGCGGGTGCGCCTGGTCTCGCTGCCGCGTCGGCGTCGATGCCGACCGCAGCGGCGCTCTCGGCGTCGGCGATTCAGGCGAATGCGCAGAGCACTGCCCACGACAAGGCCGCCGAGACCGTGCTCACGAGCGGCGCCCACGCAAGCGGCGGCGTTCCGAAGGGCGTTCTCATCGCAGGCAGCGCGACCCTCGTCTCCATCGCGATGGTCGCGGCGGCCTTTGCATTTCGCGCGAGCGACCCGGGCCCGGCGGCCGCGGCCCAGGCCCCGTCGGCGCACGCCGCCGCAGCCGACGCGGGCGCGCCGAGGGTCGCGCCGCCCGCGCCGAAGTAGCTACCGCGCTTTGGCCGCGAGGCCCTTTTGCGCTGCCACGAGGCCACGTCCGTCGGCCGTTCCGTAGCCCGCGCGTGCGAGGCCGCGTTCGATGGCGCCCACCGTCGCGAGGACGTCGCTCCCCGTGACGGCGCCCATGTGGCCGACGCGGAAGTACTTCGTGCGCGCCTCGGGGTGGAGGCCGCCGGCGATGACGACCCCCTCGTCGCGCACGTGGCCGACGACCGACGCATCGACGCCGTCGGGGTAATAGAGCGCGCTCAGCGTGTTGGCGGTGACGTCGGCGCTCGTGGGGAGTGTCTCGAGGCCGAGCGCGCTCCACGCGGCACGGAACGCGTCGGCGATGCGCGCGTGGCGTGCGAACCGCGCGTCCATTCCTTCGGCGAGAAGGTGACCGAGGCTCACGTCGAGCGCCGTCACGAGGTTCACGGCGGGGGTCGCGAAGTACGCGGGCTTCTTCGCCTCGTACGCTTCCATGATCGGCAGCCACTGGCCAAAGTCCGAGTAGAGCGACGCGACCCGCGTTTTCCGCGCCTTGTACGCCGCCATCGCGGCCGGGCCGGCGACGACGATGGCGAGGCCCGGCGGAACGCCGAGGGCCTTTTGGCTGCCGGTGAAGGCGACGTCGACGCCCCAAGCTTCTTGCCGAAGCACCTCGGCACCCACGGCGCAGACGCCGTCGCTGAGGCTCAGCGCGCCGTTCTCGCGGGCGAGCTTCGCGATGGCTTCGACCGGCGCGCGAACGCCGGTTGACGTGTCAACATGGGTGACGGCGACCGCTTTGATCGACTGCGTTTTGAGGGCTTTTTCAATTTCGCCGAGGTCGGGCACGCGGCCGATGGGCGCCGCGACGCGAACGACCTTCACGCCTTGGCGGTCGAATATCTGCGCCATGCGGTCGCTGAAGTAGCCGGTGTCGACGACGAGCGCCGTTTCGCCCGGCTCGACGACGTTGGCCGCGGCGATCTCCATGGCGAGCGTGCCGCTGCCGGCGATCACGAACGGCTGCGCGCGAGGCGCGAGGAAGACGTCGCGAAGGCGACCGATGGCCCGACCGAAGATTGCGATGAAGTCGGCGTCGACGTGGCTGAGCGTCTTCTGGCCGAGAGCGCGAAGCACCTCCGGTTCGAATTCGATGGGGCCGGGAATCATTAAAAGGCGTCGCTCGGTCATGACGCGACGGTACTCGACGGGCGGATTGTCGGGTAGAGACGCGCATGCTGTCGCTCGATGCCGAAGCACGCCGCGCGCTGTGGGCCGAGGTGGCGCGGGCCGTCGACGCCTACGCCGAAACTGGGGCCAACGGGCCCGTCGCGAACGCGTCGAACGACGGGCTCGCCGAGCTCGTCGCGCGGTTCGACTTCACAGCGCCGTGCGCGCCGGCCGACGCGCTGGCCGCGGCCGTCGACGGGCTCACGCGCTTCCAAGTCCACGCGCCGCACCCTCGGTATTTCGGCCTCTTCAACCCCGCGCCCACGACCATGGGGGTCGCCGCAGACGCGCTGGTCGCCGCGTTCAACCCCCAGCTCGCGACGGCGAGCCACAGCCCCTTTGCCGCGGCCGTCGAGTCGCAGCTGGTTCGCGCCTTCGGCGGCCGTTTCGGCTATTCGCCCGAAGAGGCCGACGGGACCTTCACGAGCGGCGGCGCCGAGGCGAATGCGACCGCGCTTCTGCTCGCCCTCACGCGTGCGTGCCCGGCGTTCGCGCGAGGCGGCGCGCGCGCGCTGCCGGGCGATCCGAAAATCTACATCTCCGAGGAAGCCCACGCGTCCTTTCACAAAGCCGCGCGGATGACCGGCCTCGGCGACGACGCCGTACGCGTGATCCCTGTAGACCGCACGCTTCGCATGAAGGTCGATGGGCTCCGCACGGCCATCGCGAAAGACAAGGCCGCGGGCGCGTTCCCGGTTCTCGTCGTCGCGACCGCGGGGACGACGAGCGCGGGCGTCATCGACCCTGTCGCCTCCATCGCCGAGGTCGCCTCCCGCGCGGGCGTCGCGTTTCACGTCGACGCCGCGTGGGGCGGCCTCGCGGCGCTCGTCCCCGAGCTTTCGTCGCTCCTCGACGGCTGCGCGCGGGCCGACTCGATCACGTTCGACGCTCACAAGGCGCTCTCGGTTCCGATGGCCGCGGGGATGTTTCTCACGCGGCACGGCGACGCGCTCGCGCAGACGTTTCGCCCGAGCGCCGCGGCGAGCTACATGCCGCGCAATGCGTCGCGCGACCCCTACGCGCGATCGATGCAGTGGTCACGCCGCTTCACGGGGCTCAAGGTCTGGCTCTCGCTCGCCGTGGCGTCGTGGGACGGCTACGCCGACTCGCTCCGTCGCCAAGTCGCGCTCGGCGAGACGCTGCGCGCGCGCCTGC
>JANXMC010000393.1 GCA_025354825.1 Myxococcales bacterium
TGATGGCCGGCGAGCTCGAGCGCCTCCATGGCCACGCCTTCTTGCATGCAGCCGTCGCCTGCGAGGGCGACGATGTGATGGTCGAAGATTGCGTGCTCTTTCGTATTGAACTTCGCCTCTGCCATTTTCGCGGAGAGCGCCATTCCCACGGCGTTTCCGATGCCTTGACCAAGCGGCCCCGTCGTCGTCTCGACGCCGCTCGGCGCGTGGGTCAGCTCGGGGTGGCCCGGCGTCTTCGAGTGCATCTGACGGAACTTTTTAATCTCGTCCATCGTGATGTCGCGGTACCCCGCGAGGTGCAGCCACGAGTAGAGGAACATCGATCCGTGGCCGGCCGACAGCACGAAGCGGTCGCGGTTCAACCACCCGGGGTGAGCCGGGGCGTAGCTGAGCGACTGCCCAAAAAGAACGGCGCCAACCTCGGCGCAACCGAGCGGCAGGCCGAGGTGGCCGCTCTGGCTCGTGTGAACGGCGTCGATGGCGAGGCCGCGGGCAACCGTTGCTGCTTGGGAGAGGACCGCGACGGGGAGCTCACTCATGATCGATTCCTTCACGTGGGCGGGGCGAGATTCGGGGCAGGCGCGCGACAGCGCTCGAGAGCGCGCGCGAGCATATCGCACGGCCCGCTTTCCGGTGTCATGCTTCGCCGATGCGCCTCCCTCTCACCTCGCGCCGTAGCCCCAGTGCCGAAGAGCTCCCGCTTCCGCAGCAGAACGCGCCCGATGCATCGATGGCGAAACCGAAGACGCCGCGCGAGCTCGAGGCGCGGCACCGCAAGGTGAAGGACGCCGTCGTCGCCATCGCGAAGATGCTGGTGCCAAAGGCGTGACGAGCGTGACGAGGCCGGCGAACGCGATGGACGTGAGCGGGGCGTGACGCCGCGCGCGCGAGCGAGCATTCTCTCGGGCCCATGACCGACACGAAAAACGCCTACATGGTCCGCGACGGCCTTTTGAAGCTCTTGTCGGACGACGAGATCGCCCGCGTGAGCCGCATCGAAGGTGACGCGCGACTCGACTACGGGGACGAGTATTTAGACCTCGGCAACCCCAGCGCGGGCGTCTTAAAGGCCGACGGGAAGACGGCGCCCGTTTCGATGGGGCGCGTCCTCCCGCGGAAGGTCGTCTCGGAGATGACGTGGACGAAGCTGCTTCTCGAGATTGCAGAGCCCGGGACGCACCAGTCTCATTTCAGCGACTAACCGCGTCGCATCGCACTTCGGCGCGTGGCGCTTTCGGCGCCGCTCCGCTCAGCGACCGTGGTCGCCGTGCTCGCCTTTGTGAGCGTCGTGCGCGGCCTGAAGCTCGTCTTTCGTGATGACGCCGTCGTTGTTCGCGTCGGCCTTTTCGAGCCACGGACGCATCCGCTCCGGGATTTCGCTGGTCTGAAGAACGCCGTCCTTGTTCGTGTCGAGGCGCGCGATCAGCCCTTCCGCCGACGGCTTGTCGTGGCCCCCTTCGCCGCCATGACCCTTGCCGAGGGTGCCTGCCGCGCGTGCGGCATCGAGCTCGGCGAGCGTCACCTTGCCGTCCTTGTTCGCATCGGCGACTTGCAGGTGGCTCCACATTTTGTCGCCGACCTCCGTCGCGTCCAGGGCGCCGTCGCCATTCTTGTCTTCCTTCGCGAAGCGCGCCTGCTTCGCCTGCGCGCGGTGCGCCGTGAGCTCGGCGACCGAGAGCACGCCGTCCTTGTCCGTGTCCGCCGTCGCGAGGCGCTCTTTCATGAGCTCGGGAAGCTCGGTGACCTGCAGCTTGCCGTCCTTGTTCGCATCGAGCCGCGTGATGAGCGCCGCAGGATCGTGATGGCCACGCCCCGTGTCGACCCCTTGCGCGACGCTCGTCTGCGGCGGCTGCGCCGAAGCACCGGCCGAGCACGCAGCGACCGCGACCGCAAAAAGAACACCCGCGAGAGCCGTCATCGTCTTCATGGTCCGTATCTCCTTCGCCCTTTCGGACGACGGGGCGGTCACGGTCCCTACGGCATCGGCGACGATTTTTTTCGGCGCAGCTTGTAGGCTCGCGCCCCACTCGAGGAAGGCGTGCAAAACAGCGGCGCCGCGTAGGGAAGCCCCACTCGCCGTCGTCTCAGGGGCAGGAGCAATGTGCACGTCGAAGGCGGACAGAAAACGTGAGCACCCTCGAAGAAGCCGCGGCGATCGTGCGTCGAGGCGACTCGGACGCGCCCCGCGCGTTTCAGCGCATCGTAGATGCGACGAGCGCGAAGCTCGTAAGGCTCGCCGCTAGAATGGTGGGCAGCGTCGCAGATGCGGAGGACGTGGTGCAGGAGGCGTATGTGAAGGCCTACGGCGCGTTGGTCGACGGGCAGTTCGACGGGCGATCGCGCGTTGAAACGTGGCTCTATCGCATCGTCGTCAACGGTAGCCTCGACGCGAAGCGAAAGCAGAAGCGCACGGCGACCGACGAGCTGTCGGGGGACGAAGCCGCATGGGGAAACGAAGCGTCGGCCGAGACGGTCGTCGCTCTGCGCGAGCTGTCCGAGCTGCTCACGACGCTCCCCGAAGAGCAGCAGTCGGTCTTGGTCTTGAAAGCGGTCGAGGGGATGTCGTCGGCGGAGATCGCGTCAGTTTTGGAGATTACCGAAGGCGCCGTAGAGCAGCGTTTGGTTCGCGCGAGGGCCATGCTTCGCGAGAAGAGGAGCACGTCGTGAGCGATAACGAGAACAGCGAGATTCAAGCAAAGCTCGAACGGCTCGCGCGGACGACCGACGGCGTCCGCCCGCGCGCCGACTTCACCGCGCGCGTGATGGCCGCGGCGCTTGCGGCCCAGGCGGTGCGCGCGCCCGCGCCGACATTTTGGGACGACCTCCCGCGCATCGCACGCCGACTCGTCCCCGTGGCGGCG
>JANXMC010000418.1 GCA_025354825.1 Myxococcales bacterium
GGGGATCGCGGCGAGCGGCCTCGCCGAGCTCCTTGGCCGTTACGCCGATCTCGGAAACTCGTGGCTCCTGTTCCTCCCCGCGCTCCACAAAGACTTGGGGCCCAAAAGCCCGTGGGGGCGCGTGCGGCGTCTCCGCGCCGAGACGGACGCGGCGCTCTACGCCGAGATCGCGCGACGCCGTGAATCGGGCCATCGAGGCGACGACATTCTTTCGCTGCTCCTCGATGCAACAGACGAAGCGGGCGAGCCGCTGACCGATCGCGAGCTGCGCGACGAGCTCATCACGCTCCTTCTCGCGGGCCACGAGACGACGGCGACCGGCCTCGAGTGGGCTGTCGACCGTCTGCTCCTCGAGCCGCGCGTCCTCGCGCGCATCACCGACGAAGTGCGCGACGTGCTTGGCGAAGGCGAGCCGTCGCCCGAGAGGCTCGCGAAGCTCGAGTACCTCGACGCCGTGATCAAAGAGGTTCTCCGACTCCGTCCCGTCGTCCCCAACGTCGCGCGCAGAATTACCGAGCCCCTCGAAATCGAAGGCGAGACCGTCCCCGCCGGCTACTTCGTGGCGCCGTGCATCTACCTCGCGCATAGGCGCGAGGAGAGCTACCCCGACGCGCTTCGGTTCTACCCCGAGCGCTTCCTCGGCAAGAAAGTCGACCCCTACGCGTGGCTGCCGTTCGGCGGCGGCGCACGGCGATGCATCGGGATGGCGTTCGCGATGCTGGAGATGAAAGTCGTCCTCGCGACGTTGGTGCAGAAGGCGCGTCTGCGTGTGCACGGCGGCAAGGCGACGCCTATCGGAAGGCGTGGGATCACCTTCAGCCCGCGCACGCTCCGCCTCGTGCGCGAGGCGCGGGCCGCGTCGCAGGGTCCGTGACGGCGGTTCCGGGCGACCGTCGCCCTGAAGGCGCTGCGCGGAGCCACGGCCGACGCGCTCTACCAATTCAAACAAGAGTTCAGACAATTGGTGGATCTCACCCACGCGAATCTCGTCGCCCTCTACGAGCTTCACTCGGCCGAGGAACGCTGGTTCTTCACGATGGAGCTCATCGACGGCGTTGGCTTCCTCGAGCACGTTCACGCGGCGGACTACGGCGCAATCGTGTCGTTGGCCGGCTCGTCGCGTGTCTCGCGCGCGTCGTTCGATTCAGCGCCGCCGTCGTCGGCGGGGATCTTCCGCACGCACCCCGACGAGACCTCGCCTGCCCATCACGACGGCGACTTGGCGGTGGCGGCCACGTTGATGCACGGACCCGTGGTGATCTCGCCCACGTCGACGCTCCCCGCGTCGGGCGTGCCTCTCGGAATGCAGAGCGGGCCGCGCCTCGTCGCGCCCCTGGTGCGGGACTACGAGCGCCTTCGCGAAGCGCTCTACCAGCTCGCCGTGGGGCTCAACGCGCTTCACGATGCGGGGATGCTCCATCGCGACATCAAGCCGTCGAACGTGATGGTGACGCGCGACGGTGGCGTGGTGCTTCTGGACTTCGGCCTAGTCTCGTGCGCGGCCGTCGCGACGGCGAGGCCGACCAGTACGCGCGCGTGCAGCTCACGTTTCGCCACGGGCGCGCCGCCGCCGCGTTCGCCGTCGACGCCAAGGCGCGAAGCCTCGCCCGCTCGATGCGTCTGGCGGAAGCCGAGCGCGATGCGAAGAGCCTCCTCGGCGAAGGCGCACCCTGGGCGACGGCCCACGGGCATTTGCTCCAAGCGCTCGTGGCGACGACACGCGGTGATCTAGGCGCCGCCCTCGAGGCGCTCCTCCGCGCCGAAGCGAGCTTCGAACGCGTCGAGATGCGGGCGGTCGCAACGTCGATCCGCCGTCAGCTCGGGCTCATGATGGGCGGCGAATCGGGGCGGCTCGTCGTCGAGGCGGCCGACGCGTGGATGATGCAACAAGGTGTGAAAGATTCCGAGCGCTTCGCGACGCTGCTCGTCCCGTGCGATCCACGCGTGCGCTGACGATCTAAGCTGCTCGCCATGACGACAGCGGACGAAGCGTTCGACGCCGAGGCGTTTCGCGAAGACGGCCACGCCCTCATCGACAAGCTCGCGAGCCACCTCGCAAAGGCGCACGGCCGCGATCCGTCGATGAAGGTGCTTCCGACGACCGACCCAAATGCGATGGTCGCGGCGTTTCCACCCGCGTTCGACGGCGGCGGTCGGGCGGCGCTCCACGCCCTCGTCGACAAGGTCATCGCGCAGTCGAACCATCTGCATCATCCGCGCTACGTCGGCCACCAGGTTACGTCTCCGCTTCCCTCGTCGGCCCTCGCCGAGCTGGTCGCCGCGTTCCTAAACAACGGCTCCGCGGTCTATGAAATGGGGCCCGTCTCGACGGCGATGGAGCGGACGGTGCTGCGCTTTTTCGGCGCGCGCCTGGGCTTCGGCGACAGCGCCGACGGCGTGCTCACGTCGGGCGGCTCGGCGGGCAATCTCACGGCGCTCCTCGCGATGCGCCAGAAGATGGCCGGTTTCGACATCTGGCGCGACGGCAACCACGCGGGGCCACCCCTCGCCGTGCTTGCGTCGGATCAGACGCACTACTGCGTGAAGCGCAGCGTGCAGATCATGGGGTGGGGCGAGGCAGGCGTCGGGATCGTGCCGACGGATGGCGCGTACCGAATGCGCATCGATGCGCTCGACAGCGTGTTCGACGCAACCACGAAGAGCGGTCGCCGCGTCGTCGGCGTGGTCGCCAGCGCCGGCTCGACGTCGACGGGCGCGGTCGACCCCCTCGACGCCGTGGCTGACTTCTGCGCGCGCCGCGGCCTGTGGCTCCACGTCGACGGCGCCCACGGCGGCTCCCTCGCGCTCGCGACGAAGCATCGCGCGCTCTTGAACGGCATCGAGCGCGCAGACTCCGTCGTGTGGGACGCACACAAGATGATGCTCGTTCCCGCGCTCATCACCGCCGTCGTCTTTCGCGATGCGCGCCGATCCTACGAAGCGTTTTCGCAAGAAGCCTCGTACCTCTTCGGGGGCAACGATCCGGAAGCCGAGTGGTTCAACGTCGGCATGCGCACGCTCGAGTGCACGAAGCGGATGATGGGGTTCTGCCTCTACACGGCGCTCGCCGTGCACGGAACGGCGATGCTCGGCGCGTACGTCGACGGCACGCTCGATCTCGCGCGCCGCTTCGGCGAGATGGTCCGTGCAGCGCGCGATTTCGAGCTGGCCGTCACGCCCGATCTCAACATCGTCTGCTTCCGTTACGTGCCGGCGAGCGTCGACACGGGAGACGCACGCGACGCTCTTCAGACCCGCATCCGCGCGGCCATCCTCGAGAGCGGCGCGTTCTATCTCGTGCAGACGCGCCTTCGAACGGGCGTGTTCCTTCGCGTGACGCTCATCAACCCGAAGACCACCGAGGACGACCTCGTCGAGCTTCTGAAAACCGTTCGCGCCGTGGGCGACGCGATAAATCGAAAATCTTCCTGAACCTTTTGCGCCCGTGCCTACCTTGCCTTGAAGCACCACATGGACGCTGGCCGTCGCGACGACGCGGCACGCGGCAGCGAGCCGCCGGCGGGCGCCGCGGAAGACGCGGCCGAGAGCGACAGCGCATCTCCCAAGCCGAGCGCGCACGCCCGTCAGCGCCTTCGCGACGCTGTCGAGGCCGAGTTCGCCACGCCGCAGTCCCGCGCGGCAGCGAGCCGCCTGCGTCGCTTTTTCGGCAAGCCCATTCCTCTCTACCAAGGGCTCGCCGTCGCCGCCGCGGCGGCGCTCGTGGCGATGGCCCTTCCGAGCGTCTCGGCACTTCGCGCGCCCCACGCCGGAAGCGCACCCGCGACCTTCTCGCCCGGGGCTAACGCTTCGCCCCACGGCACCACCGACAGCGCGCGCCCTGTGGCCGAAAGCCTTTCCATTTACTGAGGTCAAAAGATGCAAAATACATTCATCGCCCTGCGCCCGAGCCCGCGGGTCTGGAGCGCTCTCGCCCTCGTCGCCGCAACGTCGTGCGGGCAGCCCGGTGGCGCGAACGACGGCGAAAAAACAGCTGCACCGAGCGCTTCGGGGGGGAGCGCGACGGCTCTCGCGGCGACGCCCGCGCCGAGCCCCAGCGCGTCGCCCGAGAGCGACGACAACCTCGCGCCCCTGCCCACCGAGAAGTTCACCGGCGGCGCGCAGGCCTTCGCCGACGCAAAGGCCGCGCTCCTGTCGACGTATTACGAAGGCGGCATCTCGGAGGACGATCTGTACCGCGCCGCCGTGCAGGGGATGCTCGAGCACATCGAGCCGCGCATGCGGAAGTGGAACAAGCTCATGACGCCCACCGAGGTGAGCGAGATCAAGACCGATCTCAAAGGCGAGCTCGTGGGCATTGGCGTCGTCATCAAGTTCGACGCCGACAGCGGCTACACCACGGTGAACGGAATCATCCCGGGCTCGCCCGCGGAGCGCGCGGGGCTCGTGCAGGGCGACACGCTCGTGAGCGTCAACGGCAAGCTTTACAAAGGGCGCTCCCTTCGCGACGTCGTTGCCGAGATCCGCGGAAAGGCCGGCGCGTCGGTCACGCTCTCCGTGCTCCGCGGCGACAAGCTCATGCCGCTCACAATCACGCGCGAGGTCGTCAACTACGACAGCGCGACGTCCATGGTCCTCCCCGACGGCACGGGCTATTTGCATATCGGTCGCTTCTCCGAAAAGACGGCGGCGGCCGTGAAGGCGTCCCTCGACGACCTCGCGAAGAAGAACGCGCGCGCGCTCATCGTCGATCTTCGCGGCAACCAGGGCGGCTCGTTCGACGAGGCCGTCGCCACCGCAGGGCTCCTTCTGCCGCCTGGAACGCCGGTCGTGTCGCTTCAAAAGCGGGGTGAGAAGGCGTCGCCCATCGTCGCGAAAGGGCAGGGGGCCCTCGCCACGGTGCCGCTTTCGGTGCTCGTCGACGGCGCGACGGCGTCGGGCGCCGAGCTTCTCACGGCGGCGCTTCAAGAGGGCCGCGGCGCGAAAGTCGTCGGCGCGAAGACGCTCGGCAAGTGGAGCGTGCAGACGATCGACGATCTCCCCAACGGCTACGCGATGAAGTTCACCGTCGGCCTCTTCCACTCGCCGAGCGGCCGCTCGTTCGAAGGCGTGGGGCTCGAGCCCGACGTGCCGGTGAGTATGGAGGCGAAGGCCGTCGAGCGCGCACAAGACATCGCCGACCCGGCCAAACGCGTCGCCGCGGATGCGCAGCTCAGGACTGCGGTGAGCCTGGTTCACCCACTTTGAGCGAGGTCGACGTGACGGACGATAGCCGCCCCGAGCCGGCCTGCCGCTTCTCGAGGGCGCGATCGACGTGCTCGGCAATGGGCGGGTCGATGCCGCTCTCTTTCTGAAGCTTCTCGAACTCGTCTTGAAGCCGAAGAAGCTCCGCGTCGGAGAGGGCCTCGAGGTTCACCATGCCGGTGCGCGCGCCTTCGACCGCACGGAGAAGCTCGTCGAGCTTTAGGTGGATCGCCCGCGCGTCGCGGTTTTGGGCATTCTGAATGAGAAAGACCATCAAGAACGTAATGATGGTCGTGCTCGTATTAATGACGAGCTGCCACGTATCCGAAAAGTGGAACAGCGGGCCGGTCACCGCCCAGACGACGATCACGGACAGCGCCAAAAGAAACGCCCACGGCGAGCCGACGGCAGTCGACGCGCGGTGGGCGACAATACGAAATTTCTCGCTCATGAGGGCCGCGCGACCCTAGCGCATCGCGCGCCTCGGCGCCTACGCGCGGAGGAGACCGGTCGGGCTCAGCCCTCAGGTCGCGTAATACGAAATACGGTCGACCGTTTCGTTCGACTCCGGCGCTTCAATCGTCATGCCTTCGTTGAGCACGCCCGGGAGCGAGCTGCGCGAGAGGTCTTTCCCCTCCGGCGCCGGCGTGCTCGCGGACGAGCTCACGTCGTTCATTGCAACCGGATCGCCCGGCTCCGTCTTCTGCGTCGGCTCTTCGTCCGCCGGCAACGTGCCCGCGTCCGCGCAGCATCGGAAGCCCGTCGAGTAGTCGTAGTACGTGGAATTGTGCGCGCTCGTTTTGTACGAGCAGCCCTCGCCGTTGATCTTCGTGTCGAGGTAGTAGCCACCGTGGAACGAGCCGTCGTCGGCCCACTCGTGGACGTTGCCGACCATGTCGGCGACGCCGTAGCCGTTCGTGCAGGTCGCCGTCGCGCCCGTCGCTTCGACCGTGTTCGCGAGCTGGTTCAACGCGGGGTCGTTCATCGCGGTGTGGTTGTAAACGCCACCCTTGAGCGTCTGCACCGGCGAGGTGCGCCCCGTGTCGACGCACGCGCCCGGGATGCGCTCGTTGCCGTAGGGGTAACGCGTCTGCTCCGGCCCCTTACACGCCGTCTTCCACTCGTTCGCGTGACAGAGGCGCTTGCCCGAGGCCTTGCACGCCTTCTGCGCCTCGACCATCGAGATGTGGGCCTGGGGCGTCACGCCCGCGACCGACTTCGCCTTCACCGCATGACCGTTCGGCGGCATGTGCGCGCTGAAGGGGACCTCGCCGTTCGACGTGATCTCGACGAGCGACCCTTCGTACTTATCGACGCAGGTCTTCCCCACGAGCGCCATGTTGCTCGGGCACGCCTGCGTGCCCGACGAGGCGGCCGCCGGAAGCGCGATGAGCAGCGACGCGGCGGCCCCGGCGCCCGCGAGGAGCGTGCGGAGCGAGGAGCCGTTGAGGCGGGACGTGCGCTTCGAGAGGTTGAGGAGGTCGTTCATGGCAGTTGGCGATAAGGCACGGGCAATGCCATGTTCCTAAACTAAGCAATATCAATGACATATCGTTTCTGCCGTTGCTGCTCGGCAGCATCAACCCCAACGTGCGTACCTACCTATGCACACCGGATCGCGAGGGGCTCAAGACCGCGGCAACCCGAAGATCCATGGGCTTTTTGCGACCATGGTCATGCTGCCACGGGGCATTTGAGGATGACTCTCCTCATTGCGGCTTATCGGCCTCACTGAGCCTCTCTCACGTCTATGGCGACGCCGAAGGCCCAGAAGCGCGCAGCGGCGATTTGAATGGAACGGGATTGGCCTATTCTCTAAGCAGCTTGAGCAACCGCCATCCCTCGCTGCCTCCGGAGCCCGTTACGACGGGTGCGCTCCGAACGATCCACACCGTTCGTCAGAACGTCGACACGGTGGCGATCCCGCGTGTGCACCTCGCCGTCGAGCGCGAGGCGGGGAACGCAGCGTCGCGCGTTGTCGTCTTCGACGGAGACGTCTGCCGAATCGGCACGCACAGCTCGAACGATCTCGTGCTCTCCGACCCGACGGTGTCGCGCTTCCACTGCCGGCTCACACGCGGCGAGAGCGCGTGGCGCGTGACCGACAGCGGCTCGCTCAACGGCACGCTCGTCAACGGCGTCGGCGTGCGCGATGCCGACGTCCTCGAGGGCGGCGCCGTGATGATCGGCGATTCGGTCGTGCGGGTTCATGCCGCCGAGCCGGAGCAGAACGCCGAGCTCGCGATGGTCCCCGTCTTCGGCTCCCTCGCGGGCACGAGCCGCACCATGCGGAAGCTCTATGCGCTTCTGCAGAAGGTCGCCGGTAGCGACATCAACGTGCTGATTTATGGGGAGAGCGGCACCGGCAAAGAGCTGGTCGCCACCGAGATCGTTCAACGGAGCACGCGCGCCGACAAGGCGTTCGTCATCGTCGACTGCGGCGCCATTTCGCCGAACCTCGTGGAGAGCGAGCTGTTCGGCCACGTGCGCGGCGCGTTCACGGGAGCCGATCGCGACCGCATCGGCGCCTTCGAAGCGGCCGACGACGGCACGGTGTTCCTGGACGAAATCGGCGAGCTGCCGCTGGAGCTTCAGCCGAAGCTCCTGCGTGCCCTCGAGGCCCGCGAGATTCGCCGCGTGGGCGAGACGCGCGCGCGCAAAGTGAACGTGCGCGTCATTTCGGCGACGAACCGCGAGCTCGAACGCGAAGTGAACAAGGGGCGCTTTCGCGAGGACTTGTACTTCCGCCTCGCCGTTCTCGGTGTGCAGGTGCCGCCGCTTCGCGAGCGCCTCGAAGATCTCCAAATCTTGATTCGCGTCTTTTTGAACGCCCTCGGCATGCCCGAGCAAGAGCGCCTCTTCCCGCCGCCCGTCCTCGAAGAGATGGCGAAGCACGACTGGCCCGGCAACGTGCGCGAGCTACGCAACTACGTCGAGCGCACGGTGGTGCTGCAGTCGGCGAGCCCCGCGCAAAAAGCGCCGCCGTCGAAATCGTCGCCGCGGCTCGAGAGCGGCTCCCAGGTCGACGCGCGCATCCCGTTCAAGATCGCGAAAGACCAGGTCATCGAAGATTTCGAGCGCGCCTACCTCGCAGCCCTCCTCGACAGCGCCGGTGGCAACATGAGCAAGGCGGCCCGCTCGGCCGGTATGGACCGGATGTACCTCCATCGTCTCGTTCAAAAGCACGGCCTTCGTGGCGGGGGGAATGGCAAATAGCGGGAGCGTCGAGCCGTCCGTGCGGGCGCGAGAGCCCGCGGAGGAGTTTGCGGGGACGCCGCGGTTTCGCCTCCTACGCAGGCTCGGCGAAGGTGGCTCGGGCATCGTCTACGAGGCCCACGACAACGAGCTCGGTGTTTCGGTTGCGCTAAAGACGCTCCACTCGTTCTCTGCCGACGGCCTCCTTCGGTTCAAAAACGAATTTCGCGTCCTGCACGATCTCGAGCACGCAGAGCACCCCAGCGTCGTTCGCCTCGGAGAGCTCTTCGAGCATCACGGCGTCTGGTTCTTCACGATGGAGCTGGTCGATGGGGTCGATCTCTTCGCCTACGTCCGCCACGTGCGGGTGGGCGGCGTAGACGATCTGCACGACCACGGCGACGGCCCCACGCCGCCGACGATGCCCGTCGATCCGAACGCTCCGGTGCGTGCACGGCCCCCGCCTCGCATCCTTGCGTCGTGGCCACGGCACGTCGTCGCGCCGACCGTGCCTGGCGCCGGCGCGCCCTTCGACGAAGGGCGACTCCGTGCGGTTCTCCCCAAGCTCGTTCGAGCCCTCGCGGCCCTTCACGGGGCGCGAAAGGTCCATCGCGACGTCAAGCCGTCGAACGTGCTCGTCACGCGCGACGGCCTCGTGAAGCTTTTGGATTTCGGTCTGGTCGTCGAGCTCGATCGCGCGACGGAAAGCGCTACGCCTGAAGCCCGCGCAACGGCCCGCGAGATCGTGGGGACCGCGCCATACATGGCGCCGGAGCAAGCCGCGGGGGACCCCGTGGGCCCGGCGGCGGACTGGTACAGCGTGGGGGCGATCCTGCGCCGCGTGATGACCTTGCCTAACGGCGAGCTGTCGCGCGACGCGCCGGCCGATCTCGTGGCGCTCTCCGACTCTCTGCTTCGGCGCGACGCCGCCGCGCGGCCGACGGCCGACGATCTCCTTCGGCTCTTGGACGGCAGCGAGCGTTCCGCGTCGGGCCGTCGCGCGTCGTCCCTCGCGCCGTTCGTGGGGCGTCATCGCGAGCTTGCGGCGCTTCGGGCGGCGTTCGCCCGAACGCAACTCCGCGACGGCGCGGCGGTCGTCGTCACAGTCGAAGGCGAGTCAGGCATCGGCAAGAGTGCGCTCGCCCGCGAGCTCGGCGTCGTCCTCGCACGGGAGCACGGCGCGCGCGTGCTCGCAGGCCGGTGCTACGAGCGCGAATCGGTTCCGTACAAAGCGGTCGACGGTCTCATCGATGCGCTCAGCCACGAGCTCGCCGCGATGGACGACGCCGTCGTGAGCACGCTGCTCCCACGCGATTCGGCGCATCTGGCGCGTGTTTTTCCAGTTCTTCGCCGTGTGCCCGCCTTCGCCCGCGCCGCCGACGAAGCCAAGGTCGCCGCGCGCGCGCTCGATCGCGCCGACGTCTTTGCCGCACTTCGAGATCTCTTCACGCGCCTCGCCGGCCTCGCGCCCCTGGTGCTCGTCATCGACGACCTCCACTGGTCCGACGGAGACAGCCTCGCCCTCCTGCGCGATCTGCTGCGACCGAGCGACGCACGCCCGTCGCCGCTCCTTTTCGTCGCGACCGCGCGCGGCGCATGGGAGCCGCTCGTCGACGTCGGCGCCGTCACGCTCACGCTCGGCGCGCTCGACGCGGGGCCCGCGTCCGAGCTCGCGCGCCACCTCGCGAGGGCGGACGACCGCGTCGACGCGGACGAGAGCCTCGCGCGTTCGCACGCGAATGCCCTCGCGCGCGACGCCGATGGCCATCCGCTCTTCATCGAGCTGCTCGTTCGCCACGCGCAGTCCCCCACGACTGCGCTCGCGCGCGGAAGGCAGACTGTGGACGACGCGCTGCGAGCACGTGTCGCGTCGCTCGAGCCGAACGCACGGCAGATCCTCGAGCTCGTCGCGATCGCGTTCTCGAGGGTCTCGCTCGACGTGGTGGCGCGCGCCGCGTCCCTCGACCCGTCCGAGCTAGCCCATCGCATCGCGACGCTTCGAACCGCGAATCTCGTCCGCTCCGTTGGATCGAAGCCCGTCGAGGTCGAGCCGTACCACGATCGCATTCGCGCGGCGGTGGTGGGCGCTCTCGATCCGAAGGCGCGCGAAGCGTGGCACCTCCGCTTGGCGCTGGCGCTCGAAGAGGCGGGCGGCACGGAAGCCGATCCCGAGGCGCTTGCCATGCACTTCCGCGAGGCCGGAAAGAACGCCGAGGCCGCACGTTATGCCGCTATTTCGGCGTCGCGGGCGGGCGGCGCCCTCGCGTTCGATCGCGCGGCGATGTTCTACGCGATGGTCTTCGAGCTTGGCGCGCCCGCGGTCGAAGAGGCTCGCATGCTTCGGTCTCGACTCGCCGACGCGCTCGCGCAGAGCGGGCGCAGCGCAGACGCGGCGCCGCTGTTCTTGAAGATCGCCGAAGAAGAGTCGCCCGCCCTCGCGCTCGATCTCCGTCGGCGTGCCGCCGAGCAGTTTCTCATGAGCGGCAACCTCGACGACGGCGTCGACGTACTTCGTACGGTCCTCGAAAGCGCGGGAATGCGCCTTCCCGAGACGCAGAACGAGGCGCTCGCATCGCTCGTCGTGCGCCGCGTGCAGCTCGCGATCCGCGGCCTCGCGTTCGACGTGAAGCCTTCGAGCGCGATCACGGACGAGACACGACGGCGCATCGATGCGTGCTTCACAGCGGCGAAGTGCCTGGGCATGATCGACACCATCCGCGGAAACGATTTCCAGACGCGGCATCTTCTCCTGGCGCTTTCTGCAGGCGATCCGATGCGCGTGTCACGCGCGCTGTGTCTCGAAGTCGGGTATCAGGCGAGCCGCGGAAGCGTGAACCGGCAGAAGACGCGCGAGCTCCTCGCGCTCGCACGCGATCTCGCGCGCCGTCACGGCGACGCCCACGCCACGCGCTACGCCGACGGCGTGGGCGGCATTGCCGAATTTCTCATGGGCGAGTGGCGCCTCGCCCGCGACGTTCTCGCCCGCACCGTCGCGCGCGCGCCGCGCCAGTCGGGCTTTACCTACGAGACGAACGCCGCCCACCGGTATTGGTGCTCGGCGCTCTATTTTCTAGGCGATCTCAAAGAGCTCTCCGCGCGGCTGCCGCACTTTCGCAGCGAGTGCCGCGAGCGGGGCGATGTGCACCTCTCGACCCATCTCCGCATGGGGATTTACCCCGTCGTCGAGCTCGCCCGTGGCGACGTCGACGGCGCGCGGCGGAACCTCGCGGATGCGATTCGCGAAGGGGCGTCGCAGAAGGCGCCGTTTCGTGAGCAGGGTGGCGGCGCGCGCTCGAGCCTCGATTTACGCCACTTCCTCGCGCTCTACGCTTCCGTGCAGATCGATCTCTTCGCGGGGGACACGGCCTCGGCCTACGGCGCGGTGCGCACGCAGCAGCGACCGCTCGCCGCGGCCCATCTTTTTCGCGTGCAGTACTTGCGGGTGAACATGCTCGACATCGAGGCGCGCACGGCCCTCGCGCTCGCGACCGACGGCGCCGCGCACCTCGACGTCGTCCAGCGCTGGGAGCTCCTGTCCGAGGCCGACGCCGCCGCCCGCGCGCTCGACCGCGAAGGCGTTCCCTGGGCCCATGCCCTCGCGTCGCTGGTTCAGTGCGGCACGGCAGCGGCGCGCGGCGACGGACAGGGGGCGCGCTTCAGTGCGGCGCGAGCCGTGAGCCGGTTCGACGCGCTCGGGATGCGCTTCCACGCGGCCGTCGCCCGCCGTAGGCTCGCCGCGCTCAGCGCAGGAGCGGACGTCGCGCGCCTCGCGCGCGAGGCCGATGCGTACTTCGAAGGCGAGGGGACGAACGAGGCGCGAAGGCTCGAGGCGCTCCTCGCGCCCGCGCCCGCTCCCACCGCCACCCGCGCACGCCCGTTGTCGGTCGCTCGTGGGTAATCGTCGCTCGTTGCCTATTGCCCCGGTTCGGCGACGTCGTCGGACGCGCAGACGTAATTGCGGCCAATGTGCTTGGCTCGGTAAAGGCGCGAATCGGCGAGGCCGATGAGAGCGTCGCCGTCGGATGCGGGGTCGACTTCGGAAATCTCCGCGACGCCGAAGCTCGCCGTCACGTAAACAGGCCCGTCTTCCACGGGAATCGGAAGCTTTTCGATGGCGCTGCGCATCCGCTCCGCGAGGATGGCGGCCGATGCCCGCGGTGCGCGGGCGACGATGACGAACTCTTCGCCGCCGTAACGCGCGACGAAGTCGTCGGTCCGCAAATAGAGCGCCACGTGACTTGCGACGGTCCGCAGCACTTGATCGCCGGCGAGGTGACCGCGGGTGTCGTTCGTATTTTTGAAGTTGTCGAGATCGACGAGGAGAACCGCGAGGGGCGTCTGCTTGCGCCGCGCCTGCAGTATCTCCATCGCGAGGCGATCTTGGAGGTAGCGGCGATTGTAAACGCGTGTGAGGGCGTCGCGCGTCGAGGCGTCGTAGAGCTTTCGCTGGAGGGCGAGCTCGGCGTCGTCGCTAATGGTGAAGCGGAATACGGTGCTCGGGCCGAGGCGAACGCGGTCGCCCGGCGTGAGCTCGCAGCGCGTGACGCTTCGCGGGCCGACGAAGGTGCCATTGGACGAACCCAAGTCTTCGATGAAGTAGCGGCCGTCGAGCCGCTTGAAGATGCGCGCGTGGTGGCGGCTGACGCCGGCGTCGTGAACGAAGAGCGTGGCTTCGGGGGCGCGGCCGATCTCGCATTCGCTCGCGAGCGTGAAGGTCTCCCCCGCATTGGCGCCGGTCATCAGCGTGAGGGTCGCGCGCCGCGTCCCCGTCGATGTCGCGAACGACATCGGCGGAGGCGCATCGGTGAGCGGGGCCGAGTCTTCGCCGCCGTCGCGATCGCGAAAGGAGAAGGCCGCGGGGGAGGCCGACGACATGGGGCCCGAAGGGTTTGGATTGGAGGGGGGCGGCTCGGTGGCGACGCCTTCGTCGGGCGTGTCGCTGGCGCGGCGCGCAATCGCGGTGACGGTCGACGCGGCGGTCGACGCGGCGGGTGCAGCGATGGGCTGGCGGGGAAGCGTCGTGGGCGGATCGAATCGCCTTAAAGAGTCGTCGTTCACTTGCGCCCCACTAAATCCCCGCGCGTCGACGAAGCCCGAATCGGTCCTTCGCCCTCAAACGGGCGGAGCCTAATCGATGTCGCTCCCTCGCTCAATAATTCAGCGCGTAGCCGACGCGCTTCACCGCGCCTTCGGGCGTCTCTCCCGAAAGCTCGACGACGACGTGGCGGAGCTTCTCGCCGACGAGATCGAGCGCAATGGTTTTCCATGGGTTCGCGACATCGTAGAAGGAACGGCCGTCTTCGAGATCGAGCGTTCCCACCGCCAATTTACCGCGCAGGTACGTGCCGACGCCGCTCCACGGATTACGAATTACGTCGTCGAAGTGAGCCTCGCGCGGGCGCGCGCGAATCGCGTCGATGTGCCGAAGCGGTATCGAAAGCGAGCTTCGTAGCCCCAAAAGCTTATGCCAGCCGAGGACGTGAACAATGAGATGTTCGCCGGAGAGCTCGATGGAAACCATGGCCGACTCCTTCCGCGAGAGCGCGTGCGACTGCGCGGAAGGATCGTGGGCCGCAGGCGGTCGCCGCGTTCGTCTCGCAAGCGTCCCACGACCTTGTGGCGAGGGCGGCCGGGCGACCTGAGAAGGGCTACTTACGTGTCTTCGCGGTCGGCGTGAACGACTGGTATATCGCGTCGTCGAGCGTTTTTGCGGAGGTGGGCGCGGCGGCCGACTTTGCCGCGGCGGCGGGCTTCGCGGCGGCCGTGGCCGGCGCGCGTGCCGCGTGCTTCTTTTTCGCGGCGCCGTGGGCGGCGGCAGGTTTCTTCGTCGTGGGCGCAGCCGGGGTCGCCGCCTCGATTGGCGCGGCCGCAATCGTAGGGGCAGGCAGCGAGGCCTGCACCTCGGCGACGGGCGGCGGCGGCGGGATGTCGGGCTGCGCGGGCGGAATGACGGGGCCAGCGCTGACGACGGCGCGCGCGGCGTCGGCTTCGGCCGCGCGGTTCAGCACGACGCGACGGAGAGCGAAGCCGCAGAGGACGACGCAGAGCACGAAGACCGTCGCGACCAACGGGGCAAGGCGCTTGGGCCGCCCGGCGACCAGCGAGCGAGCCGTGAGCCCCATGTCATCGTCCTCGGGGAACTCGAGAGCGCTAAGCGAACGGGGGAACAGCTCGACGCCGAGATCGGACGGGAACGGATCGCGCGCAGCTTGGGACGCCGCCGCTTTCGGTACCGGCGGCTTCTGAGCAGAAGCTCGAGCGGGCGGAGGCGGCGGGCGCGGCGTGCGGCGGAGCGCCTCGTCGATCCAATTCGGGTTGCCCAAGTTGAGCGCGCTCAAGTCGACGTAGCCAGAGCTGTCGGCGCTCAACGTCGGAGGGGGAGGTGCTTTCGGACCTTTCGACTCCGTGGCGAGCTTCGCGAGCTCTCGAAGCTCTTCGCGCTCTCGGTCTCGCACCGACGACGCATTCATGGGCGGCGATCCTTTCGCGACGTTTCACGAATGGGGTGCTGCGCGCGAAGGAATGCGCAGCACCCGCTCGGCACCTGTATGCGCCCGTTGCTACCCCCTGTCAGGGCTCAAATAGGCTTGGTGGAGCGATTTTCGATGTGGAGCTTTAGATTTCCCACCACCCGCGAATGTTGAATTGTTAATCGCGCAACGCTGTGCGCGCGATTGCCAACGAGGACTCATTTGGCCTTCGTCGGCGGCGCCCTCGTCACGGGCGCCGGTTTGGCGTCGGCCGCTTTCGGCTCGACCTTCACGTTGGCGTTGACCTCGCCGATGCCGAGCGCCGTGAGCTGGGGCGTGACCTTCGACGCATCGCCGACGACGACGATGCGAATGCGCTCGGGGACGAGATAGAGCGCGGCGACGCGCTTCACGTCGTCCTTGGTGACCTTTCGAATGCGCGCGGGGCGCGTCGCGAACTCGTCGAGGGGAAGCCCGAAGCTCGAGAGGCTCGCGAGGGTGAAGGCCGTGTCGCTGGTGGTCTCGAAGCGGGCGGGGAGGGCGCGAATGAGCTGCGTTTTCGTCTCCTCGAGCTCTTCGTTGGTGACCAGCTCGCGCGTAATGCGATCGACCTCGGCGAGCGCCTCGTGGAGCGCCGCGCCCGTGCTTTCACGCACCACCGCGGAGCTCGCGATGAACGGGCCGGGCCCCTGGCGAAAGTCGAAGGACGACGTCGCGCCGTAGGTGTACGCGTGCTTCTCGCGAAGATTGAGATTGAGGCGGCTCGAGAATTTGCCCCCAAGAATGCTGTTCATCACGAGGAGCGCCTCGTAATCGGGATTCTTTCGCGGAGCGCCGGGGAGCGCGATGGCGACGTGGGATTGCGTGGCGCCGGGCCTGTCGACGAGCGTGATGCGCGCCTCGCCCGCGGCGGGCGTGAGAGGACCCGCGCCAGGGTGGGGCGCGTCGGCCGCTTTGCCGCGCCACGCCGCGAGGCTGCGCGTGGTGAGGGCCACGGCGTCAGCCATCGTGATGTCGCCGGCGAAGCTCATGGTCGCGTGATCGGGCCGAAACTGCGCGGCGTGAAACTTCACGAGCTCGGCGCCCGTGAGCTTCTTGATGCTCTCTTCGGTGCCGACCGAGAGAGTCGCGTAGGGGTGCCCGGGCGGGTACATGATCGCAAGGAGCGTCTTCGAAAGGAGCGCCTGCGGGCTATCGTTGATTTGCGCGAGCGACGTGAGGCGAAGCGACCTTTGCCGCTCGACTTCGGCGCTCGAAAACGCGGGATTGAGCGCAACGTCGGTGACGAGCGCCATGGCCTCCGGCAGCTTCGCCGAGAGGCATTTGGCCGAGACGTACGACAAGTCCGGGTCGATGCCTGCGCCGAGCGTGCCGCCGAAACGGTGCGCCTCGTCGCTGATCTTAAGGGCGCTCCGCGTCTTCGTCCCCTGCGCCAGCATCGTTCCCGTGAAGCTGCCAATGCCGGGGCCCGCCTGGTCGGCACCGCGATCGATGCTGAGCACCAGTGAGATGATCGGCAGCTCGTGCCGCTCGACCACGAGAATGCGAAGCCCGTTGGGGAGGTGCGCCTCTTGAATTTTCGGCGGCTGAAAGACGACCTCGGGGCCGCCCTCGGGAGCCTTCGCGCGAAAGTCCGGCGCGCTCAGAGGGGCCGGCGCCGAGGCGGCGGGAGAGGCCACGGGGGGCGCGGCCGGCGGCGAGGCGGGCGAGCCGCAGGCGGCCAGCGCCAAGGTGGCGAGCGAGCTTCGCGCGAGAGCGCTCCAGAGGTTCGTGCGGCTCATGTTCCACCTCCCAGGAGGCGACCGGCGCGGGGGGCACCCTTGGTGGGCGTCACGACGGTGACAATCCGCGCCCCCTTCGGCAAATAGGTCGCGGCTGCTTTCTGAACCGTCGCCGGCGTTAGATTTTCGTACCGAGCGATATCCCTCTTCAAAAATCCGGGATCGTGCGCGAATTGGTTGTACGAATTGAGCCGCTCGGCGCGAGCCGACACGGATTCGAGCGGAAAAATAAGCCCCGTGAGCGCGCCGATGCGAGCGCGCTCCACCTCGTCGTTGGTCGGCGGCGTCTTAACCAATTTGGCGATCTCCTCATCGACGATCGTCAACGCTTGGGCGGGCGACTTTCCCTTTTTCAACGTGACGGAAACATCGAACGTCGAGGCGAGGAAACCCGACCCTTGGTGTGCCGAAACGTCTTGAGCAATCTGCAAATCGTAAACGAGCCGTTTGTACAAGCGGCTCGATTTTCCGCTCGTGAGCACATCGGCCACGCCGTCGAGATCGGCATCGCCCGGCGCAAAACCTTGTGGCGTTGCCCACGTGATTTGCAAACGTGCGAGCTCGACATCGGCTTCCACGTCGAGCCGCGTCTCCTGCTTGAGGACGACGACCTCGGGGCTCGTGACAGGCTTCGCGTCGGCGCCGCGTGCAATCGTTCCGAAGTACTTGTCGATGAGCGCCTTGGCGCTCGCGCGGTCGATGTCGCCAGCCACGACGAGGGTCGCGTTGTTGGGGACGTAATAGCGGCGAAAGAACCCTTTCACGTCTTCGAGTCGCGCCGCGTCCAAGTCCTCTGCCGAGCCGATCGTCAAGCGATGGTATGGGTGGTTCTCGGGATAAATCGCCGAGTTGATGAATTGGCGCACGAGGCCGTAGGGAGCATTCTCGTAATTCTGCCGGCGCTCGTTTTTGACCACGTTGCGCTGGCTCGCGAACGTCTCTTCGTTCGCATGATCGAGCAAAGACCCCATACGATCGCTCTCGAGCCACAACGCGAGGGCGAGCTGGTTCGCGGGGACGGTCTCGTAGTAGTTCGTGCGGTCGCTGCTGGTCGAGCCGTTCACACCGCTCGCCCCAGCCTGCTCGAGGTATTTGAAATAGGTGTCTTCTGCGACGTTCTTCGAGCCTTGAAACATCATGTGCTCGAAGAGGTGCGCAAACCCATTTCGGTGGGGCGCTTCGTCTTTCGAGCCCACGTGGTACCAAACGCAAACGGAGACGACGGGCGTGCGGTGGTCTTCGTGAAGAATCACCTCGAGGCCGTTCTCGAGCGTGACCTTCTCGAAGGGGAGGTCGACCTGAAGGGGCGGGCTCTCCGAAACAGGCGTGGCCGGCGAGGCGGGCGTAGCGGGCGCGGCGAACGCTGGCGGAACGGTCGACAGCGTCGCACCGATGGCCACCGCAGCGGCGACCGCGATTTTCGCCCCCGTCGCGACGCGCGGCCAGAGGGCTAGCTGCGATTCAAGTGCCTCATTCGCGTTCGCGTGGGAAGACCTCATGGCCATGACGTGTATCGTAGAAGCTCGTTGGCTTGGGAGAGTCTTGATGCAAGGGAGCAGTAGAGTGTCGTCGATATCCCTCTTGGCCCGCGTCGCGGCGCCCCTTTCCGTTGTAAGCCTGCTCGCCGTCGGCTGCAGCTCCACGTTCAACCCCGGCGGCACCGACACCGGGACCACCGTCGTCGCGCCGCTGCCCCACACGCTGTTGAACGACGGCTCCGTAGGCTCGTCGTGCGGCACTTGCCAAGAAGGCCTCAGCTGCTTCACCTCCGCCCCTTCTGGCATATGCACCAAGTCGTGCGTCGCTTCCGTAGAGTGCGGCAACAGCGCGATTTGCAGTGCGCTCACAACGGGCGAGACCCTCTGCTTCCGCACCTGCACGAAGGACAACGAGTGCCGCGAGGGGTACACGTGCCAAGGCGCCGTCGGCAGCACGGTCTGTTTCCCCGCCGCGCAATAGATGAAATCACGATGACGCGATTCGGCCATGCACGCAGCCTCGCAATCGCGGCACTGCTCGTCGGCTGCTCGTCGACGTCGCTCACGACGGCAAACGACGTCGACGCGGGGGGCCCTGCCGCGGAGGGCGGCCAAGCTTGCAACGCGCAGACGCAGGCCGGGATACGCGTCGTAGGTGACGCCGTCACGGCGGCCTCGTCCGACCTCTCCTGCACGACGGACGACGACTGCACGCTCGCGCCGAACGCGACGGTCTGCACCACTGGCTGCGGCGTTCTCCTCAATCGCGCCGGCGCCGCCAGGGTGAAGGCCGCGGTCGACAGCGTGAATACGACGACCTGCGGCTCTTTCGAGGCGAACGGCTGCTTCAACGCGGATCCTCCGTGCTTGCCCCCCGTTGGAGGCGCGGCGTGCGTGGCTTCGAAGTGCGCCGCCTTTCCTCCGGCGGCGTGGGGCTCGTTCAGCGTGCAACAGGCGCCCGCCGGAACGGTTCGTTCGACGTGGCCATCCTGCCCGCCGGCGACGTCGTGCACGTCGTGGGAGCTCACGCCCGACGGCGCGATCGTCGTCACCTCGCCGACGGGCATTGGGGCCAAGGTGCTCGCGGCCGGCGACTTCGCGACCGTCGACGGCATTTTGAAAAGCCTCACCTTTCGGCAGAGCGAAATCTCAGGCTTCGACTGCGCGACGAACGCGAACGCGACGGCCGTCGTATGGTTCAACGTTGGCCGAGCCATCGGCACCACCGGGCACGACGTCACCGGGTGCGTCCTCGCCTCTGCGAGGGGCGCAACCACGAGCGACGCACGCCGTGTCTACGACGTGATCTCCGCGTACTGAGGGCGCGGCGTCATATCGCCCGGCAGCAGCGAAATCCGGCGCGCCGCCGTCGGCATCGTCCCTCCGTTCGACGCTGCGATTTGCGCGTCGACCATCGGCTCGTCTGCCCCCGGAGCCCGGCGGGTGTACGTTCCGCTCTCGTTCATCTCATAGACGCGCGAGTTGTCCAACGTGAGCGGCGTAACGCACTCCGCGCGAATCCGATCGCGCAACGCATCTTGGGTGACGGGGAACATGATCTCGACCCGCCGATCGAGATTGCGCGGCATGAGATCGGCCGAGGCGAGGAACATCTCTTCGGCCTCGCGTGGGCCGAAAACGAAGACGCGTTCGTGCTCTAAAAAACGCCCAATAATCGAATAGACGTGAACCCTCTCGCTCACTCCGGGCACGCCGGGGCGTAGGCAGCAGACGCCCCGGATCACCAGGTCGACGTTCACGCCAGCAATCGACGCACGGCAGAGGGCGCGCGCTATTTCGGTATCGACGAGAGAGTTCACTTTGGCAAATATCTTCGCCGGCCGGTGTGCGAGGGCGCGCGCGGTCTGCTCCTCGATTTTCGCGAGCAGCGTCTCCCGAAGGGTGACCGGCGCGATGGCGAGCTTGCGGTAGCTCGACGTATGGGCAAATCCCGAGAGCGCGTTGAAAAGCTCGCTCACGTCCTCGCCAATGGCCGCGTCGGCCGTGAACAGGCCGAAGTCGGTATAGAGCTTTGCCGTCGACGCGTTGTAGTTGCCTGTCGAAAGGTGCACGTAGCGGCGAAGGCCCGCCCCTTCGCGCCGCACGACGAGGATCACCTTGGCGTGGGTCTTCAGCCCCGACGCGCCGTAGAAAACGTGCACGCCGGCGCGCTCGAGCGCACGCGCCCACCCGATGTTGTTCTCTTCGTCGAAGCGGGCATTGAGCTCGATCGACACGGCGACCTGCTTGCCCCGTTCGGCCGCGCGAATGAGCGCGCGCACCGCCTCGGAGTTCGCGCCCGCGCGGTAGAGCGTCATCTTGATCCCGAGCACGTCGGCGTCCTCCGCGGCGCGGCGGAGAAAATCGAGGACCGGCGTGAACGAGTCGTAGGGGTGGTGGAGAAGCACGTCGCCCGCCGCAATCGCCGCGAAGGGGTCGGCGTAGCTCGCCAGGCGCGTGGGCGCGCGGGGCGGCAGCGGCGCATCGTGCAGCTCGGCGCGCGGGCGAAACGCGATCGCCATGAGGCCCGAGAGCCCCAAGGGGCCGCGCGATGCGTAGGCGTCGTCTTCGTCGATCTCGAGCTTCTGCAGCAGCAGGCGTCGCACGCGCTCGGGGAGATCGGGCGCAACCTCGAGCCGCACCGCAGCGCCGAAGCGCCGTTTGCGGATCTCACGGTCGACGACGGCGAGGAGGTCGTCGGCCTCGTATTCGAGAATATCGATATCCATGTCGCGCGTGACCCGGAAGGGGTACGCGCTGATGATTCGCATTCCGGGAAACAGCGTATCGAGATTGCCAGCGATGAGCTCCTCGAGGGGGACGAAGATCGAGCCCTCGTCGGCTGCCGACGGTATTTCGATGAAGCGAGGGAGCGTCTCGGGGACTTTCACGCGCGCGAAACGGCGGGCCTTCGTCGTCGGATCCTCGGCTTCGACGGCGAGCGAAAGTGACAAGTTCGAGAGGAACGGAAATGGGTGAACGGGGTCGACGGCCAGCGGCGTGAGAACGGGGAAGACCGACTGCCGAAAGAGCGCCCGTGCTTCTTTCTGCTTCGCGCTGTCGAGCTTGCTCCAGTTCGTGAGGTGGATTCCGCTCGCGTTGAGAGCCGGGGCGAGCTCATCGAGAAAAAGCGACGACGCCCTCTCGACGAGACGCTGCACGGCTTCGCGAATGCGCGCGAGCTGCTCCTTGGGCGAGAGGCCGTCGGCCGACGGCTCGATGCCGACATCGCTCGTCGCCTCGAGCTGCTCGTGGAGCCCCGAGACGCGAATCATGAAAAATTCGTCTAAATTCGAGCCGAAAATGCCTAAGAACTTCACCCGCTCGAGGAGCGGCCAGCGCGCGTCCTCGGCCTGATCGAGCACCCGCTCGTTGAAAGATAGCCAGGAGAGCTCGCGGTTCACCCAGAGCGCGCGGTCGTCGATGGTCATCCCACGACGGTGTGCCGAGGTTCGATGACAATCAAGCGCCGAACGCGCTCCAGGTTGGCGACGGCTCCTTCTCATGAAGAAGGTGATTCCCAACAAGCGGCTTTACCAAGCGCCCTAAGGGTCGGCGCCGCCGCCGTTTTGGATTCGCTGGCTGCACCTCGTCACGTGAACCGGCGTGAGCTTCGCGCACGGCTCCAACGACGGCCAGAAGGGGATGGGGCTCATCATGCTCATTCTCGTCGGCCCCGTCCCCACGCCCTACGCGCTGAACCTTTGCCGGCGCTCCGAACCGTGATGGGGGACGTCGCGACGAAAGTCGGCAGCTACAAAGAGCTGAAGGACGTCCCCGCCGACCGCACCCGCAACGTTCGTAACGACACGTACCTCGTGAGCGAAGTGCTTCGGTTCAGCACGAAGACCGGCGTCCTAAAGCTCGCGCCGAAAGACGCGATGCTCGTCGCCAATTGCAAACGGCATATCGACGACGCCACCAAAGTCCATTCCGGGATGGGTCAGGCAAGCTTCGCAACCTCGCCCTCGCGTGGATTCTCACGCGCCCCGTCTCGAGCCTCGTGAGCGGCACCCTCTTCTGGCTCTTCCGGAGCTTCACGCTCTAAGCCAGGCCCCCGCGGACGAACGGTTCGGGCTGGTGCTCCCGCGAAGGCGGTGAACGCGGGCCCGCTCCTTTTTTGTGGGCGAGCGGTCGTCAGAATACGCACGGCCGTATCCATGCCCGCACGGGGGCCGGCGCAACCGAGCGTTGCGGACGACTGACGCCGGCCCATCGCGCGCGGACGTTGCCGCTCGTGCTGTAAGGCGCGCACAAAGGGCGGGGCGTCGACTCCCACGCGCTACGCCTTCTTCGAAGTCGCGATATGCCTATTCACGAGCGCACGAGATCGCGATCGTGCGTAGTTGGGTATGTCGACACACGGACAGTCGTTCTCCTAACGACGCGCGGTTGGTGCATCGAAGCGTGCATTTGTTGCCACCTCACGCCTGTGTAGTCCTCAATCGAAGGTTGTCGTTTCGCGGGCGTCATGTTCATGTGCAACGGACGAAACGCTGTGTGCCTAAACGTCGGGGACGGCGCGTAGCAGCAAACGCGAGGTCCTATGGAAAGCCCTATAGAGGGCTGTTTCAAACGCCGTTAGCAGCAGCACTTGCGAGAACCATCTACGCGGGAGCTCCTATGCATTCACGAATTGCACGCGCATTCTCCACGAGCCTCTGGACGAACTTCGGATTTGCGGCGGTCTGTGCCGCCAGCGCTGTCGGCTGCGGCAGCGCGGCCGATGGCCAAGCCGCCACGAGCGCCACGGCGCAAGCGGCCGTTCCGTCCGACGAGCCCGTCGCCACCACGAGCGCGGCTCTCACGGCGGAGAGCGGACCGGTCCTCGAGGTTTCGCGCGCGGTCATCAGCGGGGACGTCTTCCGCTACACGTTCATCCTCCGCGTCGGCGACTCGCCCAACGCCCGCCTGCACATCACCCGCGTCGTCCGCGAGCGCGCGCCGTTCCTCCCGCGCGCGACCACGTCGGCCGTGATGATGCTTCACGGCGACTTTGCGACCTTCAATTCCAACTTCGCGCCGACCGTTGGCGCGCCTGCCGGCTCCGCGGCGCCCGAAGGCGGCCTCGGCGTCTACTTGGCAAAGCGCGATATCGATGTTTGGGGAGTCGATCGCCGCTGGACGAATGCCAACGTCGAAGCCTCGGCCACGTCCGACTTCGCCGGGATGACGTTCGCCCAAGAGCTCTCCGATATCGGTCGCGCCCTCGCCTTCGCGCGCCTCACGCGCGGCGCGACGGGCTCGGGCCTCGGGCGCATCACCCTCGCCGGCTTCAGCCGCGGCGGGCAGCTCGCGTACGAATACGTCGCAGGCGAGACGCAAAAGCCCGCCGCCACGCGCCACGTCGCCGCCCTCGTGCCGATCGACGTCTACGCGAAAATCTCCCCCGCGGACGAGACCTACCGCCAGAACGCCTGTGCGAGCGCGGCCTACGAGAAAGACGCCGTCGCGAACGGCACCTTCGACAGCGACAACAGCTTCCAAATCACCGTCGGTACCCTTGCGGCGACGGCGCCCGGTGACATCACGCCGTACAAAGACTTCCTCGGCGAGATTACCAATCACGACGCTCTCGTGGGCTTTCTCGGGCAGACCTACTACTTCTTCACGCCCACGCCCGTCTACCATCTTGGCGGCACGGTCATCACGGACGGGACGCCCAAGGCGATGCGCTTCTCGGCCGAGCCCGTGGTCGAGCGTTGGCTCGCGAGTGCGCCCTACCACCAGGCCCTGGCCGAATCGGCCGACGGCGACGCCATATGGTGCGGCGACGCGCCGCGCCCCGTGGCCGATCACATCGCGGACATCCGCGTACCGCTCTACTATCTCGGCGCGGCCGGCGGCTTTGGCGATCACGGCCTCTACACGACCTCCCTCGTCGCCTCGACCGACGTAACGACCCACGTCGTTCGCCAGCTTCCGGTCGCGCAAGAGGCGGAAGACTACGGCCACGGCGATCTCCTCTACGCGAGCACCGCCCCCACGCTTGCGTGGAAGGGCCTCGCGACGTGGCTTTCGCACCACTGAGAGGCAGAGAGCTCCGGTGACCCACGCGCGTCCCGTTCTCCTGGGGCGCGCGTCGCTACGCGTTTCAAGCTCGTTCGCCTCCTCGGCCAAGGGGGCATGGGCGTGTGTACGAGGCTATCGACACCGAGCGCGGCGAGCCCGTGGGGCTCGACACGTGCGGCACCGAAACCTCGTCACGTCCGGCGAGCTTTTTTGTGAGAAAGGCCGCCCGTCCTTCTCGATGGCCTTTCGGAAGCGGACACCGTACGGCGACCGGTCGAGCCCAGTTCGGCGGATACGCGGCATTCGCGCGTCGACAACGCAAGGCTCCGCGGCGCGCTCACGCACGTCGTCGAAGGGCTCGTCGTGCTCGACAAGCCGCTGACGGGTCGCTGTCCGCGCGTCGAGACCGTACGTCGACGGAAGCCAGCCCGGCCGCGAGCGGTTGGAGTATTTAGAAAACGGACCGATGTCGCTCGCGCTCCTGTCGAGAACGGCTCGCCGGCTCCGACTCAGGCTGAACGTGCCCCGCGGCGGGGTGCAAGCGACGCGCAAAAGGAACGGACGATGAAATACATTCTAATGATGAACACCCCCTCCGGCGGCGGTTACCAGATCATGAGCTGGCCCCAAGCCGACCTCAAAGCGCACATCACCTTCATGATGTCGTTCGCGCAGAAGCTGTCGAAAGCGGGTGAGCTCGTTGGCGCCGAAGGGCTCGCCGAGCCCAGGCAGGCGAAGCTCGTTCGTGCCGGATCCGACGGCAAACCGATGACCGATGGCGTGTTTCCCGAATCGAAGGAGTTTCTCGCAGGCTATTGGATCGTCGACGTGCCAAGCCCCGAGCGCGCGTACGCCATCGCCGCCGAGGCGTCCCTCGCGCCGGGCGTGGGCGGTGCGCCGCTGTACTTGAATATCGAAGTACGCCAAGTCATGAGTGGGCCGCCGCCCGAGGGGCGGTGAGCGGCCCGCGGCTGCGCGTGCAGCGGACATCGTCGTGACCGATTCGACGCCTCTCGATCCGCGTACCCAGGGCCTGCTGCGCGATCTCGCGCCGCAGGTCTTGGCCGCTGTCGTCCGGCGCTTTCACGACTTCGACGCCGCGGAAGACGCCGTTCAGGAGGCGCTCATCGTGGCCGCGTCCCAGTGGCCGACCGCGGGAATTCCCGATGCGCCGCGGGCGTGGCTACTTCGCGTCGCCTCGCGCCGAATTGCCGACCACGTCCGGTCGGAGACGGCGCGACGTCGACGCGAGGGGGTCGTCGTGAGTCTCGTTCCGATCGAGGAGCAGTTTGCGCTTCGGGCCGCGGACGACGGCGCGCCGCTCCGCGACGATACGCTCGTACTGCTCTTCATGTGTTGTCACCCCGCGCTCTCGACGGCGTCGGCCATTGCGCTCACGTTGCGCGCCGTGGGCGGGCTCACGACCGCCGAGATCGCGCGTGCGTTCCTCGTTCCCGAGGCGACGATGGCGCAACGAATCAGCCGCGCGAAGCAGTCGATTCATGCATCGTCGATCGCGTTCGAAATGCCGTCATCGGACGAGACCACGGCGCGCCTCGGTGCCGTGCTCCACGTGCTCTATCTCATTTTCAACGAGGGGTACGCGTCGAGCTCCGGCGCCGAGATCCACCGGACCGATCTCTCGTCCGAGGCGCTCCGCCTCACACGAATGCTGCACGGACTGTTGCCCGACGAGGCCGAGGTCGCAGGGCTTTTGGCGCTCATGGTTCTCACGGACGCCCGCCGTGCTGCGCGGACCGGCCCCGCCGGCGAGCTCGTCCCCTTGGACGAGCAAGACCGCAGGTCGTGGGACGCGGCAGCCATCGCCGAAGGAGTTGCGATCGTCAGCGCGACGCTCCCTCTCGGGCGGGTCGGCGAATACCAACTTCAAGCGGCAATCGCGGCGTTGCACGACGAGGCCGCGACCGTCGAGGCGACGGACTGGGTTCAGATCGCGGCGCTTTACGAAGCGCTGCTCGCGCTCGCCGACAATCCGATGGTGGCGCTCAACTACGTCATCGCGACGGCGATGGTCGAAGGGGCGGCACGCGGCCTCGAGCGGCTCGACGCGCTCGGGACCGATCTACGCATCGCCGGGCATTACCGCCTCGACGCCGTCCGCGGCCACCTTCTCGAGCGGGCGGGCGACTCCGCGGGGGCGGTTGTGAGCTATCGGCGCGCGGCGCAGGCGACGACGAGCACGGCCGAACGGAACTATTTGCTCACACGGGCCGCGCGCCTGAACGATGCGCGAGACCCAACGCGCGAGCCGCTTCGCGACGCGTGATGAGGCGTCGCGACGTCAGCGAAGCACGGTGCCGAAGAGGATCTCGATGAGCTTTTGAATCGGGCGCGCGCTCCGCTTGGCTTTCGCGACGAGAATCGCTCCCTGCATTGACGAGATGACGAACCCCGATACGCCGTCGACGTCGAATCCCGACGGGAGCTCCCCCGATTCGACGGCGTCGCGAAGGCACCCGGCGACCGCCCCTTCGTTGCGTGCGAAGGCGTCGCTCACCCGCGAGCGAATGGCTTCGCTGTGCTCGCTCGCCTCGGCGCTGAAGTTGCCATAGAGGCACCCTTTGCGCATGTCATCGGGTGTGAGGTATTCGAGCTGCCCGAGCAGCCAAGCGCGTATTCGCTCTAGGGGAGGGAGCGCGCTGTTCGTGAGCGTGCGCGCGGCCAGCTTCGCGGCCTCTGCCGAGTAGAGGTCGATGATCTCGACGCCGAACGCCTCTTTCGATGTGAAGTGGTTGGTGAACGACCCCTGGGGGACGCCGGCCGCTTGCACGATGTCCCGAACGCTCGCGCCACCGAAGCCGCGGTCGTGCACGACGCGCAGCCCTTCAGTTAGCAATTTCCCACGGTTAGACGGTTTCGGCACGGCGTCGAACAATGTGGTCATCCCGGCGGGCCGGTCAAGGGAACGGGGCGTGACGGCGCCGGACCGGGCAGGCGGTCGAGCCTGCGCGGGGGCACGTCGGTCCGCCTTAACGAGCGAAAATACGTACGTACATGGTCACGGAGGAACGACCATGCCCCAGACATCTGCGAGGACCGTGAAAATCCCCGGCCCCGACCACCCGATTACCCTCGAGCGCAACCCGCGCCGCGTCGTCGTGACGGCGGGTGGGCGCGTCGTCGCCGACACGCGCGAGGCGTTGACCCTTCGCGAGGCCGCCTATCCGGGGGTGCATTACATCCCGCGGAAAGACGTCGACATGGCGCTCCTCGAGCCCACTGCGAATGCCACGTATTGCCCCTACAAAGGCGATTGCTCCTACTACAGCATCGCTGCCGGAGGCGTGCGGTCGGTGAACGCGGTGTGGAGCTACGAAGCGCCGTTCGAAGCGGTCGGCGCGATCAAGGACCACGTCGCGTTTTATCCCGACCGCATCGATTCGATCCTCGAAACTCCTTAATCACGGAGTCGCTATTTCGGATTCACGCCCACGTAGGCGCGCGCGCGGACCACGCCGCGTTCTTTAAGCGGGGTGATCGACGCCTGCATCCCGGCCGCGCGAATGCGGCCTACGAAGGCGTCGGCGGGGTAGCCGCTCCAGACCGCGTAGATTCCGCCGGGCGCCAGGGACGCGCGCGCTTCGGCGAGGCCGGCGGCGCTGTAAAGCCGTGCGTTCGAGCGGAACGACGCCCAGTCGGGTCCGTTGTCGACGTCGAGAAGAATCGCGTCGACGTCGCGCTCGCGGGCGATGACGTCGGCGACGTCGTCGCGAACGATCTCCACGCGCGGATCGGAGAGCGCCGAGCCGGCGAGATGGGCTGCAGGCCCCCGGACGAAGCGCTCGACGGCGGCGAGCTTCTCGGCGACCAAGACGCGCGTCCCCTCGTGGGCCCCTTCGAGGACGCCGCGGGTGGTGGCGCCGAAGCCGAGGCCTCCGACGATGACCTTCGAAGGGGCGCGCCCCAAGAGTTGCGCGGCGAGGTGGCCGAAGGAGAGCTCGGTCTCGAGGGCGGCGCTCGAGAGAAGCACGACATTACCGAGGACGACGTCGTAGGCGTCGCCCCGTTTGCGAAGGACGACCGTCTTGCCGTTTTCGACTTCGGAGGCGAGGATTTCGGTGTGCATCGGGCCTAGAGCGTTCGTACGTATTCGAATGGGCGCCGGGGATCAGCCGCGCGTGAGGAGCTCGATGACCCTGCTTAAGTGCGGGTAGGCGAGGTGCATTTCGGCCCGCGACGGCATCTCGAAGTCTTCGAACTCGAATCCCGGGCTCACCGTGCAGCCGCAGAGCGCATACGGATGGGCGGTACTGCGCGCGGCCAGCGCCGCGTAGCTTGCCGAGTCGGCCTGCGGCGAGAGCGGCCGGGCCGCTTGGAAGACGCCCTTCGGAACGACGTGCTGCGGCCGCTCGCCACGCGCGAAGTCGCGCCCGAGGAGCGCCACGCCGTGGACGCCATCGCGGTCGATCGTGTGCAACTCGAGGGGGGCGCCGTCGTAGTGGTGCCACGTCTCGTCGGAGCCGACGCGGTGCCACGCCGAGAACGACCCCTCGGGAAGCAGGAAGTAGATCGCCGTTCCCGCCGTCCGGTGGTGGGCCTCCGTACGGCCGTCTTGCCCATCGGCCGCGCGCTGGACGCGCTCGCTCGCGCGGAACGTCTCCCGATAAAATCCCCCCTCGGGGTGCGGGGCGAGGGCAAGCAGCGTGACGAGCTCGTCGACGTTCATGGCGAGTCTACTACCGCACTCCGCGCGGCGTGGCGCGCCTGCGTCACAGCGCAGACGCGGAGCGTCACGGGGTTTTTGTGCGCTTCCATGACGTAACGCAGAGGTGAGATGCGAAAAGTGTGGCAAAGGTAGTCGCGAAGAGGGTTCGAATGCGAAAGTCGTCTGTCGCGGTCGCCGCGCTCATCGTCGTCGTCGCTTGCGCTCCCGCGGCAGGCGGCTGCGGGTCGGAGTCACCGCCAACGCAAGACAGGGGAGATGCGAGCGTGCACGACGCCGGCACACGCGAGGCCGGCGAGGGGAACGCCACGACGCCGAGCGACGGGTCGACGACGGACGGACGTCCTTCGCATTCGAACCCTCTTCGCGACTACCTTTGC
>JANXMC010000436.1 GCA_025354825.1 Myxococcales bacterium
CCGCAGCGTCGCCGCCCGTTCGCGCGAGAGCATCGCCCGCGTCGCCGCCGCCCTGAGCGACCTCGCAGGCCCCAAGTCGGAAGCGCAAATCACCGCCGCGGGGTGACGCGAAGGGCCACCGCGAGGCGTGTAAAAAGCGCCTCCGACACGGTATGCGCAGGTGTTTCAGGCACCTCCATCCGTGGTATGCGACAGCCGCCGCCTTAGGAGGCCCTGTTCGCATGACAATGAGCTCTGGTCCGAAGCCGATTCCGTACGTTCACATTCTGCGAAGGACGGCTGTCGCGAGCGCCCTCGCCGCCATCGCCGCGCTCTCGTTAGGCGCGACAGGCTGCGGCAAGAAGAGCGACGACATCATGGTCGGCGCGTACCTCTCGCTCTCGGGCCAGGACTCGACGTTCGGCACCGACACCCGCGACGGCATCGAGCTGGCGGTCGAGCAGACGAACGCGGCCGGCGGCGTCAAAGGGAAGAAAGTCAAAGTCCTTTACGAGGACGACAAGTCGACCCCGGGCGAGGCGACCAACAAGGTTCGTCAGCTCATCGATCGCGACAAGGTTGTGGCCGTCCTCGGCGAAGTCGCCTCGAGCCGCTCCCTCGCCGGCGGCCTCATTGCGAACAGCATGCATGTGCCGATGATTACGCCGTCGTCGACGGCGGTCGAAGTCACCAAAGATCGCGAATACGTCTTTCGGAGCTGCTTCACCGACGCCGTGCAGGGCGAAATGGCAGCGAAGTATGTTTACGAGAAGATGCAGAAAAAGAGCGCCGCGCTCTTCTACGCCGCACAAGACACGTATTCGTCGGGCCTCGCCCAGAGCTTCAAAGACGCGTTCGTGAAGCTTGGCGGGAAGATTCTCATCGAAAAGGGTTTCCCCAAGGGCGAGACCAACTTCACGACGTTCTTGCAAGAGCTCAAAGGGGCGAATGCCGACGTGATTTTCGCCCCCGTTTATTACAACGAAATGGTGCAGATCGCGCGGCAAGCAAAGGGCGTAGGCATTGCCGGCTCGGCCTTCGTCGGCGGTGACGGTTGGGATTCGGCGAACCTCCTCGAGGGCGCTGCCGCCGAGCTGGAAGGGTCCCATTTTACGAATCATTATGCCCCCGACGTGCCGTGGGAGAACTCGCAGAAGTTCATCAAGACGTTCGGCGCGCGGTACGGCCACGAGCCGAATAGCCTCTCGGCGCAGGGGTACGACGCCGCGTCGCTCTTGTTCGATGCGATGAAGCGCGCGCCGGACGTGAAGCCCGAGTCGATCAAAATTGCGATTGGCGAGACGAAGAACTTCGCGGGCGCCACGGGGACGATCTCGATGGATAAAGAGCGCAACGCGAACAAGCCCATCGTGGTGGTTGAGATTAAGGACAAGAAGTTCAAGTACGCCGACCAGCTCGTCTCCGGCACGCCGTGATTCAAAAGGTCCTCGACGCACTGGTCACGGGGCTTGCCCAGGGGGCGATGATCGCCCTCGTCGCTCTCGGCTACACGATGGTGTTCGGCGTCCTCAAGATGATCAACTTCGCCCACAGCGAAGTGTTCATGATGGCGGCGTACGTCGGCCTTTTCGTGATTGCCGCCGTGGGCGGGCAAGACAACCCGATTGTCGCCGGCGTGTCGGGGACGATCATCTCCATGGCCTTCGCCGCGGCTCTTGGAATTGCGATCGAGCGCGTCGCGTATAGGCCACTACGCGCGCGAGGCAAGAAGAGCTCGCTCGCGCGCCTCACGCCGCTCGTGACGGCACTTGGTATGTCGGTTCTGTTGCAGAACCTCGCGCAGCTTCTGTTCACGGCGCGGTTCCGCCCCTATCCGCGCCTTTTTGAGCAGACGCGGCCTGTGATCTTCGTCGTTGCCGTGGTTGTGATGATCGGCCTCGAGCTTCTCATCAAGCGAACGTGGTTCGGCAAGGCGATGCGCGCGCTCTCGGCGAACGAAGAGGCGGCACGCTTGATGGGCGTGAAGACCTCGCGGGTCATCGCGACCACGTTCGCGGTCGGCTCGTCCCTCGCGGCGGTGGGCGCGGTGCTCTACTGCCTCGATCAGTCGCAAGCTTACCCCACGATGGGCACTGTGATCGGAACGCGCGCGTTCGTCGCGGCCGTATTGGGAGGCATCGGGAGCATCCCCGGTGCGATGCTCGGCGGGCTGTTGTTGGGCGTCTTGGGCGAGTTGGTGAAGCTCACGGACTACTCCGGCGGCGTCGACGTGCTCGTGTTCTTGGTGCTGATTGGCGTGCTGCTGGTGCGGCCCGCGGGACTGCTCGGATCGTCGCGGGCCGAGAAGGTCTGAGCGCGTCACTCGCGCGGCGGATTGAATACGCGCAACCTTGGGAACGGGAGGGTCGAACGACTCTCCAATGAACCGAATCTCGTCGAAGGCCGCGTTTCTCGTGGCCTCTGGGCTTCTTGCGTCGTCGCTCGTGGGCTGCGGCAGCATTCTCGGCTTTGAAGACTTCACGGATGCACGCGACGCGAGCGCAGCGCCGCCAGACGAGGACGACGGCGGCCACGACGCTTCGCCCGCGGATGCGACCGCGGACAGTGCCGCAGACGCCCAGCCGCACTCAGACGCGCAGGGCGACGCCGTGGCCGAGGCGGACGCCGGCGTCGACGGAGGCACGGATTCAGGGCTCGACGCGAGCGACGCCAACGATGCGCGCGACACCGGCACCACGCTCGACAGTGGCAAGGACGCCGGCTCCGTCGCCGCCTGTACGCCCCTCGCAACCGCCCCGTGTACACAAGACGCGAGCGGAACGACGATTCCTGGACTGCCCACGACCGCAATTGGCATTTGCAAACCCGGTACGAAGACGTGCTCCGCCGCGGGTCAGTGGGGCGCGTGCACGGGAGCGTTTGGCCCCAAGGCGCGCGATTGCGAATCCGCGGCCGACAACGATTGCGATGGCAAAGTCGACAATACCATCGACAGCGTGTGCGAGTGCAACGCTGCACATTCGAGTCGAACGATCACGGGCGGCCCGAAGAACTGTGAGTGCAGCGAGACCTGCAGTGCGACACACCATTGGAACGTTTGCACGCCTCCCAACGCGTGCGACTGCGTTGCGGGTGCGACGCGCACCTGCACGGGGGCGAGCGGCTGCGCGGGAGGAACGCAAACCTGCGCGACGGACCGAACATGGGGAACGTGCAACGGCGCGCCGAACAAGGCGACCTACTGCCAAGACCACGACGGCGACGGCTTCTGCGCGGCCGCGGTGGCGTGCACGTCGGCATGCCCGGGGAGCCTCTCCGCCGAGTGGAAAACAGGCTGCGCGACGACGGACTGCGACGACACGAAGGCGACGGTGACACCGAGCGCCCCAGCCGCGTGCCAGCCGGCGAACGTTTGTAAGACAGGTGCGATCACGTGCACGACCACCTCGTCGACGTGCAGCGAGACGGGCAACGCCAACGGGAAGGTGTGTGGGTCGAACCTCACGTGTTCCAACGGTGCGTGCAATGCGTGCGCGGTGGGGTACACGTTGTGTGGGACCAAGTGCGTGAGCCTCACGAGCGACGGAACCAACTGCGGAGCCTGCGGCCAGAGCTGCGGCGGTGGAGCGTGCCAGGCGAGCTCGTGCTTGCCGAAAACGATGACGGTGTCGACCGCCCCGATTGGCTCGATCGCCGTGCTGAACGGATTTGTTTTCTTCACGACCGCAAACGACGTGCGGCGATGCGCCGATGCGACGTGTAGCTCGGTTACGAGCCTGGTTCACAGCGGGTACCCGAAACCGCTCGCGCGCAGCCGCAATTCACAAGTTCAAGTATTGGACGAGCAAACCCTCTCCACCTACGACGCGAGCGGAACCAACACGTCCGTGGCTTGGTTCGACCAGGGATTCACGCACGCGCCGTTCACCGAGTTCGACGTCGCGCCGAACGGGGTCGTCTTCGCGATTGCGGGTTATTCTGTCGCCCGCTTCGTCCCTTCCGCATCGACTGGTTCCCTCACGAATTATCTCGAAGTCTTCCAATCGACCCACGATGACTCGACGGCCACAAATATTGCGATCGTGGGGAATGACGATGTGTATTCGAGTTTTGGTGGGCTCGGCTCCGGGCTCATCAAATGCAACGCGACGACCAGCAGTGTATCGGGACAGGATTCGTTTCTCTACCTTCGAGCGTTGAGCCAGCACATCACGTTCCGTGCAGACAACGGCGCACTTCAGTATTGCACCCCCTCGCTCTCGGGCTGCTCGACACTTCTCGCCTCCGTATCGAGAATCCTCACAGACGACGGCACCAACGTCGTCGCCCAATTCGGCAACAGCATGGTTTCCGCTGACCCTGCAGCAGGCGGATACAAAACCATCCTCCTGGACATGACCGGCGCGGCGGCGAGCAACGAGTCGAACTTGTTCACCGCGGATGCCAGCTACGTTTATTTCGTGAAACAAGACGGTGTCACGATCCAACGTATTCGCAAGTTCTGAACGATTCCAGAAAGACTCGAAGGCAGACACTGAGCTCGCGCGCCAACTCGAGAAGAGGAACCCCAAGGCGACATGCCCCTCGTCGATCGCCACTTCTTCCTATCGCGCCAGCGGGGGCCAGTGACCGCGGTTCTGCGAGGGGCCGCCACCGCCGACGAGCGGCAGCGGGCGCTCGACACCACGTCCGCTGCGCTCGTCGTCGACGCGCTCGGGAATGACGGTTCGGACACGAGTCGCTACTGCCTGTTGGCCCTTCGCGAGCTGCTGGGGAGCCCGGCGGTCGACGCCCGCCGCGCATCGAATTTGCTCCTTCGCGATGAGCTGCCGTCGGCCGTCTCGAGCGGACGTCTCCTCGTGCTCGACGGGTGGCATCGGCGCGCCCCCACCCGCGTTACCGCACCCGAAGAGACGCGTGAGAAGATCAACTGGTTCCCCGCTGAGCGCCCCGTCAAGCCGAAGTCGTGGATCGCAATTACGCTGATTGATCGACAGGGAGTGCGCGTCGCGAAGGCGCGCTATCGCGTGAGCACTCGCAGTGGTGCGGTTCGCGAGGGGGCCCTCGATTCCAAGGGCGAGGCCTACGTCGACGGTCTCGACCCCGGCGAATGCACCGTGGAGTTCCCTGATTTCGCAGCAGAGGACTTCACGTGAAGGCCAAAACTCGGTCCGAGGAGCGCAGCGGGTAGCTCATGGGGAAGCATCACATCGTAGAGTCGGGCGAGCACGCGAGCGGGATCGCCGTGAAATACGGATACCAATCGTTCGAGCCGATTTGGAAGGCCGCGGAGAATGCCGACCTTCGCGAGGTGCGCAAGAATCCCCAGGTCCTCCTCGCGGGCGACGACATCTACATTCCAGAACGGAAGACGAAAAAGTTCAGCGTCACGACAGGTCAGAACCATACATTTCATGTCACCCGCGCGCGCCTCGAGCTTCGATTACGCCTTCTGACCTCCCAGGGGAAACCCGCCGGCGGCCTCTCCGTCATGAGCCGGGTCGACAAGGTTGAAACCGCGAGCGACACGACAGGCGCGGGCGACCTCACGATTGTCGTTTCGCCGCAGTCGACGTTCGCCACCGTAGAAATCACCACGGCCGAGGCGGAAGGCGAGCGTCTGCCTCTCGAGCTCGTGTTCGCGATTGGCGGCCTCGATCCCATCGACGAGGTCTTCGGTGCGAAATCTCGTCTCTCAAACCTTGGATACCTCACAAGCGCTCCCGACGACCCGTTTGCGGACGAGGAGCTCGAGCTCGCCGTGGAAGAGTTTCAGGCGGATCACGACCTCACAATCACCGGCGCCCTCGACGACGCGACCAACGCCAAGCTCCTCGAAGTACACGGCTCCTAGCGACTTCCCATGACGGACGACCAAAACCCCTTCGACGGCGGCAGCGCCTCGGGCAACCACCCCGTGAAGCTCCGCTTGGCTTTTGACGTCGCGCCGACGACGAAAGAGGGGTTCAACACAGTTCGCGTCCCCCTCGTGGCGATCGCCTGTTGGCGCTTGAACCATGCCGTATTCGATTTTGACTCCTCGTTCGTCACTCCCGAAACGCGCGAAGAGCTGGCGCTGCTCGCCAAGGTGGTGAAGGCGAACCCGGACTCGCCACTCGCAGTATTCGGCCACGCCGACCCGACCGGTGAGGACGAAGCAAACAAGGTCCTGAGCGGGCGCCGTGCGCGGGCAATCTACGCGGTGCTCAGGCGCAACGTGTCCGCGTGGGAGAGCCTCTTCTCCGCGCGCGTGATGGGCGACTCGTGGGGGCTTAAATCGACGCAGCGCATTCTCGCGTTCCTCACGCGCGAGGACGACGCTCTCCCCTACCTCGATGGCCCGGCAGATGGAGCGTTCGGCCCCGCGACCGACAAGGCGATTCGCGCCTACCAAACAGACAACGGGCTCACGGTCGACGGAGTTGCCGGACCGAAGACGCGCGCCGCGCTCTATGCGGAGTACATGGACGCAATTTGTAGCGACGGCGAAGAGCCCTTCGCCCTCAAAGAAGACGCGTTCATTCTTGGAGGCGCGGGCGCAAGCACCAAGGGTGCCGCGCAGGGGTGCGGTGAGCTGAACCCGGTGCACCTCCTCTCGGCCGACGAGCGCGAAACACTGGACGCCGAAGCCCGAAACGCCCTGGACGCTCCAAATCGGCGCGTCATGATCTTCTTCTTCCGCCCCGGAACGAAGGTCACGCGCGACGATTGGCCCTGCCCCAACTGGGACGAACCCGGTAGCGGCTGCGAGAAGGCCCTCTGGCCCAATGGGAACGAGCGGCGGGAGAATCGCGATGCCCCTCGCGAATACAGGAACGACCGTCACACGATGGCGTGCCGATTCTACGATCGCCTCGCCCGCACGAGCCCATGTGAAGGCGTTGTATTGCCCGTCGCGCGCATTCGGCTGTTCGATCTCGACGAAAGCCCCATCCCAAACGCGACCTACGAGGTAAGTGGCGAAGGGTTCTCGATCGAGGGGACCTCGCGCGACAGCTACGTCGTGCTCCGCAACATTCCACATGCCACCACGTGTACCGTCAAATGGAGCCGCCCCCTGGAGCTCCGAAAGGCGGACCTGTTGGACCCGGACGGTGAGCTCGACGACTACGAATTCGAAACAGAGATTGTCATCAAGCTACCCAAGGGGGACGACGAGACCGCCGACCGACTCCGCCTCGCGAACCTCGGGCACGGGCACCATGAATCCGACGACGAGGCACTGCTCGCGTTCCGAATGGCGTCGAACGTCGAAGTCACGGGCTCGACGGAAGATGTGCTGAATGAGCTCCGGCGGCGCCATGACCGCTGCGAACTGCCGCCAAAACCCGAGCCGAAGGAGAGAGCGTGAGCACACCCGCCGTGCCGCCTCGCGACGTCGTTCAGATACGATTGGTCGACGAGCGGGGGAAGCCGCTGCGACGGATCACGTGCAGAGTGGTCGATTCGGTGAGGGTGCATTCTGCACCCGATCTCGGCACGGACGACGACGGCATCGTGAACGTCCGCCTACCGCGCCAGAAGGTCGTTGGGCAGTTGGTGCTCGAGGCCAAGATGTTCACGAAGATGCCGGTGCGAATCCCACTCGAAGTTCGCCCGCTTGAAGGGGCGGACACGCTTGCGGGCGTTCGGGCTCGGTTGCAGAATTTAGGGTACCTAGCCATGAAGAGTGACGCAAAGCTCGACGCGCCAGCAGACGACCAACTCGCGCTGGCGCTCGACCGCTTTCGGTTCGCAAATAGGATCGTCGACAAAGACTTGGTGCCCGCCGGCCCGGCGGCACTCCCGCTCGATGATCGCACGCGACAGCGGCTCGAAGCCGCCCACGACACGCCGC
>JANXMC010000437.1 GCA_025354825.1 Myxococcales bacterium
TGATTGCCGGCGCCGGCACACGTGGGCCGCCGCATGCGGCGCAGACCCACCGAAGCTGCGCGTCTTCCTCGATGCGGGTGGTGCCACCGCAGTGGGGGCAGCTGTCCGCCTCGAGTCCGTACGCGTCTGCCATGCCTGTCACGTTACGAGCAAACGAGGTTTGCTCTACGGGCGAACGATGGACGTCCCGGACGGCGGCGTAAACTTGAATTGGTTCGCGTCGACGGCCACGTTCACGCGCGGTTTCAAGAAGTCGAAGCGGTTCCGATTCCCTTGGCCGTCGATGATCATCACGCGGCGAATCTGCGAGGTGTTCGTGTCGACGTAAAAGAGCACCGTGCGGTACGCGGGAGTCGCCACCTTGGGCTCGCCCACCAGCACCCAGCCGCCCGTGAAGCCGTACTTCGCGCCGTCTTGCAGCTCGAACTTGAACGCGTCGCCGAGCTTGCCTTGCCCGGTGAGAAACGACAGCGCCGCCGGGTACTGCGAGTTGTTCACCGGCTGCTCGAACATCTGCTTGTTCGCCGCCTCGTAGACCCTCAACGTCGTGCCGTCGGAGACGACGCGGTTGTCTTTCGGGTCGGCGTACACCCAATCCATCTTCCCCGGCTTTTGGAACGTCACGCTGCCGGTCGAGACCTTCTTCGTGTTGTACGCCTTCACCAAGAACTCTTGGTTGAACTCGCTCTGGAAGGAGGTCGTCTTGTCGTAGAAGGCCTGCACCTTCGTGACGACGTCGTCGACCTTGGGAAGGGGCGCCGCAGGTGCGGGTGTCGGCGCCGCCGCGGCAGGTGCGCCTTGCGCGAAGCCGTCCGTGGCGACGAAGCCGGTGGAGAGCGCGGCGGCAATGGCGAGGGCGGAGACGAAAGTTCGCGTAAACATTGGATCTCCCGTGGGGTTGCCCGTTAGACGGACCACCCCCTCCGTTTATGTCCCCTGCCTGATTTTGTCGAGGAAAGCAGGGCAATCGCGGCCGCGGAACGTGGGCTCATCCGCGCAGCGGCGCGCGCGGTCGCCTCGATGAGGGGCAGCTGTTGAAGGTGTGTGACGGCGATGGCGAGCGCATCGGCGGCGTCGGGGCGCGGCAGCTCGGTGAGCTTTAGGTAGACGCGAATCATCGCCGCCACTTGCGCCTTTTCGGCGCGCCCATTGCCGGCGACGGCGCGCTTCACGAGGGCCGGCGCGTATTCGAACGTCGGCATTTCCGACCGCGCGCACACGAGCAGCGCAACACCCCGCGCATGACCGAGCTTCGCCGCGGCCTGCGCGTCTTTTGCGAAAAACAGACTCTCGATGCTCGCCGCTGCGGGCGCGTGGTCGGCGATGATCACGACCAGCGCTCGCTCGATCTCGACGAGCCGTTGCGCAAACTCCCCGTCGAGATTCACGTCGATCACGCCGTGGGCGACGTGCCTTAGGCGTGTGCCGTCTTTCTCGACGACGCCCCAGCCGAAGTGACGCGAGCCAGGGTCGAGGCCGAGAACTTTCACTCCCTACGTCTACTCAGCTTCCAGCGATCCGCGCCATCTCTTCGTCGGAGATGTCGAAGTCCGCATAGACGTTCTGCACGTCGTCGTGGTCGTCGAGCGTCTCCGCCAAGTCGATGGCGATTTCGGCGTCGCGCCCTGCGATGGGCTTCTTGTTTTTTGGCAGGTAGCCGATCTGCGAGCCCTTCACGGCGATCTTCGCCTTCTCGCAGGCGTCCAAAATGATCTGTAGCTGCTCGGGCGGCGTTGTGATTTGCCACTCTTCGCCCATGTCGGCGTAGTCGTCCGCGCCCGCGCCGATCACGTCTTCCATGATCTGATCTTCGGTAGCCGACTCTTTCAAAAGCTGAATGAGCCCTTTGCGGTCGAACGCCCAACCGGCCACGCCCTGACCGCCGAGAAGGCCGTTGTGCTTCTCGAAAATCTTGCGAATTTCCGCAACCGTTCGGTTGCGGTTGTCGGTCATCCCTTCCACCAAGAAGAGCGTTCCCGACGGGCCAGACCCCTCGTAGAGCACCTCTTCGTAGGCCGCGCCTTCGATCTCGCCCGTGCCGCGTTGAACGGCGCGCTTGATCGTTTCGCCGGGCATCGCCTGGCTCTTCGCATCAAGGATCGCTTTCCGAAGACGCGGGTTCCCCCCGGGATCGCCGCCGCCCATGCGGGCTGCGACGGTCAGCTGCCCCGGCGGTTCAGCCGCCGGCGGGATGCACATCAGTCCTTCCAGCTCCAAACCATGG
>JANXMC010000477.1 GCA_025354825.1 Myxococcales bacterium
GCGCCGCGCGCGGCGACGTCCACGCGCCGTCCCACGGTAAAAAGGGGCCTGCGAAGCGGAGCGCCTCGTGGGGCCGGGCGCCCGGGTTGCGCACGACGAGGGAGAACGCGAGGGGCTCACCCACGGCGACGCGCCTGGCGACGGCGACCTCGAACGAGACGCCGGGCATCGCATAAAAACGAGCGCAGACGAGCGACGCGAGGAGCCACGCGGTCAGCGCTCCCCACAAGAGATGCGTGTCGGTGGAGAGCGCGTCGAGGCCAAAGGCGCCGGTCACGATGGCAACGAGCGCGAAGACGCTCCCCTCCGGCGACAGCGCTTCGTAGAGGTAGAGGAACGGCAGAAACGCCCGCCCGACGGCGCTCGCGCGAAACTTGTCGCGCCCGGCTTTCGTCGCCGGAATGAACAGATGGTTCAGGCGAGCGAAGTTCACGCGCGTGCCGAGACGCACGCGGATCATGCCGGAACGCTGGTCGCCCGCACCACCGCGTCGATGGTCGCCTCAGCGCGCGTGCCGGCATAGCGCGCATGCGCGGTGAGCTGCACACGGTGGGCGAGCACGGCCGCCGCGAGGGCCTGCACGTCGTCGGGGCTCGCGTAGCCGTGGCCTGCGAGGTACGCCCTCGCCTGCGCCGCGCGGAAGAGCGCGAGCGCGCCGCGAGGACTGACGCCAAGCTCGAGATCCTTGTGCCTGCGGGTCGCGTCGACGATGCGAAGCATGTACTTTGCAACATCTTCGTTCACCACGATCTCGCGCACCGCGGCCTGCATCGCGACGAGGTCGTCCAGGGTCGCCACGGGCGCGAGCCCCTCGAGCGGGTTCTCGCGCTGCCGCGCGAAAAGCATCGCAAGCTCGGCGCTGGGCGACGGGTAGCCGACGCCGAGCCGCAAAAGAAAGCGATCCAGCTGCGCCTCGGGGAGCGGGTACGTCCCCTGGTAGTCCACTGGATTTTGCGTCGCGATGACGAAGAACGGCTGCGGCAGCGCGTGGGTCACGCCGTCAAGTGTCGCCTGGGCCTCGTTCATCGCTTCGAGGAGCGCCGACTGCGTTCGCGGCGACGCGCGGTTGATCTCGTCGGCGAGAAGCACGTGCGCGAAGATGGGCCCTTTGTGAAACGCGAACGACCCCTCGCGGGGGTTCAACACCTGGCCGCCGAGAATGTCGGACGGAAGCAGATCGGGCGTGAACTGCACGCGTGCGAACGAGACGGCGAAGACGCGCGCGAGCGCCTTCGCGAGGGTCGTTTTGCCGACACCGGGGACGTCTTCGACGAGGACGTGGCCGCCGCCGAGGATGCCGATGAGCAGAAGGTCGATGACGTCGCTCTTCCCTTGAATCACTTGGGAGAGCGCGTGTCGCAGCGGCGCGATGAGAACGTGACCGGGAATCGTGTCGCTCATGCTCTCGCCACAGGATGGCCGACGCGCGCCGTTTGTTCCTGAGATTATCGCGGAGCGGCGTCGAGACCGCGGAGGATGTCGTCGGCGCTCTCGGCGGTGCCTCGAAGGACGTGGTCGGCGACGCGAAACTCGACGGCGGCCCGCTCGTCGGTTTCGATGGGCGCGCCGCCAGAGTACGCGCGGAGCTCTTTCGCGCCGCCGATGTACGTGGTCATGAGCGCGGGGACGCCATCGAGGGCCGCTTTGCGAAGCTCGGCTCGGGCCGAGGGTGAGCCTTCTGAGCGGGCCGTGAGCGTCGCCTCGAGCTGCGCACGCGTGGTGGGCGCGTCGGGCTTCGACTTGATGCCGAGCAGATAGATGTCGCGCGAGGTTTGCGAAGCGCGAAACGCGTGGGCGTCGGGGAACGCCTCGAGAAACGTCGCCACGAGAGAGCGGGCGGAGAGCCTGTCGATTTCGTAGAGCTGCACCCACGTGAGAACGCGACCGCCGTCGTTCAAGCGGCTTCGCAAAAGCGAAAAGTACTCGCGGGAGAAGAGCGCCGACGCCGAGGCGACCCACGGATTCGACGGGTGCGAAACGATGACGTCGAACGTCGACGGCGGGACGCGGCGGAGGGCCATGCGCGCGTCGTCGAGGGCGATGTGAACGCGTGAGTCTTCTTGCACGCGCGGGTCGAAGAGCTTCGCGGCGTCGATGACCGCGGGCTCGATCTCGGCGGCGTCGACACGCTTGGCGCCGCTCTCGAGGAGCGCGCGGGCGGAGATGCCCGTCCCCCATCCGACCAAAAAGGCGCGCTCTGCGGGTGGGCCCGCCATCGCAGGGATCAAGCCCGTGAGCACTTCGCTCGGAAGGTCGCCGATGGGCAACACCACGTCGTTCGCGTCAACGCGCGCGCCGAGGGGCCCCTTCACGAAGACCGACCCCTCGGCTTTGCCGTTGACCCGCAAGCTGTAGAGCGAGCAGTGGGGGCCGCCTGCGTGCCCGAGCACCGTGACGGTGCCGACGGGGCCGTCGCGAACGAAGAGCACGCGGTTCTCGTCGAAGTGGCGGAGGGGCCCGCAGCGGTCGTCGACCGAGAGGCGCTGCTCACGATAGAGCGCGACGCGGTAGCTGCCGGCGGAGAGGCCGACCGCGTCCCACCCAGGCCGCAACAGCGCTGCGAGGCCGACGGCGAGGAGGGCACCGATGGCCATTCCGCGCAGCGCCGTGGTGCCCGCGCGGCTCGCGGCGAGGAGCGCGGGAATGAGCGCGAAGGCGGCGCCGAGCACCAGCGTCGACTGCACGCCGACCGCCGGGATCGCGACGAACGCCGCACCCATGGCGCCGGTGACGTTGCCGAGCGTGCTCACGAGCACGGCGCGCCCCGCGACGCGCCCGGACGAATCGGCGGAGGCGCGGCCGCGCGGAAACCGCGATGCGAGCGCGGGGAACAGCGCGCCCACTTGGTAGCTGGGCACCGAGACCACGGCCGCCACGAGGCCCGCGCGGACCCATGTCATGCTCTCGAGATGGGCCGCGGCCCACGCAAGGTGGAACGGCGCGACGTAGACCACGAGGGTGCCGAGGTAGATCGAGAGTGCGAGGCCGAGGCAGCGGCGCGCGATCTTCGTCCAGAAGGCCGTGTCGTCGCGGGCAGTCCCGTCGTCGTCCTCGTCGCGCGACGAGGCCGCGCCGCCGATGGCGGTCGCCAGGAGAATCACCGCGACGACGAGGGAGAACGTGTAGCTCGACGAGCCTAGAAGCAGGGAAAAGACGCGGTTCCACGCGACCTGCAGCGTGAAGGAGAGCACGCCGAGAAGAGCTGCGAGCCACGGCGCGAGGGGGTCGGTCGGCGCGGCGTTCGTGCCGGGTGGATCGCTGTCGAGCAGCGTCGCGGTGGACGCGCGGTCGGCGTTGGCGAGGACGAAGGCCAAGCCCGCGACGACGAGCGCGACGACGCCGAGGCCGAACGTCGTGGCGTGAAGCCCGCGACTCGGCAGTGCGACGAAGCCGACGACGAGCGCTCCCGCGACGCCGCCGGCGAGGTTCACGGAGTAGAGCACCGCGAGGCCGCGGCGGAGCTCCGCGCGCGCCGGGACGACGGCGGCGGCGAGGAGCGGCAGCGTGACGCCCATGGCGATCGTCGGCAGCGCGAGGAGCGCGAACGCGAGGGCGACGCGCGCGACGGTCCCGGACGCGCCAGCAGCCTCGTAGGCGTCGGCAAAGAGCGCGGTCGACGCGATGGCGTAGAGCCCCACGACCGCTTCGGCCGCGGCGTAGAGACGTACGGGGTGCGTGGCACGCGACGCGAGGCGCGCGCCGAGCTCGCTGCCGAGGGCGAGGCCGCCCATGAAGACGCCGAGGAGCGTTCCGGTCACCTGGTAGCTGGCTCCGAAGAGCAGCCCGAGCGACCGGAAGTAGGCCGTTTCGCAGCCGAGCGCGACGGCGCCCGAGAGAAAGAAGAGCGGCGCGACCCTCGGCAGCACAGGACTCACCCTGCGTGCGTATCAAAGAACCGCGCGTTGCCGCGTGCTTAGTCTGCCAGGTTGATGTCGACGCGGCGGTCGCGGCGCATGCTCTCGTCCTCCGTGCCCGTCGCGTCGAGCTCGCCGCGCGACGTCTCTTTCAAGCGGGTGGGCTCGACGCCGAGGTTCGTGAGGTACGACGACACGCTCTTCGCGCGCCCGGCGCCGAGCGCCATGTTGTAGTTCACCTCGCCGCGCGAATCGGCGCGCCCGACGAGCTGCACCTTGCGACCCTTGAGCGGCCCGGTGGTGAGGCACGTGGCGAGCTTGCCGAGCACGTCGCGCTCTTCGGGCGAGACGGACGCCGAGTCGAGGTCGAACTTCGGCGCCTTGTCGGGGTTGTCGAGGGTGATTTTGCAGGCGGCGAGAATGTCGCCCGAGAGATTGATCGTCGGCTTCACGGCGGCGGATTGTGCTGGCGCGGCAGGCGTGGCGGCGGTGGCCGCGTTCGCCGCGACCGGGGGCTTGGCCGCCGTCTCGCCGCCGCACCCTGCGACGAGCGCGAGAGCGCTCAGTGCGCAAACGGCGCAGAACGTGAGAGAGCCAATTGCCGTAGTCCGCCCCGTATTTCGATGATCACGCGTCATGAAGCTCTCCTTTGGAACCTCCGACACTGACCCCCAAATACTTTGACGTCAAACGTATCTCGCGCATTTTCGCCGACAAACGAAAGGTTCCACGGCGTGGTTTTTCCTAGTTTGGGGGCCGTAATGGTATGCACGGGCGATGCGCTTCGACTCCGAGCTCGCCCGCCTCCACGCCCCGACGCATTTTGCCGTTCACGCTCTTGCGCTCGCGGCCGTCGTTGCGGCGACGGGGTGCAAAGACGAGGTCGCGAAGACAGAGCCCACGCCGGCCGCGTCGAGCTCCGTCGTCGCGACAGCGTCTGCCGCTCCGCCGGCCGCGCCCGCACCGACGGCGTCGGCCCCGCAGCCCCTCGGGACGCGCCTTCATTGCGACAAGCTTCTGCCCGACAGCGCGCTGCTGTCGTTCGCCGCCGGCTACAAGGTGATGCAGCTTCCGGCGACGCAATCGAAGTGCCCCGAGTGCGGCCCGTCGTGCAGCCTCCTTCAAGCGGGCAAGCCCTACGAAGGCGCCCATGTCGCGTACACCTGCAACGAGCCGTACTCGAAGGAGGCCGCCGACAAGGTGCTCGAGCCGTTGAAGAAAGAGCTGAAGAAGCCGACGCCGATCAAGGGGTTCGGCCGTGGCGGTCTCGTGGGCGAGAAGGACAACGGCACGTGGTTCAACGCGGTGGTCTTCGACGACGACACCGACTGCCTGATCACGATCGAGTGGATGCACGGCAAGCAGGCCGACACCCTCGCGCTCGCGAAGGTCGCGGTCGCCGGCATCAAGCCGGCCGATCTGAAGTAGCGGCCCGCGCACGATGGCCAACGGCGGTGACGGCGCGCCGCCTCCCGGAGGGACCGTCGAAGCGTGGGCGTGGAGCTACCTCCACACGACGCGGCTCGAGGAGAAGCTCACCCCGCCGCCTCGCCCGCGCGACTGGGAGCCCGCACCCATCGCGCGGCGCGTGACCGCGCCCGGCCGTCCGCGCGAGCTGTCGACGGAGGCTCGCCCGAACGCAGGCGGCGCATCGACGTCGTCGACGTCGGGCGCGCTTCGCGATCCGATGCGGCGCGCGTCGATGCTCCACACGTTTCTGCACCACGAGCTGCAGGCCGCGGAGCTGATGGCATGGGCGCTTCTCGCGTTCCCCGAAGCGCCCCTCGCCTTCCGCCGTGGGCTTCTCGGCATCCTCGACGACGAGCTCCGCCACATGCGGATGTACGGCGAGCACATGGCGAAGCTCGGTCTCGCGTACGGCGACCGCGCGATCAACGACTGGTTTTGGGAGCGCGTGCCGCAAGCGACGTCGGCCGCGCACTTCGTCGCCAGCATGGGCATGGGCTTCGAAGGGGGCAATCTCGATCACGCCGCACGCTTCGCCGACCGCTTCCGCGCCGCCGGGGATCACGTTGGCGGTGACTTGCAAGCGAAGGTCGCGGGCGAAGAGGTGCCCCACGTGGCCTTCGCGACACACTGGTTTCGGCGGATGACGAGCGAGGCCACGGATGCCCGCACCGAGGCCACGCCGGGTGAGATCGACTTCGACGTGTGGCGTGCCCATCTCCCCCAGCCGCTGTCGCCGATGATCATGCGCGGCCGCCCAATGAACACCGAGGCGCGGCTCCGCGCGGGCTTTCCAGAGGCGTTCCTCGCGCAGCTCGCCAAATGGTGAGCGCGTCGTGAGCGTCGTGACGGGTGGCGCGCGACGGCCCGTGGCATGGGTGTTGAACTTCGACGCCGAGCGCGAGCTCGAGGCGAACGGCGCGCCTTCGATGCCGACGGCGGCGGTCCGCGCGCGGCAGATGGAGATCGCGAAGCTCGTGATGGGCGAACGCGCCCTCGTGCGCCCCGGGGATCTCATCGTCGACGCCTACGCGCGCGGCGTCGCGCACGTTGCCGATGCGGCTCGCTACGTCGGCGACGCGTGGTGCCCAACGCCGAGCGCGCGGGCTGCGCTCACGGCGGCCGGCGTGGCGCCACGACCCGCACCCGCGTTCGAGGTGCTCCGTCGCGTCAACGGCCGCGCGTTCTCGGCGGCCCTCGGGCAGACGCTCCCCGGCGCCGTCTACGTGCGCGCCGTGGACGACGCGGTGCACGCCATTGCGGGCCACGCCGTCGAGCGCGAGTGGCTGCTCAAGCGACCCTTCGGCTTCGCGGGGCGCGGGAGGCGAAAGGTGCACGCGGGGGCGCTCTCGAGCGCGGACCGCGCGTGGGTGGAGGCGTCCTTCGGCGAAGGAAAGGACGGCCTCCAAATCGAGCCGTGGGTCATGCGCGCGGGCGACTTCGCGCTGCACGGCTTCATCGACGCGTCGTCCGCGGTCACCCTCGGCGCGGTGACGACGCAGCTTTGCGATGCCCAGGGCGCCTGGCGAGGGACCAAGCGCGCGGGCGCCCGCGCGCTCACCGATTCCGAACGCGAGTCGCTGGTCGTCGATGCACACGCGAGCGCACGCGCGTTGGCGTCGGAGGGCTACTTCGGGCCGTTCGGGATCGACGCCTTCCGGTGGCGCGACGGGCGCGACGGCGCGGGGACGGCATCGACATCGTTCAACCCACGCAGCGAAATCAACGCGCGCTACAGCATGGGGTGGGCAACCGGAATGAACGGAGCGCTTGCCGACTGAGCGGCTATG
>JANXMC010000480.1 GCA_025354825.1 Myxococcales bacterium
CGCGGCGCGTCGAGATCGAGATTCTTGATGAGGGTGTCGAAGCTCAAATGGAGAGCCTTGGGGCAGATCGACGTAGAGAGCGTCGACTTTCCGTACTCCACCTCGAAAACAGCCTTCCCCGCCGTAATGAACGGCGTGAGGAGATCGCATTCGGAATACTGAAAGCACTGCTCATTCAACGCGAAATCGAAGTCGCCGACGAGGGCGCTCACCTGATCTAAATCGTTCTTGAGAGCCACCGAGAGGTTTCGCGTGTGGGCCGAGGCCGCGAGGAATTTGTTGTACGAGAGCTGGTCGGCCGCGGTGAGAGGGAAACCGGAGGAGTTCGAATAGCCGTCGACGTTGTCCGGCTCGACGCCGTCGCACCCTTTTTGAACGGCGACATCCATGCGCTTCGCAATGAGATCGCGCACGGTGGCGTTGCGCACGTCGAGCCACTTCTCGTCCGGCCAGCCGTCCATCACCTTGCCGATGGCGACGTTCGGAAAGAGCGCCGAGTCGGGGCGACCCGGCTCCCAACTTCCCGCGTCGAGGTAGCAAATCACCTTGATGCCACGCGCTTTGAGACTCGCGATGACAGACGCCGACGTGCCAAAGAGATCGATGTCGTACATCTGCACGTCGAGGCTCGTATCGAGGTTGCCCGAGAGCTGCCACTGCCAGCTCGTCCCCGGGTGCGGGTGCCACACGCCGGTGGGGACCGTTGCCCCCGCGTCGACGGCCGGCGTCGCGGAATCGGGCGTCCCCTGAGCGTCTGCCACCGCGTCGGGCGATGCGTCGACTGCAGCGTCGCGCCGGCCGGCGCCTGCGTCGTGTCGTGTGCGGCTGTCGGAGGTCGACGCGCCGTCGTCGGAAGTGTCCGGCGCTTGCGACTCCGGCGCAGAAGGGTCGTGCGTGTCGCTCACGCCGCTACATCCGGCAGCGAACGCGGCGGCCGTTGCGACAGCGAGAACGAGGGGGAGGGGGAGGGAGCCGACGAAGGCAGAGCGCAGGGTTCGAAGCTTCATTGCAGATCGCCAAGAGCAAGGGGCAAGCCACGCATTGGTCGTGCGGATCTGCCGTAAAAATGGCTGCGCCCGCGTGTCGTATCGCGCGGCATGTCACGCGGTGGGAGACTCTGTCTCCCGCCGAGAGACACGGCGAGATGCGCGCGCGTGCGCCGGTGATCAGCCGTGCGGCTCGTCGTCGTCGTCGTCGTTGGTCCTGGCGGCGGGCATCGCGTCGCCGCGTTGCCGTTCGATCATTCGATAGAAGCTCGGTCGCGCAACGCCGGCGAGCTCCGCGGCACGGGCGACGACGCCGCCTGCGCGGGCGAGCACGCGCGGAACGTAGGCGCGCTCGAAGTGGTCGAGCGCACGGCGGCGCGCCTCGTTGAGCGGGAGGCGCGAGAGATCCTCGGCTGCACCTTTTGGGAGCCCCACCGCCGCGTCGAAGAGGGTGGCCGCATCGTCCACCCCGAGGTGGGCATGGCGGTCGATGACGTTGCGAAGCTCGCGTACGTTGCCCGGCCACGCATGGTGGGCGAGGAGCGTGGCGAGATCCTCCGGCAGACCCCTCGAAGGGTCGTTCGTCGCCGCACGCAGAAATGCCGTTGCAAGCGGGAGCACGTCTTCAGGCCGGTCGCGCAGGGGCGGGACGACAATGCGTGCAACGGCGAGGCGGTAGAAGAGATCGCGCCGGAAGGCGCCGCGCTCGACGGCCTCGAGTAGCCTTCGGTTGGTCGCCGCGACGATGCGTACGTCGATGCGCGTGACGTCGCGCGCGCCGACGGGGCGAATCTCGCGCTGCTCGAGGGCGCGCAAAAGCTTCGGCTGGAGATCGATCGGAAGCTCGCCGACCTCGTCCAAGAAGAGCGTGCCGCCGTCGGCCTCGGCGAAGAGCCCTTTGCGCGTTTCCGTGGCCCCCGTGAACGCGCCACGCACGTGGCCGAAGAGCTCGCTCTCGATGAGATTCGCAGGAATGGCGCCGCAGTCGACCGCGACGAACGGGCCCGTGCCACGGAGCGAGACGTCGTGGAGCGCGTGGGCGAGGACGTCTTTGCCGACACCGCTCTCGCCTTCGAGGAGCACGGTGATGTCCGAGCGCCCGGCTCGCTCGATCAGCGCGAACACGTGGCGCATCGCGGGCGAGACGCCGATGGCCGCGCCGAGCTGCGTCCCTTCGCTCACCGCGAGATCTGTGCGCCCGGCGTCGAGGCGCACCGACAGCGTGGTCGCGCCGAGACGTAGGGTCGTGCTCTCGGTGAGCACGCCCGCGTGAAGACGAACGCCGCCAAGCCACGTGCCGTTGCGGCTCCCTTCGTCGCGAATGCGCAGGCCTGCCGTGTCGAACGTGAAGCGCACGTGCTCGCGCGAAACGGTCTTGTCCGTGAGGCGCAGATCGGCGCTCTCGGCCGTGCCCACCACGAACGACGGCGACTCGACGCGCGCGGTCGCCCCCGCGTCGGGGCCGCTTCGCACATCGAGCGTCGCGCCGAGGATCGGCACGGTCGCTCCGGCGCGCTCGGCGCTCGCCGCCGTCACAGCGGTGGCGTGATCCCCGTCGGGGCGCTTCACGTCAGAACCTCGTCTCGTGCGCGAGGAACGGTCCGCCGTCGCGCACGCCCATGGTGACCGACGCCGATGCTTGGGCGCGCGGCGTGGTGATCCAGAGAACGATGCCCACGACCGCAGCTGCACCCGCGACCCCCCACGCGACGTTGGTGACCGTGCGAGCGCGGTAGAAGCGGTCGCGTGAAGCGATCGTCGGCGTGCTCGTGAAGTCCGACTTCGCGGAGACCGTCATCGCGCCGACGACGAGACCTGCGCCCGCAGCGGCGGCGCCGATACCAAAGGCGACCCAGGTCGCCGTTGGCGGGCCGCTGTGCGTAGGTGCAGAGGCGGCGGGTGGGACGGGAGCGAGGGGCGCGCTGGCGCCGCGCGAAGGTGGTGCGCTGGGCGCCGGATCCAGCTCGACGCGGGTCGTCGCGCCGGCGCGCGCATCGACGGCGATGGTGCGCGCTGGTGCGGAGGCGACATCGACGACGGCGAGCTCGTGGCGACCGGGGGCGATCCGGAGCGAGCCCGGTGCGCGAACCTCGCCCGCGCCGTCGACCTTCACGAGCTGCGCGCGCGTCGATCGGAGATCGAGCGTCGCGATCTTGGGAACCAGGCGCGCGAGACGGGCCTCGGCGTCGTGACGGTGGTCCGCGGCCACGTCGGGAAGGGCGAGGGCGCGATCGCAGTCTTCGGCCGCGCGCGCGGGTGCGCCGTCGAGCTCCCACGCTTCGGCCGCATCGAGCCAGGCGGACGGGTGGGGCGCGAGCTGGGCTGCCTGCTCGAACGACGCCGCGGCGGCTGCGTAGTTCTTGTGCGCGAAGGCTTCTTGCCCTTGCCGAAAGATCGCCGCCGCGCGTTCGCTCCCGGCCGCGAGGGCGCTGGACGGAGCGCGCGCGATCGCGAGGGTGACGAAAAGTGCGGCCGCAACGCCGCGAAAAACAGCGCGGCCACCGCGGTTCATCGTGCGTAGGGGTTCGCGAACTTGGGGTGCGGCGCGCGCTTCGGAGCACGCGCGGCGGACACGGCAGGCGGCGCGGACGACGCCGTGCTCGAAGATGGCGCCGGCGCAGACGCGATCGGCGCGGGTGGTACGACGAGCGAGGTTGACACGACAACCTGCGGAGCCTCGTCGGTGCGCGGGATGGGCCGCGTCGACGCAGGATGCTGCCCATTCGTCGAGCGAAACGCGGTCGCGGCTGCAACGGCGGCTCCTGCAAGCACGACGAAGGCTGCAGCCGCGACCGCGCCTAGCACGAGCGCACGGGGCCGCGAGGTCACGGTCGACTTGGGCGGTACTTCCGATGCCGTGGCCGCCGCGGCGATCGTCCCGAGGGCCTCCGCGAGCTGCTCGCGCCGCCGCGTGAGCGTCTTCGTCGCATGGGTCGCGGCCCACGAGGCGACCTCCTTCGTCGAGAGTGCGAGACCACACCCGCGAGCCGCGCTCTCGAGCGCATCGGCCATCGCGTCGGCGGTCGCGTACCTGTCGGCCGCCGTCGCCGCGAGGGCGAGCATCACGACGTCTGCAAGCGGAGCCGGGACCGTCGCGTCCAAGGCGCGCGGGCTCGCAATCGGCTCCCCGGCACGCGCCCGCTTCGCCGCAACCGGTGTGAGGCGAACGCCCGCGAGCAGCTCCCAGAGCACGATGCCGGCGGAGAAAAGGTCGCTCCGCCGATCGACGTCGCCCTTCGCGAGCTGCTCCGGCGACATGTACGAAAGCTTCCCTTTAGGCGCCCCCGACGCAGCTTCCTCGGCGAGCGACGCGGTCACCTGTGCAACGCCGAAGTCGGCGATCTTCGCGACGCCGTCGATGCCCACGAGAATGTTCTGCGGTGACACGTCGCGGTGCACGATGCCGAGGGGCGGTCCGTCGCCGTCGCGCCCGCCTCGGGTTTCATGGGCCGCGTGGAGGCCGCGGAGCGTGTCGACGACGATCCGTGCCGCCACGGAGCGCGGCACCTTCGACGACGGCGCGGCTTCCGTCATCGCGTGGAGCAAACGCGCGAGGGAGTCGCCTTCGACGAGCGGCATCACCTGGTAGACGGTGCCCCCCTCTTCCCCGAGATCAATCACATCGACCACGTTCGTGTGGTGAATG
>JANXMC010000620.1 GCA_025354825.1 Myxococcales bacterium
GGCGGCGCGCGACGAGGCTCGAGCCACCCAGCTTCGACGTGATCCGGATTGCAACGTCGATCCGATCGACGATCAGATCGACCATCGGATTGCTGACCGAGAGCTCGACGCGCACTGCGGGGTAGCGCTGCACGAACGCGGCGACGGTGTCACCGAGATAGAGGTCCGAGAACGTCATCGGCGAGCTCACGCGGAGGACCCCGCGCGGCGCGTCCCCCTCCGACGCGGCGAGCTCGCTAGCCTCGTCCGCGGCGCGCAGCATCTGCATGCAGCGTTCGTAGAGCCGCACCCCTTCAGGCGTGAGCGAGAGGTGGCGCGTGGTTCGATGGAGGAGCCGCGTTCCGAGCCGGCTCTCGAGGGCCGCGACGCGCTTGCTCACGACCGACTTGGATACGCCCAGAATGGCGGCGGCCCCGGTGAAGGACTTCGCCTCGACAACCCGGGCGAACATCGCCATCGACACGAGATCCTCGAGGGAGGTCGGCATGACTGTTCTCCTGGGGAAACGAAGTATCGCGCTGGCGATAGCTAATCAAGGGTGCCCGCGCGAAGTACGAACTCCCTCGCGTGTACCCACCCGTGGGAACCGCCGGAGGTTTCGATGATCAAGCGCATGTGTCTCACGGTCGCCGCCATGGTTCTCGCGGCCTGCAGCAGCAACAAGGCCAGCGCACCGCCTGCGAGCGCGCTCTCGGTCCAGACGTTCACCTCGGGCGACGCGAGCAACGACGTCACTTCGACGTTGATCCTAGGCGACAAGGAGGCGGTCCTCGTCGACGCGCAGTTCGTCGACAGCGAGGCGAAGAAGCTCGTTGCGCTCATCCAGGGGACGCGGCGGCATCTCTCGTCGATCTACGTGACGCACGCACACCCCGATCACCACTTCGGACTCGCCGTGCTGCGTGCGGCGTTTCCGGACGCGCGGGTGATCGCCCATCCCGCGGTCGCGGCGGAGATGAAGTCGACGTGGCAGGGCAAGCACGATTACTGGAAGACCGTTTACGGCGCCGACGTCACCGACGTCGAGGTGGACGCGACGCCCTACGCGGAGTCGGCGATCTCGCTGGAAGGGCACGAGCTTCGTCTCCTCGGACCGGCCGAGGGGGACATCCCCGACGAGGTCGCCGTCTTCGTGCCGGAGCTCGGAACGCTCATCACGGGCGACGTGAGCTACGGAGGCACCCACGTCTGGCTCGCGGACACGAAGCCTGCGCAGTGGGACGCGTGGGTCGCGAACCTCGAGTCGCTCGCGGCCCTCAAGCCCACGGTGGTCGTCCCCGGGCACCGCGACGCGAGCAGGGCCAGCGACGCGGCGAGCCTGACGGAGACCGCCGAGTACGTGAGAGCGTTCAAGGCGGCGGTGGCCGCGGGTCGCTCTGCCGACGACGTGGTGAAGGCGATGACCGCCAAGTACCCGTCGCTCAAGCTGCCCGTGATCTTAGAGCTGAGCGCGAAGGCGGCATTCGGAGGCTGACGGGTGACTACCAACAAGGGGTCGATCTCTCTGTCCCGTCGCGCCGTCCTCCAGGGGGTCACGTTGGGGCTCGCCGGATGCGGGCCGACGCTCCTTCAGAAAAGCACCCCGTCGTCGACCGCCGATGCGCGCGCTGTAGGGAGCAAGATCATGCGTGGCAAGTATCGCGTCGAGCCCGTCACGTTCCAGAGCAGCGGCGTCGCGCTGGTGGGCAACCTGTACGTTCCGACCGGAGCATCCAGGGCCTGCGCGGCGGTGCCCATCCTCGGCCCCTACGCCTACGTGAAGGAGCAGTCGCCCGTGCAGTACGCGACCCGGCTCGCGGACGACGGGTTTGTCGCGCTCGCGTTCGACTGCCGAAATCATGGCGCGAGCGGCGGCTCGCCCCGTCGCTACGAGAGCCCGACGCAGAAGATCGCGGACGTACGCGCGGCCATCGACTTTCTCGAGAGGCGGCCCGAGGTCGACGCAAAGCGCATCGGCGTGCTCGGCGTCTGCGAAGGGGCCTCCGAGATGCTCCACGTGGCCGCGAGCGACGCGAGGGTGAGGGGAATGGCGGCCGTCAGCGGCCACTACCGCGACCACGACAACGACGTCGATCTCGCCGGCGGCGAAGAGCTCATGGAGGGGCGTCTTGCGCGAAGCGCCGCCGAAGAGCGGCTCGTCGCGCGCCGCGAGCGTGGGCGGGCCGCGAAGGAGAAGTTCGACCGGACAGGTGAGGTGGACTACGCACCGATCGTGGACCCGGTGCGCAAGGACGTCGCGCTCCCGTGGAAAATGATCTGGGACTGGTACCACGGTTGGGCGGACCGCGGCCTATGGGAGAACCGCTACGCCGTGATGGGCGACCCCGCCTACCTCAACTTCGAATCTCTCTCGGCGGCGCGCGCGCTGAAGCGACCGTTCCTCATGATCCACGCCGACAACAGCGACGGGCCCAAGGCCGCGCGCCGGCACTTCGAGAGCGTACCCGGCGCGGACAAGGAGCTGGTGTGGCAAGGTAAGAACAATCACTTTCAGTATTACGAAGATCCGGTGGTCATCGACACTGCAGTGGCGACGATGACGCGGTGGTTTCGGGACCGGCTCGACGCTTGATGCGATCGCAAGCGACCCGCCGCGCGCGCGGCCCTCGCACAGAAATCGGCACCGGTACGTCAGCTCGGATGACAACGTTCGCCCCTTGCCGACACAGACGCGCGTGATGACGGCCGAAGGCGCCCTTGCGCGTCCCCTGCCGCAGGCCTTCGTGCGGATCGTTCAGGAGCACACCGCGCGCGTATTTCGGTTCCTCCGCTACCACGGCGTCCCCGAGGCCGATCTCCCCGACGGGAGCCAGGAAGTGTTCCTCGTCGTCTACCGGCGCCTCGGCGAGTTTCGCGGAGACGCGAGCCTCACAACGTGGATCTACGAGATATGCCTCAACATCGGCCGGGCACGCCGTCGACGCGCCGCGGCCCGTCGCGAAGACCTCGGCGCCGACGTCGAAGAGGTCGCCGTGCCCGCCGGCGCCGACGTCCCCGAAACGCGTCGCGTGGTGCTGGCGCTTCTCGAGCGACTGCCGGAGGAGCAGCGCGCGGTCGTCGTCCTCCACGAGCTCGAACAGCTCCCGATGGGCGAGGTGGCGAGCCTCGTCGGTTGCCGAGTCTTCACCGCGTATTCGCGGCTTCGCCTCGCGCGGAAGAAGATGAAGCAGCTGCTCCAAAACGGGGAGGCGTGATGTCCGACGAGAACCCGACGACGCGTGACCTCGACGCGCTCTTGCGCGACGCCCGCCGCGACGTTGCGTCGCCGGGGCAAGAGCGAGCTCTCCTCGCGTCCCTTGCGGCGGCAATCGAAGCCGGGGGCGGCCCCAGCGGTGGGGGAGGCGCGACCCCTCGGGTGACCTCGTTCCAGAGCGCGAGGTGGTTGCCATCGGGGCGCTCTCGCGGCTCGGACGACGGGCCGACGCGTCGGCCCGCGCAGACGCACTTCGTGCCGCGCACCCTGGGTCCATCTTTGCCTCA
>JANXMC010000660.1 GCA_025354825.1 Myxococcales bacterium
AGGACCGCGACGACATCGCACGCCGCATCGTCCGCTCCATCGAAGAAGCGGGCTCGCGCATCTACAACGACGCCAAGGTCGATCGCACGCGGCGCGGCATGGGCACGACCGTCACGGCGGCGGCGCTCATCGACGATCATCTTTTCCTCGCGCAGGTCGGCGACTCGCGCGGCTACCTTCTCCGCGACGGCAACCTCGTGCAGGTCACGCGCGATCAATCGCTCGTCAACCAGCTCATCGAGGCCGGCCAGCTCACCGAAGAAGAAGCCGAGACGTTCGAGCACAACAACATCATCCTGCAAGCGCTCGGCACGAGCGACACGGTGCAGGTCGACCTCACGTACGTCGATCTTCGTCGCGGCGACGTCCTTCTCCTGTGCTCGGACGGTCTGTCGGGCATGGTCCGCTTCGACGAGATTCGCGAAGTGCTCCGCTCGTCGAGTGACCCGATGGAGGTCTGCAAGACCCTTACGGATCGCGCGAATCAAGCCGGCGGCCACGACAACATCACGGTCATTGTGGTGCACTTCGACGGCGAGGGGCTTCAGCCGCTCACGCCGGACGCCGAGCCGCTGAAGTACCGAAAATACTCGCTCCCCGAAGAGCCTCCGGAAAACACGGAGCCGAATCGGCGCACGAGCCTTCAGGACGGGAGTGTTGGGCCCAACGCGCACGGAGCGTCGCTCGGGCCTTCCGGTAACCTTTACGCTCCGCCCGCGAACCCTGGCGACCCCGGATGGGATTCGCAGGCAAGCGGTGGGCACGGCGGTATTGGCGGCGGCAGTGCATCGGCAGGCTGGACCGAGCGGAATCACAGCGGCGCGCCCGACGGCGAAGAGCGCATCGACATTCCGGGCACGCACGTCCCCGCATGGGTCGTCGTGCTCCTCGTCATTGGCGTCGTCGCGCTGCTCGCGGGCACGGCGTTCGTCCTGTTGCGCTAACGGCGGCCCGGCGTTTCTGGCAAGGAGCGTTGGCGCCCGCGCGCGGTCGCTCGATCAGCGGGGCGCATTCGCGGCTGCCAAAAGCGGCGCGACGGCAGCGTTCGACGGCGAGAGCTCCTTCGCGCGTGCGAGCCACGTCTGCGCGGCGGCTTTGTCCCCCTTCATGAGCAGCGCCGCTCCGGTCGCATAGACGGCGACGGGCTCGTCACGCCGACGTTGCAGCGCCTCGCGCGCGGCCGCGATCGCCCCCTCGGCATCCTCGCGACCGAGGCGCGTCACCGCGATCCACGACCACGCGACCGCCGCGCGCCCTTCGTCGAGCGCACCGGTGAGCGGCGCAAGAACCGCCTCGGCCTCCTCCGCGGCGCCTCGCCGCAAAAGCTGCCGCGCGACGAGGACGAGAAGATCGGGCGCCTCGCCGAACTTCGCGCGCGCGCGGACGAGCACGTCGTCGGCTTCGGCTTCGCGACCGAGACGCGTGAGCGATTCGGACAGGCCGAGCCACCCCGCCAACGTTTCGGGCGAGACCTCTGTCAGGCGCAGAAACTGCTGCCGCGCGTCGTCGAAGGCGCCCCGCTCGTAGAGCCTTCGGGCGAGGTTCGCGCGGGCGGGGGCAAAGCCCGGATCGACCTTAAGCGCCATTGTGTAGTTGCGCTCGGCGTCGCGCCCGAGGCCGCGCCGATCGGCGAGAAGACCGATCGCGTGATGCGGGACCGGGAGATCCGGGTTGAGCGTTCGTGCCCGCTCAAAGTGCTTCTGCGCGAGGTCGAGATTTCCGCGCGCGAGCTCGACGAGGCCGAGGTTGACCCAGGCCTCCGTGAAACGCGGGTTGTACTCGAGGGCGAGCGCGATGCGAGCTTCGGCCGTCGCGAGATCGCCCGAGGCGAGCGCCGCCGCGCCCGTGTCGTTCAGCGCCGCGGCACGCGGGGGGAGCGCCGCGCGGTTCGCACAGCCGAGGGGCCCGACGCCGGCCGCCGTGACGAAAAGCGCGAGGGCGAGCGAGCGGGCCGTACGGAGCGAGAACGTCATGCTCCCCTTCTCGTCCGCCCACCGGCCGCGTTGCGCGGGAAATGGCCGCCGTAATGCGCGCGTCGGATCGCTGCGCTATTGTCTCGGCATGCGCGAGCGGTCTTCTACGTCGAGCGTCACGGACGACGCCCAGAACGAGCCCGCCGAAACGCCCGCACCGTCGACGGCCGTCGCGTCACCGCCCGCGAGCGGCGCGCCCGCCCAAGCGGCCTCGGTCGCCGCGCCAACCTTCGTAACGGCGAGTCACGCGGCGCTCTTCGAGGACGACACACGCGCGCGCTGCGACATCTGCGGCGACGACGTCCCTCCGGATCCGGACGACGGCTCGAGCTACGCCGGCTCGGCGCTGTACATCTCGATGAGCGGAGACCGCGTCGTCTACGACGAGCCGCCACTCTGTGCATCGTGTGCAGTCGCCGTAGGCGTCACTGCGCTTGCGCGTTGGGATATCGAAGAAGAAGAAGGCTGACGGCGGCGCCACGGGGTGCGCGGCTAATGCAGCGATTCGTCGGTCTCATCGAAGCGCTCGGGCTGATCGACCGGCGGCCGCCTCTCCAAATGCTCGCGGCAAAGCGCTCGGATCGCTGGCGTGACGTTGCTCGCCTCGGCCACGAGCTTGAGCTCTTGCCGTAGCAAAAGCCCCACGAAGGTCGCCCCGATCTCGGGAGGCGTGTCGGGGTTCAAAACGATCGCCCGACGAATGCGTGCACGGTGCATCCATCGCGGCGAGCGCGCGATTTGAAGGAGGGTGTCGGGGCGTGCCGGGCGCTTGGTGGCGAGACGGAGAACGTCGTCCTCCGTCAACATCGGGTTCGCGAGAAGGCCGCGAATCACGTCCGGATGCGGGTCGGCGAGGAGGCGGTCCATGCTCGCGCGATCGGGCCTGCGAGCGAGGGACTTTCTTTCGCCGAGCGTGAGCTGGCGCCCGCGGCCGTAGTCGGGAATGCGTGCTTCGTTGGGGTCGTCGGGGAGCATGTTTCGCCGGGGGGCGCCGGCGTTGCGGACGAGCCTGTCGAGGGCGAGGAGCGCTTCGCCGACGGCCTCTTCGCGCAGCCGCTGCAGCGCGGGCTGGGCGGCTTCGGTGGCGAGGGCATCGACGAGCGCGACAAGCGCTTCGCGTGCCGCTTCTTCGGACTGTTCCGCCCGCGCGCACCAGACGTCGAGCGCCGGCGCGACGTCGGAGGTCGGCAGGCGCGTAAGGATGTCGACGAGGTACGCGATGCGAAGGCGCTCGTCGGCGAGCGCGCGAACGCCGCGGACCATGGAGTCGGCCCGCGCACGCGCGTCGAGGATCACCGGCGCGACGCGCTCGTCCATCGCCGCCCCTCAGAACCCGAGATCGCTGGCGGGCTTTGCAGGCCTGGGCGCGGTCGACGCAGGCGGGCTCGCCGGCTTTGGCGGGGACGGCACGCGAGCACCGGCCGCGACGGCGTGGGTTCCGTGCGTAGCGTGGGCCGTCGAGGGGGGGCTCGCGGCTGCGGCGGCCGTCGTCGCCGAGGCCGCAGGCGGCGCCGTCTCCGCAGCGGCGGCCGACGCGGTGGTTGCCAATTCGGGGGCAGGCGGCGGCGGGATGGCCGCGGTCGGCGTCGCGGCGTGGGGAGGCTCGGTCAGGCCGGTCGCGGCCGACGCCGAGGCCGCCGACGGATCGCCCTTCCCCTTCACGACGAGCACCGCGACGACGCCGATGCCTGCGATGGCGACGATCGCCGCGGCCGCTGCGATGGCGACCGCCGCGCGCTTTTTCGGCGCGAGCGAAGGCGAAACGCCCGAGTACGTGCGCGCGATCGGCGCGCCAGTGGTCGGGCTCGACGCGCTCGACGACAGCGACGACGCGCCGGACGCCGACGGAGAACCTTGTCCCGGCCGCGAGCCCGAGTGCGGGTGGGGCGTCGTCGCGCCGATCGGCATCGTCGAGGCGCGCGTACGAGCGCCGACGTACCCCGGCGTCGCACCGAAATTCGGCGGCGTGCGGTAGCCGCCCTCGCCCGTGGAGCTCGACATCGCCGCGCGAACTTGGCCGCGATCCATCACGTCGGTCAGCCCCGAGAGGCCCAGGACCAACCCGAGCGACTCGCCGAGCTCTTTCGCGGTTTGAAACCGAAGCGCGGGGTCACGCGACGCCGCGCGCTCCCACCACCTGTCGAAGGCCGGCGAGACGTCGGGCGCAACCTTGGACGGCACTGGAATGGGGTTCACGATGATCTTCACGAGAAGGTCGCCGAGCGCCTCGCTCTCGAAGGGCAAGCGCCCCGTCACGCACTGGTAAACGATGACCGCGAGCGACCAGAGATCGGCGCGATGGTCGACCGCCTTAATCCCCTGCGCCTGCTCGGGGCTCATGTAATAGGGCGTCCCGAGCATCGCGCCCGTCTTCGTGTTGCCGCCGTCGAGGGAAGTCGAGTTCGCCTTGGCGATGCCGAAATCGAGCACTTTCGCAATCTCGCGGTCGTCATCGCGAACGAGGAAAATGTTGTCCGGCTTCAAGTCGCGATGGACGACGCCCGCCGCGTGGGCCTTCGTGAGCGCGCGACAGACCTGCGTGATAATCGTCGCGACCTCGACGGCGCTCAGCCGACCGGCGAGCGCGAGCCGCTTGCCCAGATCCTCGCCGTCGAGCAGCTCCATCGCGATGTACGGAGTGCCCTGCCAGACGCCGTGATC
>JANXMC010000691.1 GCA_025354825.1 Myxococcales bacterium
CTTCCTGGCCGTTGAGCGACCCCGACCGACGCCAAGAAGACCGCAGCAGCCTGGGGAACACGCTCTAGGATGCGGTGGACATGTCCACCTCGCCTGCTTCCCCGGTTTCGTTCGTGGGCTCTTTGAATGCTGACGACGGCACGCTGGCGACCGACGATTTTCTTCGTGAGCTCGATGCGCAGAATGCGACGGCCCTCGCGCGGATCGATCAAGGGTCGACCGCGGGCGACGCGCCGAGCGAGCTGACGATTGCGAAGCTCTTGATGCTGGCGCTCAAAAACGAGCTCGAGGCGACGGAGTGCGCGGCGGCATGGTTCGCGACGACGACCGATCTCGACGTGAAGCTCGCCCTCGCACGCCAGGCCGGCGACGAGTCGAAGCACTTCACGATGATTCAGGCGCGCCTGCGTGAGCTCGGCGTCGATGCGCCGCCCCCGCCGCCCGTGAGCGCGAACGCGAGCCCAATGCTTCAGTACCTCTTTGCCCTGGAGGGGACCGTGGCGCGGATCGCGGCGGGGCAGTTCACGCGCGAGGCGCTGGCGGTCGTGCGGAACGACGCGTTCATCAAGCTGTGCGAAGCGCGCGGCGACGATACGACGGCGGCGCTCTATCGAAATACGATTCAGCCCGACGAACGGCACCACCACGAGCTCGGTCGCAAGCTTCTGCGCAAGCTCGCCACGACGCGCGCCGCGCAGGACGAAGCCCGCGCCGCGAGCGAGCGCGTACTGTCGATGGCAGAGGAGCTGCAAGAGATCGCGCGCCTCAAAATGGGAATTACGTGCGCGCCGGGGTGCTGAACCGCCCGCGAGCTAAGTAGCGAGATCGAGATTCATGAACGCGCAAAAGATCGCCCTGTACGAATCGACCGTCGCGCGCCTCGAGGTGCAGATCGCAGGGCACCTGCGCATGCGCAAAAGCCTCATTTGGGTTTTGTACGGGACGCTCGTCGCCACGCCGATTCTCTTCTTCGCCGTGAGCAAGCTCGTGGGGCTCGTCGTCGTCGTCGGAGGGATGAGCACCTATGGCGTCGGGCGCTACATCGCGATGGTGCACTTCGTCGAGGACAGCTCGATCATGACCGCGGCACGTGCGACGATCGAAGAGCTTCGGGCGAGGGGCGCGAGCGAGAACGCGGCACATGCCGACGAGTTGCCTTAGACTCGCGTTCGCGTGCGAAAAGGCCCCTCCGCTCACCTGCTCGTCGTCGACGCCGTCCGGATCGTCACGGTTCTTCTCGCGCCCCTGGTCCTGATGGGATGCGCGCGCTCGAAGCCGGAGCCCGCGCGCACGACGGACGACGCAGGCGCGAGCGCCGTCGCGACCGTCGGGGCATCGCTCCCCGATGGCGAGCTCCCGCCGCCCAAAGGTTTGCCGCCCGACGGCGGCGTGCCCGAGCGGTTCTACCTCGACGTCCAGCGCGTCGACGAGATTGGCAGCAAGCCTCTCGGAGGTGCGACGACGGATGCGCGCCCCGCCGCGACGCATCTGCGCGTCTACTTTTCGCTCACGTGGTCGGGCCCCGATGCGACGAACGAGAACGTCGACCCCGCGCTCGTCGACGACATGGGGCACGTCTACGAGATGCGCAAAGCGCCGTGGCTCCCGAGGCTCGTCCACTTCGAGCGCGGCGTATCTCAGCCCTTCGTCGGCATCTTCGACGCGCCCACGCCCGGCCACCACGCGCGGCTGCGCCCGATGTCGAACATCGACGCAGGGCTCGAGCTGTCCGTCGCGCTCACGGGTCACGTCGAGCCGCCGCAGGGCAAGCGCTTGCCGCCGGGGTTCCGAGCGCTCGCGGGTCCGGGGTTCGCACTTTCGGTCCCCGACGCTTGGCTCGTAGGCGACGCGCCCAAGCCCCCGGTCGTCGCGGCGGCCTACGCCCGTGACGCGCCGGGCGGCTTCAAGACCGGCATAAGCCTCACGCGCGAGCCGTTCGCGTCGGACGCGGGCTCCTTCGCGGCGACGAGCGTCGCGAAGCTTCGCGCCGAGAAGTCGATCACCCTGGACGACGAGAAGAACGACGTCGCGAAGGCCGGCCGCCGCGTGACGCGCATCCTCGCGTCGTCGACGCCGCCGCCAGGCACCGTTGGATGGAAGTCGGTGCAGTGGATCGCAGCGGACAGCACGAGCGGCTGGGTGCTCACCTGCATCGGCCCCACGCCGGTGTTCGACGCGCTGCGGCCCGTGTGCGAGACCATCGCCGAGTCGTGGGTGCTCGAGCGGTAGACGCGCGCGTTACGGCGTCGCGGACGGTGGCGCCGCGGGCGGCGCCGGCGGGAGAATCTCGAGGAGCTGCACGTCGAAGATCACCATCCCCGTGGGGATCCCCGGCTTCGCTTCGTCGCCATAGGCGAGCTTCGCCGGGATCCAAAAGCGATACCGATCGCCCACGTGCATTAGACGCAAGCCTTCGGCCCACCCGTTGATGACGCCGCCAACGGTAAAGGTCGACGGCTCCTTCCGCGAGAACGAGCTGTCGAACATTTTCCCGTTCGACGTCCACGCCGCATAGTGCGCGACGACCTGATTGCTCGTGGCGGGCGTCTCCGTCCCCTTCCCCGATTCGACGACGACGTACGCAACGCCGGACGGCGTCTTCGTCGCGCTCTTGGGAGGCGATTTGAGATCGGCCGGCGTCTTCGGAAGCGTCATCTCCTCGGGCCGCGGCACCCTCGGCTTCGCCTCGGCCGACGGCGCGGGCGCGGCGGATGCGCTCGGCGCGTCGGTGCTCGATGCCGACGACGCGCTCGTCGAAGGCGTTGCATCGGGTGTCGACTTACTGCAGCCGACGCCTGCCGCAGAGACGGTTATGGCGACGAGAGCGGCAAGGGCGCGGAGGCTCGCATTCTTCACGGGTACGTAGCCTCGGCGCGTGCTTGCCATTCGTCAACGTTCTCGATTCGTCGCCGTCGCGCCGATCACTCGGCCGGCGGGCAGGTGAAGGTCGCCTGCCACAGGTTGATGATCGGCTTGTCGCCTTCGTGGGACGGATTCAGCCGCGAGCGAATCCGGAGGAACGGCGCGGTATTCACGCCGAGCAGCGTTTGCAAGTCGGCATTGCCAACTTCGGTATTGGGCAGCGGCGAGGCCTTCGCCGTGTCGAGCGCGACTTCCGTCGCCGTGGCGAGCCCCGCGAGCGTGCTCGAGTAGCGTGCGTAGAACTGCACGTTCGAGCTCACGTGGTTCGGGTCCGCCGCCGAGTACGGCTTCGGGTCTTGGGTGCCCCAGAGGAACTTGCCAAACCGCACGCTCGTCGCCGTCGGGCAGACCGTCGACGTGTCGTAGTCGCGGATGTACTCGGCCGTCTGCACGGTGCCGGGGAGCTTGAGAACGACCGGGAAGCGCGCAACTTCGCCGACACCCGCGAGGATGACGAGGTCGAAGCGGAAGTACTGGTCGTAGGGCTGCGGCGGAATCGTGTTGGGCATCTGGAAGGTGACGATGAAGTTCGCCTGCACGCCCGGGCGGCAAAGGTTGAACTTCTGGTAGTTGGCGAGGGTGTCCGGGCCGGTGTCGGGGACGACCGGGTTCGACGAGCCGCAGTACGTCTGCGTCGTCGACGTGCTCGTCGCGGTGACGCCCTTGATGAACTGCGAGACGGCGACGGGCGGTGTGAAGCCGGGGGCGACGGGCTGGTTCGCAAGCTGCGCGCGGACGGTGACGTCCTGCTTCAGCGTGTCGCCGAGGGCCGTCGCGGCGTTGACGATCTGCTGACTGAGGCCGTTCGAGCTACCGCTCGACGGGTCGCAGTCGGTCGCGTCTTTCCGGATGGAGACGACGAACGGTGCGGGCGGGTTCTGCGTGCTGTCGACGGAGCC
>JANXMC010000728.1 GCA_025354825.1 Myxococcales bacterium
GCGCTTGCTGCCATCTCCCCCGCGCCTCGTAACAACCAGAGGAACGCGAGTCGGAGGTCACGGATTACTCTTTTACGGGTGTCGCCTTGAGCGATGCCCGCCCTTCCTTCACGTAGACGGAGAACTTCACACGCTTGCACCCGTGGCGCTGCATCAGCGCGTCGCGGTTCTTGCGCAAGGTATGCTGAAACTTTTCGAATGTGAGCCCATCAGTGGACTCTCCACACTGTTTTTTCGTGCGGACGAAGTCCTCGTAGACTGACAACCATTCGGCCCCCTCTTCGAGGGCTTTGTACTCGCCCGTCGCGGCCGCGAGGACCTCGGCGGGGATCTGCGCGACCATCGTCGCCTCTTCGTCGTCTTCGTCGCGACCGCCGGCCTGCGGAAGAACAGGCTCGAACGGGCGCGCGACGCTGCCGGGCGGCGGGGGCGGCTTCGCCGTGACCGAGCCGCCGCCGCCGAAGCCGACCGACGGATTGGAGCCCGTGGGGACGGGGAACGGCGCGGAGACGGAACCGCCCGTGGGCATGGCGCGCGCGCCCGATCCGCCGGCGCCGGGGTTCGTAGGAAACGGACGCGCGTTGGACGTGACTTGCGGCGACGAGCCAGGGTTGGTCGGGAACGGTCGCGAGACGGAGCCACCCGCGCCGGCCGCGGGCGTAGGGCGACCGGGAGGGGGCGGAGGAGCGTTCATGCCTCCGGGTGTACCCAGTGGCGAAGGGCCCGGCGCGCCGTTGCCGTCGGCCATCGGGAACGCGAAGGCGCTCATTGCGGGCTGTGCAGGTGCGGGGCCGAGGATCGACTCGAGGTCGGCCTGCTTGCGCGGCGCGCCACCGCCACGTTCGGCGACGCGCTCGATGCCGGCGTTGAGATCCTGTGCGATCAGGCGGTACGCGCCGCGGAATTTCGTGAGCTGCAGAAGGTCGAAGGCCCCCTTCTTGAGACCGTCGGCCTGGGCCGTCATCTCCTTGAGCGGCACCGTATGCTCGAAGAACGAGAGCGCGACGCCGATGAGAATCCCGAGGGCGACGATGAGCGCGACGAGACCGAGGGGCACGCTCGCCTTGTCCTTGTCGTCGGCGCCGTTGAGGAAGCCCATGGGGCCGGGAATCGCGACCTTGCTTCGCACGACGGCGAAGCCAGCGCCGAGGTCCCACGCCTCGCCCACGATGCGCGCGTAGACCGCGGCGAGGTTCTCGGTTACCGGGCGCACGTCGGAGCGGCCCGACTCCTTGTAACTCTTGTCGCTTTCGAGCTTTCCGAGCTCGCCTGCGATCTGCTCGAAGGAGCTCTCTTCGAACCCTTCGTTGCCGGACGACGCGACGCGTACGCCCGCCGAGTAGAACGCGACGTTGGCGCGCGTGCGGCGCGAGAGCTCTTGGACGAACTTGTTGTCGACGAGCTTGAGGCCGACGATCGCGCCCGCGGGCGGCTGCGTGACGTCGTACTCAACGGGGCGCGCGACGACGCGGTAGATTTTCCCTCCGAAGACCCACGTGTCGTCACGGAGGTAGCCGTGGAGCGCGTCGTTCACCGCTGCGTAGCCGCCGAGCTCGAAGTCTTCGAACGTGTTCGCCTGATCGAAGCCGATCTGCGAGACGACGCGGCCGTCGCGATCGACGGCGAAGAGGGCGTCGCTGCGGAACTCGGCCGGCATCTTTTCGTTGATCGCGGCGAGGGCTTTCTTCGCCCCCTCTTTCGCGGTCGACGGAATCTTGTCTTTGCCGTTGGCCGAAAGGAGCCCGTCTTGAACGCCCTTGTCGACGGCGCCGACGAGCATCGCGTCGAGGCGACGACGTGCATCGATTTGCAGCGCCCACCCGACGACCTGGCTGTCGGACGCGAGCGTCTCGGCCATCGCCATGGCGTTGCGCCGGTTGTACTGCCCCACGGCGAGGTACACGACGTAGATCGCGAGCCCACAGGCGATGCTGAGGATCACGTACCAGACGCGCGACAGGAGCATCATTTGCCGTCGCTCCCCTCGTTGACCTGAATCGGATCCTTCGGCTCGACGAGGCGCTTGTCTTGCGCCGTCACCGCCACGGCGCGCCCGACGCGCTTACCGTTGAAGAAGGCCTGCAGCGTGTACTCACCGGGGGCGAGGTTCATCCCGAAGCTTCCGTCACGACCGGGGTACGCGATCTCCGAAACCGTCGGCTCGACCATCACGAAGAGGCGGACGCTCGGCGCGAGCTCGTCGCGGAACTCGAAACGACCCTGGCCGTTGGGAGCGGTCCATTCGCGGCGCGCCGCGGGGTTGATCGTCTCGGCCTTCCAGGCGGGGTTGTTGACCGCGTAGAGGCGGTGCTGAAACGGGTCGCGGTTCTCGAACGAGAGGCGCGTTCCCGGCGACACGACGATGTTGGTTGGCACTGTGTGACCGCCCGTGATCTTCACCAAGATCGGCTCGTGGGCAGGTGCCGGCGCGCTCGCGAGGGCCGCGATGCAGATGTCGCGCGACGGGTTCGCCGACAACGTGCGGAACTCGGAGCGCACGGTGGGCGACGGCTCGCGCCACGTGTAGCGGCGCGCGTCGGGCTTGGCAGCCTCTGCGTAGACGTCGGGTACCAGCTTTTCATGGCCGGCAATGCGCCCTTTGACGGGCCCCGCGTTGGCGCTCTCGGAGGCGAGCCCCGTCGCGAGAAGGCAGCCAAATGCCGTGGCGGCCACGACGACGGAACCGCGGAGAGGAGACAGACTGCGCCGAGTTAACGCGCGCTTCGCAGGGGGCATGGGGCTCCGGATTGCAGGGTCGCTCTCGGACGACGGTAGCTGACCGGAAAGACGGGTGTAAACCGCTTTGCGGCGCTGGGCCTCGTTCGCTTCCATATGCGAGCTGGCGAGGCCCTCGCAGAATCGCGCAATCTTACACGGGTCGCGAAGGGTGGAGCGGGAAGCTCACGACGAAGCGGGCTCCAACCCGCGAACCGGCCTCGGAAGGGGCCGATGCGCTCACCCCCGTACGTTCGACGTAGATGTCGCCGCCGTGGGCCTCGACCAGGCTTCGAACGATGGAGAGGCCGAGGCCCGTCCCCCGCCCTTCCCCCTTGGTCGTGAAGAACGCGGCGAAAATTCGCGGGATGATCTCGGCGGGAATGCCGTGCCCCGTGTCTTCGACGACGATGCGTACGAACGACCCGGGCGCCTCACCGGCGTGAACGGGCCCCGGGGCGACCGACGTGGTGACCGTCACCGCGCCGCCGCCATCGGGCATTGCGTGGCAGGCGTTGGTGACGAGGTTCACGAAAATTTGAACGAGCTGCGGCGGCGCGCCGAGAACGATCGCCGGCGGGCCGTAGTGTCGCTCGATCCGTGCGCGCGCGTGAACGAGCTCGTGCTCGCAGAAGAGGATCGCCTGGTCGATGCTTTTGTGCACGTCGACGGGAATCCGAACCTCGCCCGACGACGGGCGCGTGTAGCTCACGAGATCGCGCGTGAGGTCGATGAGGCGGTTGGCCGATGCGTGGATGCGACGGAGCCGTTCGGTGTCCTCGCCGTCGTCGCGCGGATCCCCGTTGTCGCGGGACGCACGGAGGGCGTGCTTGCGGAGGAGCACATCGGTGTAGGCGAGGATCGACGTGAGGGGGTTGTTGAGATCGTGGAGGATGCCGGCGGCGAGCTGGCCGAAGGTGGCAAGCTTGTCGGCCTGGGCCATGCGGCGCGTGAGCTCGTGAACGCTTGCCCGTGCCTCGGCGGCGTCGGCGTGGGCGCGCGCGTGGGCAAGGGCGCTCGTGAGCGTGATCGCCGCGCGCATCACGAGGAGCATGGGCGGCGAGGTGTCGTCGTCGAGACCGGCGTCGTCCCCCGCCACGTGCAACGCGACGGGGCTGGGCGCGCCGTAGCCGTCTTCGACGAACTCGATGGCCCGCTCGTTCGCGAACGTGGGGAACACGCGCGGCGCGCCGTCGACCACCGCGGCCATCGCTTCCGGGATGCTCGGGTTTCTCTCGGCGGTGACTCCGGCGCGGAGGACCCGCGGCGTGTCCCCTTCGCGATCGACGTAGCGAACGCCGACGCCGTAGGCGGGCAAGAGCAGCGCGAGCGCGTCGATGGCGGCGCGCAGAACGGCGCCGCGCCCCTTGTCGACCGGGAGCGACGCGAGGGCCACGAACAGGCGATCGATGGGCGACGGCGGCATGCTCGATCGCGTGACCTTGGCGACACGCGCGGAAGCCACCTGCGCCGAGTCGACCAACGCCGTGCCGCTCAAGCGATCCCGCGGTCCCGACGGTGCCTCGCTCGGGAGCGCCGCCCCCTTCGTCTCGTTGTCGTCGTCGTCGTCCCGAACCCGCACCGCTACTCGCGCCCCGGCGCTTGCGACTGCGCGACCTTTTGCGTCGTGCTTTGGGCGAGCCCTTCGTCCTCACTCGCTTTGTCGAGATCGAGAATACGTGCGCGGCCCACGTACGACTTCGTCTCGTACTTTGTGATTTTGCCGATTTTCCGCACGATTTCGGCCATTCGCTCGGCCTCGTTGTAGATGACCTCAGCGGCGCCGAAGACGGCGCTCCCCTGCTCGAGGCGGCGCTTCAAAAGCTCGGCGTACCCCATGACGCTGGTGAGCGGCTGATTCAGCTCGTGGGCCGCGGCCCCGGCGAGCTCGGCGATGACCGCTTGGCGCTCTTGCTGAAGTAGCTGCTCTTGGGCTTGCTGAAGGCGCTGCTCCATGCGCATGCGCTCGCGCAAATCGGTGAAGACGCCGACGGAGCCGACGACGACGTCGCCTTCGTAAAGCAGCGCCGCCGAGATCGAAACGGGGACTCGATCGCCGCGCGCGTCGACGATCTCGGTGCGGTACGCGTCGACGCGGCCGCCGCTCGCGCGAATGAGCTTCATGAGATCGACCGCCCCGCGATCCGGGTACAGCTCGCGCACGTTCATGCCGAGCATTTCGCCGGCGGAGATGCCGTAGACGCGCTCGGCGGCGCGATTCACCAGAAGCACCCGCCCCTTGATGTCGGCGCTGATGATCGCGTCCACGGACGAATCGATGACGCGTTGAAGGAAGTCCTTCGTTTTGATCAGCTCGGCTTCGACGGCCCGCTCGGCCGTGACGTCGCGGAACGAGCAGACGACGGCCCCCTCTTCGCGAAGGACCGAGTTGAAGTTCACGCTGAGCGTGATGATCCGGTTGTCCTTGCGCCGGAGGCGAACGTCGACCCCTTGGGGATAGCGCCCCTTCGTGAAGCCGTTTCGGAGGTCCCGCGCGCGCCCCGAGTCGTCTTCGACGAACAGCTCGCCAATCTTGCGGCCGCGAAGCTCGGCTTCGTCGTAGGCCGTGATTTCGTGGGCCTTCGGATTCGAGAACAGCAGGTGCCCTTCGTTGTCGATGACGACGATGCCGTCGGCGCCGCTCTCGAAAAAGTCGGCGTAGCGCTGAAGCATGCGAAGGCGCCGCTCGGCTTCGAAGCGCGCGACGGTGACCTGCTGCGTCTGATCGCGCAGCGACTGAAGAACGCGCGCGTTGCGGAGCGCGATCGCCATCGCGTTCGAAACCGTGCGGCACAGAGCCACGTCGTGCTCGTCGAAGACGAAGGTCTGCTTGGCGCGCAAAAAGAGCACGCCCATGGGGCGCCCTTCGTACAGGATCGGCAGAATCGCGAGGGAGCTGAAGGTCGGTGCGCCGCCTTCGCTGCGGGTGATCTCGAGGAGCGGATGCTTCTGCGCGTCCGTGATGACGAGGGGCTCGTGGCTGGAGAGAACCTGCTTGATCTCGGGGTATTTCGAGAGGTCGATGGGCAGATCGCGAATCTGCTGATCGTCGGAGGCGGCGACGACATACCCCACGTCGGCCTGGCCGCGCACGAGGACGATGGAGACCCGATCGACCTTGGCGACCTCGGCGATGCGCTGAACGACGGTGAAGAGGATCCCGCGGAAGTCCAAGTTGGACGCGAGGGCTTGCGTGAGCTCGAGGACGAGCTGCGCGTCCTTCTCTTTTTTCTCGAGCTCCATCACGACGCCGCGGAGGCGAAGCTGACCGCGGATGCGCGCGATGAGCTCGACAGGCTTGAACGGCTTGCGCACGAAGTCGTCGGCGCCGGCCTCGAAGGCGCGAGCTATCTCGTCGTCGGCGTCGAGCGCCGTGAGCACGACCACCGGAATGTCGCGCGTCTCGGCGCGGGCGCGGAGCGTGCGGAGAACCTGGTAGCCGTCCGGCGGCGGCATCACGAGGTCGAGCAGAACGAGCGCCGGCTGCAGCGTTTCCATCTGCCGAAGCGCCTCCTCACCTGAGGCGACCGCAACGTGCGGAAGCTCGGCGTGGGTCAGCGCCTGGACGAGGACGTGACGACTCACAGTGTCGTCGTCGACTACCAGGACGAGGCCGTTCGGCACGATACTCCACTGTACGCGCGAAGCGGTCGGCGGCGCAACGCGGCTAGTCGAACAGCTTGCCGGATTCCTTCGATTTTTTGTCCGAAGTGTCGCTCTTCGAGACCTGCTCGATGCCGAGGTGCTCGTAAGCACGCCGCGTAGCGATGCGCCCCCGCGGCGTGCGGCCGAGATACCCCTGCTGCAGGAGGTACGGCTCGTACACGTCTTCGACCGTGTCGCGCGGTTCGCTCATCGCGGCGGCGATGGTTTCGACGCCCACGGGGCCGCCGTCGTAGTCCTCGATGATGATGCGCAGCAGCCTGCGATCCATCTCGTCGAAGCCGGCGGCGTCGATGTCGAGGCGCTCGCAAGCGCGCTTCACGATCGCCAGATCGGCCTTGCCCGTGCCGAGAACTTCCGCAAAGTCGCGCACGCGGCGAAGCAGCCGGTTGGCGACGCGCGGAGTGCCCCGCGCGCGGGTCGCGATCTCGACCGCGGCCGCCGGATCGATCTCGGTTTGGAGCAGGCCGGCGCTGCGGACGACGATCTTCGCGAGGTCTTCCACGGGGTAGAAGTCGAGGCGCACGTTGTGGCCGAACCGCGAGAAGAGCGGCGCTGTCAGCATGCCGGTTCGCGTGGTCGCACCCACGAGGGTGAACGGCTCGACGGGGATCTGCACCGACTGCGCGAAGGCCGCCTCGCCCATCATGACGTCGATGCGAAACTCGTCCATCGCGAGATAGAGACTCTCTTCGACCGCCGGCGGCATGCGGTGGATCTCGTCGATGAACAGAATGTCGCGCGGAGCGAGCTTCGTGAGCAGACCCGCGAGAGCGCCCTTGTGCTCGACCACCGGCCCCGTGGTCATGTGGAGCGTGACGCCCATCTCGAACGCGAGGATCTGCGCGAGCGTCGTCTTGCCAAGGCCCGGCGGCCCCGACAGAAGCAGGTGGTCCAACGCTTCACCACGCCGTCGTGCCGCCTCTACGAAGACCCGCAGGTTCTCTTTGTGCTTCGTCTGGCCGACGTAGTCGTCGAAGGAGCGCGGCCGAAGAGCCTTATCGAAGCGGACGTCCTCCGGTTGGGGCGCCGCATCGACTGGTCGCGACGCGGCGACCGCACCTGCGGAGGCGGTCGCGAGGGCGGCCTTGGTCGCATCGCCTGACTTTTGAGACTTCGCGCGGGCCATGGATTTCGCGGAGCGTAGTACAGCCGCGACCGCGACTCCATGCGCGACTCCTGCTAGCTTCGGCCCGCTCTCATGCCCGAATCCAAGCCGCTCCTACTCGAAATCGGCTGCGAGGAGCTCCCCTCCTCGTTCGTCGACGGCGCCCTCGCGGCGCTACCCGAAATTGTCGCCTCGCGTCTCGTGGCGCTGCGGCTCGCCCACGGAACCGTTCGCGCGCTGGGCACGGCGCGCCGCCTCTCCGTCATCATCGAAGGCGTCGCCGTTGCGCAGACCGATCTGGACGAAGAGCTCGTCGGCCCGCCCGAGTCGGCCGCGTTCAAAGACGGCAAGCCAACCAAGGCCGCCGAAGCGTTCGCCGCGAAAAACGGCGTTGGGCTCGACGCGCTCTTCGTGGTGGAGAAAGAGGCGAGTGGCAAGCAGAAGGCCGGGCGCTTCGTCGCGCTCCGCAAAGTGGAGAAGGGTCGCCCCGCGCGCGAGCTGTTAAGCAAGACCCTCGCCGACATCTGCGCCGCGATTCCGTTCCGAAAGTCGATGCGCTGGGCGGACGGCGACACCACGTTCGGCAGGCCGATCCAGTGGCTCATCGCGCTCCTCGGCGACGACGTCCTCGACATGGGGTTCGCGGGGCTTCGCGCTGCACGCGAAACGCGCGGCCACAGGTTCCTCGCCCCCGGAATCGTGACGATCACGAATCCGACGACCTACGAGGCGCAACTCCGCGAAGCCCACGTCATCGTCGATCGCACCGCGCGCGCGCGGACGATGATGGAACGGGTCGAGGCCGCGGCCAAAGCCGCGGGTGGAACGTTCGACCCCGAGCCTTACTTGCAAGACGAGAACGCGTCGCTCGTCGAAGAGCCCAATGTGGTGACCGGCTCGTTCGATCGCGCCTTTCTCGAGCTCCCCGCCACGGTGATTCGTGCCGTCGCCCGTGGTCACCAGAAGTACTTCTGCGTGCAGACCGACGAAGACACGCTGCTGCCGCACTACCTCGCCGTCGTGAACACCGCGCTCGACGTGCCGTCGGTCGTGAAGGGGAACGATCGCGTCATGCACGGTCGCCTTTCGGACGCGCGCTTCTTCTTCGACGAGGACAAAAAAGTTCGCCTCGATACGCGGGCCGCGAAGCTTGCGGGCATCGTCTTTCACAACCGCCTGGGGACGGTCGCGGAGAAGGTCGCTCGGATGACGGCCCTGGCGGCCGACATCGCGGCGCGGCTGGGTGTCTCGCAGGAAACCGCAAAGAACGTCGAAGTCGCGGCGCGCCTCTGCAAGTCCGACTTGCCGAGCCTCATGGTCGGCGAGTTCCCGGAGCTTCAGGGGCACATGGGGCGCGCCTACGCGCAGCACGAAGGCCACCCGGCCGCCGTGGCCGACGCCGTGCGCGACCACTACCGCCCGCTGGGTGCGACCGACGCCGTGGCGCCGACGGACGTGTCGGCCATCGTTGCCCTCGCCGACAGGCTCGACACGCTCACCGGCTGCTTCGCCGTTGGGCTCGCACCGACCGGCGCGGCCGATCCGTTCGGCCTCCGGCGCGCGTGCATTGCGATCCTCCGCACGTTGACAGATGCCGGCGCGGCCCACGCGACCGGGAATGCCGCCTACGCGAAGCTCGATCTCGCCGAGCTCTTGGGGCTCGCCTACGACCAGCTGTCGGGTCGCAAGCTCGACTTGTCGCGCGAGGACACCGTCGCAAAAGTCCTCGAGTTCTCCACCGAGCGCCTCCGCGGTCTCCTCACGACGAAGACCAGCGGCGTGGTCGCCGACGCCGTCCTGGCGGGGTTTGCCGAGGTGTCGGGAAAGCGTTTCGCCGTCGTGAGCTTCCCCGTCTACGCGATGGCGAAAGCCGCGGCCCTCAAGGCGGTCGTCGACAAGGCCGAACCGTGGCTGGCGAAGGCGAAGCTCGTCACGAAACGCCTCGCCGGCATCAGCAAAGAGTCCGAGCCCGTCGCGCCGTCGGCCGCAGCGTTCAGCGGCGCACTCGCGACGAAGCGAGAGAGCGACGCGACGATCGTCGCGCTGGTGACCAAAATCGCGGACGCGACCGGCGCGCTTCAGAGCGAAGCCGACGTGCGCAAGGCGCTTTCGAACACGGAAGAAGCGGCTGTGAAGCTCGACGAGATCTTCACGAACATTCTCGTGAACGATCCGGCGGACGCCGACACGAGGACGCGCCTCGGCGTGCTCTCCTACGGCGCGAAATGCATGCTCCGAATCGCGGACTTCTCGCGGCTCGGATGACGGTTGGTCGAGGAGAACGAGAGAACAGATGGCTGCAGCAAAGAAACCGTTGAGCGGCGCCGCCCTGAGGCACCTGCGTGGGCTCGGGCATGCGCTCGACCCCGTCATTGCGCTCGGCAAAGCGGGGATCACCGAAGCGCTCGTCGCCGAGACGAAGCGCGCGCTCTCGAAGCACGAGCTCGTGAAGGTACGCGTTCAGGGCGAGGCGCCCGTCGACCGCAAAGAAGCCGCCGCCGCGCTCGCGACCGAGACCGACGCGGAGATGGTGCAAGTGCTCGGGCGCACGTTCCTGCTGTTCAAGCGGAACCCCGAGAAGTCGAAAATCGTGTTGCCGAAGCCGCTC
>JANXMC010000081.1 GCA_025354825.1 Myxococcales bacterium
CGAGCAGCAGGAAGACCGCGGCCGTCCAGACCAGGAGCGCGTAGATTTCGCGCGCTCGGCCGTGCACGAGCGCGCCCCGCCCAACGACGGGGGCAACACGCGTGTTGGCGGGGGGCGACGCGACGCCGTCCCCCGCGTGGCCGATTTGGGAGAGCACCCGGCGGGGTGCGAAGAGCGGAAACGCCATTACCTACCTTGTCCTACAACGGAACCTACGACCGCGGTTGGCGAGGGGTCAACTTTCGGCGAGTGGGACGGCGCGAGGGGCCGCGACAGCGCGCAGAACGGTGCGTGCCCCTCGGGTCTCACCTGCCGCGGCGCGCGAAAGGGCGCGTCAACACCGCGTGGAAAAGGCTCGAGTCCCCAAACACTTTCGTTCGAGGAGCCGGTCGGCGTAGCATCGGACGTCTCGGTCTCGCGCATTCGTGGCGAGCTCGAGGGTTGTGGCGCGGGTAAGACGCTCTCTCGAGCTTCCGCACTGCGGACTTTTGTATCATCGGGTGGCTCGGCGCCGCCGAGCCGTGCGAAGTCGAACGACGAGACGGAGCAGAGGCAACCAGATGGGGAATCGGACGGTGCCGTCGACAACGCAGGCGAGCGGTAGGACGATGACGCGAGGCATGCTCGCCCGGAGGGTGGCGGTCGCCGCTCTTGTGGCGGGAGCCTTGCCTGTGTTTGCAGGGTGCGCGGTCAGCGAGACCGACGTGCATCGCTGGGAGACGACCGAGCGCGGGCCCGAGAAGCTCGTCGCCGTGGCGACCCACGACAAGTACAGCCTGCCGCTGCGGACGGAAGCCGCGCTGTCGATGATCCGGATGAAGCCGCGCGGCGGTCGCCGCATCGGCATCGAGCTTCTGACGAACGCGCTGGCGTCGCTCCCGGACGACGCGCGCAAGAAGATTGTCGGCGGAATGACGCCGGAGCTGCTGAAGCACATCACGGCTCCGCGGCCGGCGAAGAACCCCGACGGCTCGTGGCCGGCGGATCCGTCCATCCCGTACAAGGACGCGGCGTTCGCGATGCTGTCGCACGAGCCGACGCTCGTGAGCGACGACAAGAACCGCGCAGACATCGTCGCGGCGCTCGCCGGGTGGACGCAGACCGACTTCGAAAACCGCATCGAGAACCCGTCGCAGCAGTTCGGGATCGAGCAGATGATGCGCTTCTTCGGCGCGCCGTCCGTGCGCGGGCTTCCCAGCATCATCACGGAAGAATCGACGCGCATCGACCGCATCGCAGGCCTCATCGCCGACCTTGGCGACCCCGAGACGAAGGTCAAAGGGAGCGAGGCGCTCGTCGCCCTCGCGAAGAAAATCGAGTCGGCCGACTGGGTTGCGCGCAACACGGCGCTTGTCGAAGAGGCGAACCGCCGCGCGAAGACGACGGTCACGCCGGACCAGCTCAAAGGGCAGGTCTCGAAGTACCAGGACGCCGAGCTGCAGAAGGCCTTCGTGGGGATGAAGCGCCTCGGTGGCCGCCCGGTCGTCGAGTACGCGCTCGCCTACGGCGCCGACAAGGCGAAGCCGGAGGAGCGCCGCAAGCTCGCCTTTGCCGCCGTCGAAGGGCGGATCGACAAGGGGAACGCCGCGGACATCGACAAGGTTTACTCGGTGGCTGCGGCCGAAGACACGCCGGACGCACTTCGCGACCTCGCGTTCGCGCGCATGGGCGAGCTTCCGAAGGACATCATCGGCGCGAAGCTCTATCCGCTGTTCGAAGGGCGGAAGTGGAAGATCCGCTGGGTCGCCGGCTCGTTGATTCTGAAATCGCTGTCGACGAAGCAGATCCCCGAGTTCATGCGGCATCTCCCGGCGACGGCGGCGACGAAGATGGGCATGACCGAGCCCATCACCTACGGCACGCAGATCGCCGGCATCGCGCCGATCGCGGGCGACCCGAAGGCACGCGACGCCATCCAGCCGTACCTCTCGTCGCCGCAAGTGAGCGCGAAGCTCACCGCGCTAAGCTTCTTTTATGGGGGGAAAAAGTCGGACATCGGCGTGGTCAAGGCCTACGAGGAAGACCGCGCGCCCGTGCCGAAGTGCGACGAAGCGGACGAGTGCAACTGGAAATGCGCCGTCCCGAAGGCGGGGAGCCCGAAGGAGAGCGAGGACAAGCCCATCGCTACCGTCGGGGAATTCGTGAAGTATTGCGTGATCCCATCGATGGAAAGCCCCTGACGCCATCGTGGAGCGGTTGAACATGGTATTTTTCTCGACTCCGTCGAAGGCCCCGTAATGAGCTCGGATCCCAACAAGAAGAGCGCACGAACGTTCCAGTGCCGCGACGTGCTGTGGGAAACGTTCGAGCAGATGGCGCGCGAGCTCGAGTGCAGCGTCGATTACCTCATCAACGAGGCGATGAAGCAGTACGCGCGACAGCGCAGCTACGGCTCCCGTACGCCCTTCCCCGGCGGTCCGTCACGCGGTGAGAGTGCGGCCGCGAACAGCGCGCCGGGCCAAGGGTTTGGTGGGCATCCGACGCCGGCTGCGCCTCCCCCGCCCGCGATGAGCCGCGGTGGCGCGATGCCGCTGCCGCCGCCGCCGGCGCGAAGCCTCGGCGGTCCGCCGCCCCGCTCGCCCGGGAGCTTGCCCGTGCCTCCGCCCCCGCCGCCCGGTGGTCGTGGTGGTCAGGGGCTGGGAGTGCCGACGCCCCCGCCGCGCGGTGGCTCGCTAGGGATGCCGCCGCCGAACCGTTCCGCCCCGCCCGGTGCGCCGCGCAGCGTGCCGCCGCCTCTCCCGCGGGGCGTGTCGGGGCTTCCTCCGGCGATGGGCTCGTCGATGTCGTCGCCCGTCGGGATGGGCGGCGCGATGAGCACCGGCATGGGCGGCTTGGGAAATGCGAACGCCAACCAGAACGCGATGAACAACGGCGGCTACTCGCAGCCGTCGCCATCGCCCCAGGGCAACCAGCTGAACGTGATTTACCAAGGCGAGAAGCAGGCGGTGAACAAGGATCGCTTCGTCATCGGCCGCGGCAAACAGTCGAGCGATCTCACGCTGAAAGACCCGAACGTCTCTCGCCAGCACGCGATGATCGAGTTTCAGAACGGCGTGTACTTCATGGTCGACATGGGGTCGACGAACGGCGTCGAGTACAACGGCCAGCGCATCGCGCGGAAGCAAATCGCCGAGGGCGACGTCTTCCGAATCTGCGACCACGACCTCTTCTTCACGTACCGCTGACCGCGTCGAGAGGGTCGCGCGCTTGTCGTGGGCGCGCGTCTCTGCTGCGCGTTCCGCAGCCTGCAGAGCGCCCGCTTGGTGGTAAGTTCTTGGCGATGGCACGCCCCGACACACGCCCGATGACGCGCCTGCCGGTGCTCGAGAGCCGGCGCGACTCGCTCGAGAAGTGCGTCTTCTGCCCCAAGCTTTGCCGAAGCGCGTGCCCGGTCTCGAACGCCGAGCCCCGGGAGACGCTGACGCCGTGGGGGAAGATGTCGATGGCGTACTTCAGCGCCCATGACGACGTTCCGCGCGAGCCGTCCTATGCCGCGCCGGCGTGGGCGTGCACGGGATGCATGGGTTGCCGCGAGTCGTGCGACCACAAGAACGATGTCGCGTCGACGCTGTACGAAGCGCGCGCGGCCCACGTTGCCGAGGGGATTGCGCCCGACGCC
>JANXMC010000762.1 GCA_025354825.1 Myxococcales bacterium
GCCAACGCCGTCGGCTCGGTACAGCGGCTTTACCGAATAGGTGTGCCAACGGTACGCGCCATCGGCGCGCCGTAAGCGCGCTTCGCTCTCGAACGGCTCGTTCGATTCGAGCGCCTTTCGCCAATCGCTCAACAACGCCGCGAGATCGTCCGTGTGAACGAGGCGCTTCCAGAAGGGCTCGGACGACGATGCGAGCGCGGCGATGTCGAGACCCGAGTAGCTCGCCGCACGCCCGTTCAACGACTCGACGCTTCCGTCGGCTCGCGCCGTGAAGACGAGCTGCGGGATGCTCTCGGCGAGCAACGCAAATGTATCGAGGCCCCCCTGCCCGGCCTCGTCCGCGCGTTTTCGATCGCTCACGGTGCTCCCTTCCCCGCTGCGGTACCCGTCGAGAGATAGCACCCAATACCGAAGGAAGGGGGTTCGGTACCCCCGGCACGAATTCCTAGCGACTCGCCACCGCTCGCAAACGTGCTCCGCCTACACCGTGTCTTCACTTCCGTTGAGCACCTCTAAGCAGGACGCGTGCCCGCGCGGCGATATGCGCACGGGGCGAATCGCGGTCCGTGTGCTGGCGGCGCTCTGCAGGAGCTCGCAGAGCGCACTCCGCAGCTGTGACGTGCCGCGAGGTGCCGAAAGCGTGCCTTTCGAAAAATGTTTGTCAGACCCCAACGGCGGTCGGCGCAAGACCCAACGACACCGAGGAGCACACGGCGAATCACTCGGACGGCTGCAGAGCCGCCGCGTCGATGCAGGAGCCGCGTGCACGGTGATGCGCCCCCGCGGGGCGCGAGAGGGTCGTCATGCGCACGAGCAAAAGTGTGGGAGCGGTCGTGTTTCTCGTCGCCGCCGCAGTAGGGGGCGTCGTCGCATATCAGCAGTCGTCCGGCGCGCCGAAGAGCGGCACCGCGACCACCCTGTCGAGCGCATCGTCGTCGTCGAGCGTCGGCGCTCGTGCGAGCCGCGCCACGCCGGGGACGGGCTCCGCCGGATCGATACGCGCACGAACGTTCAAGCCGGCCATGCAGCGCGTTTATGCAGTTACGTCGACACAGTCGACGCAGCTTCTCGGCGGCGGAGGCAAGAACGCGAGCGCCTCGGCCGTCTCGACGCGCCTCGAGGGTGAGCTCGGTCTCTCGTACGTCGAGAACAGCGGCAGCCTCGTGCGGCTTCGCGGAACGCTCGGCACGCCGAAGCTCACCGTCACGGACGGAACGGGCAAGCCCCTCGATGCTGGGCGCGTGGGCATCGTCGAGCATGACCTCGCCGCGCCGTTTTTCATCACCCTCGACGAGAATGGCGAAGTCCACGACCTGCACGTTCACAAGGGGATGGTCAGCCTCGCACGTGGTCTCGTTCGAAGCCTCGCATCGACGATGCAGGTCGTCGACCGCGAAGGGGCGACGTGGAAGGAGCGCGAGCAAGACACGACGGGTGAATACGAAGCGACGTATGTGCGCGGCGGCAACGCGATTGCCAACTTGGCGTCGCTTTCACTCTCGAAAACGAAAAACAAATATACGCGCCTCGCCGGCCCCAACGGCCTTGTTCCGCTTACGCACGATACCGAAGCACGCGTCTCGGCCACGTCGGAACTGGTGCTCGACGGCGCGGGCTGGCTTCAGACCCTTCATGCGAAGGAGGACCTCTCGATTCAACCCGGAAGCCGAATGCCGTCGGCCCACGCGACGTCGGAGACGACCCTCACGGTCGTAGGCACGCAAGACGACCCGACGGCCCTCGGCAGCTTTCAACGCGACCTCGATGCCCTCGAGGACGCAGCGGCCGCAACCGCCGCGGAGAACCTCGCCGCGCAGAAACAGAGCGACGAGCTTCTCGTCGCAGGCGCAACCCTCACGACGCTCACGAAGGCTCTCGCCGCCGTTCGCCAAGGCGACTCCGCGTCGAAAGCGACTCTCGAAGCGCGCATGTCGGCGCTCCTTCGCCTCGACCCGACGGCGGCAGGCGCCGCGGCCACGCGCATCCGAAACGGAGCGCCCCATGAGCAGGCAGATTCGCTGATCGCGGCCATGGGCGGCTCCGGGACGCCCGAAGCGCAGCGCGCGCTGACGCAGGTGCTCGAAGACACCAACGTCTCTACGGACGCGCGAACGGCCTCCGCGATGGCGCTCGCCGGAACGCAGGCCCCGACCGCCGAAACGGCCGAAGCGCTTCAGCGCGCCTCGAACGACCACGACCCCGACGTCTCGCACACGTCGTCCCTCGCCCTCGGCGGCGTTGCTCGCGAGATGCGCGAGTCGGATCCGACCACCGCCAGCAGCTCGGTCGATGCGCTTCTCACCAAGCTCGATGGCGCAGCGAGCACCGAGGACAACGTCGTCCTTCTTCGTGCCCTCGGCAATGCAGGCGACCCCCGCGTCCTCCCGTATGCCGAGCGCGCAATGGCAAATAGCGACCCCGTCGTTCGTATGGCCGCCGTAGCGGCCGTGCGCTACCTGACCCGCGGCGGCGCCGACACCCTCGTCGGTGAAGCGATGACCCACGATGGCGACGAGGACGTTCGCCAAGAGGCCGTTTCGACGGCGACCTATCGCCCCTTGGATGCGCAGCTCGCGCCCCTTGCCGAAGTGCTTCGGCACGACGTGATGGAGAAGGTTCGCCTGGAGGCGATTCGAACGCTCGCCCCGGTTCACCGCGGGAACGCCGAGGTCGAAAGCCTGCTCCACGAGATCGCCAAGAGCGACCCCTCGACGGACGTTCGCGCCCTGGCCACGGCCGCTCTGGCCATCTGATTTCTCAAACTACGAAATACCAAAAAGCCAAGTTTCTCAGCGTCACCAAACCCGAAGATCACCCGTTTCCAAAGTACTCCGGGCGGCGCTTTTCGCCGCTCGCTTGACCACACACGAAAGTTGGAGCCCGTCATGAACCTCGTCGCCAAGAACCTCGTCATCGCCTCGATCCTCGCCGCCGCCGCCGCCACCGCCAGCAGCGCATCCGCCCTCCCCGTTCGCGGCGAGACCGTCCCCGGCGACGAGACCCCGACCACCCCGACGAAGTCGCTGCCGACGCGCCCCATCGTCACGCAGCCCGTCGCCGAGCCGGGCGACCTCGGCACCACGCCGGTCGTCCTCGCGTCGAAGTTCCAGGAGCCCGTCGTGTCGTCGAAGGTCTCCCAAATGAGCGGCGCCGTGCAGGAGAGTGAGTCGGCGGGTGGAGCCGAAACCGTCGACAACCTCGGTGCCCTCGACGACACCGCGGAGACCCACACGAACTACGGCGTCCTTCGCGCCGCGTACCCGATTGCGAAGCTCTATACGCCGGTCGTCGCGTCGACGATGCCCATCTACGATGCGACCCCCATCGCGAGCCCCGTTCTGGCGACGCGCGCCGGCAGCATCTTCGTCGGCACCACGCCGGTCGTCTGTGGCGGTACGCCCGTGACCAACTTCTCCAAGGGGTGGCACCTCGCCGACGACTTCGGCAACTCGAAGTTCGGCGGCGGCTACGACGCATCCCTCACGCTCACGAGCACGGCGTCCTCCGCGCCGAACATGGATAAGATCTCCGCGGAAGCGGCGGTGCGCGCCTTGGCCACGATCTTCGGGTCCAACAAAGAAGTCGCGAAGCTGTCGGCGAAAGCCGCGCTCCAGGGCACGACGGGAACGTCCTCCATCTCGGTCCGCGTGATGGGCAACGACATCTGGTCGCGCTCGGTCTCGGGCAACCTGGTCGAGACGAAAGACTTTTCGCGAACCTTCTTCAGCGCGTCGATGCGGATCTGGCTCGGCCCCGTGCCGGTGAAGTTCTCCGCGGCCGCGAACGGCGCGGTCGGCTACTCGTACTCGGCGAGCTACGTCGCGCCCTACGCCACGCTCACCGCGACCCCCTATGCAAAGGTGTATGTCGTCGCCACCGCGGCAGTCGACGCGGTCGTCGCATCCGCGGGCGTCACGGGCACTCTCACCATCCTCGAAGCGTCGGTACCCGGCACCGCGAAGATCGGTATCCAACCGAGCTATCTCTCCTACGACGTCGACGTCGATCTCAAGCTCAAGTCGCTCGCCGGCAAGATCGAAGCGTGGGCCAAGGTTTGGTACCTGTTCGGCAGCCACAAGTGGACGACGACCCTCGCGAGCTGGGACGGCTTCCAGGCGACGTTCCCCATCGTCGACACGTCGGGCTGCGTTCCCCTTCCGGCGAACTCGATCCTTGCCACGACGGTCGGAACGGCAGCGTCGGTGCGACAGTAACCTCTGAGCGTTCGCGATAGCGTGGGGGTGTGAATCCCCACGAAGCCGCCAGCAAAACCCTCCAAAGCGCACGCCGCGCCGCATGCCTCCCGAGACCGGGTGCGCGTGCGGCGCTCGCTGCGTTTGTGCTGCTCGGCGCGTGCAGTCGCCCGCGTGACACCTCCGCGAAACGCGGTGACGGCGACGCAGCAGCAGGCGCCGCGGCCGGTGCATCAAGCGTCGACGTGGCGTTTTCAGGCTGCGCGCGCGTTCGTACCGGCCCCGTCTGCGAGCTCGAGCCGTCGCGCTCATTGCGCCTTTTCGTTCGAAAGGCCGGCGCCGCAAATGCCGAATACCGCGCGGGTGACGCGCCCGTAACGCCGACCCTCGTCGTCCCCTTCGACGATGGTTTTCAAGTTACACTTACGATCCCCGAAACGGCCCGCGCCGTGAGCGTCGGGCTGTCCCAAGGCGATTCACGGCCGTCGTCCTTCCGCGTCGAATCGGTCGCCGTCCCCGTCTGGTACCAAGAGGCGAAGACCCTTCGACGCGACGGAAAGCTCGATGCCGCGGCAGCCCTCGCCCACACCGCTTCACAAAGCGCGGTCGCCGATGCAGGCGACGGCGACCGCGTTCGCGGCCTCGGGCTCGAGGCGCGCATCGCGCTCACGAAAGGGGCGTTCGACGACGCCGAAAGGCTCTTCCGCCAATCGATTCCGCTGGCACGAAGCGCGGGCTACGTCAGCGACGCAACGGACGATGCCCTCGCCCTCGCGTTCATGTTGAGCGATCGCCTGCACCGGATCGCCGACGCGCAGGTCGTCCTCGACGGCGCCGCGAAAGACGCCGTCGCCTTCCCCGACGGTCAGGCGCGCCTTGCCTATTATCGATCCCGGCTCACGCGGGCGGTGGGCGATTCGCGAGCAACGCTCGCGGCACTCGACGAAGCGACGGCGCGCGGCGAGCGGCTCGGCATCGCGAGCTTGGTTCGCAATTCGCTCGAATCGACGGCGATGCAGCTCGGTCGCGTGGGGCGCCACGACGAGGCCGTCGCGCAGCTTCTGCGGATTGAAGCTTCGGACCGCCAAAAGGCCGCCCCCTGCGACCGCCTCACGCTCACCAACAACATCGCCGTCGAGGAGCTGCGCCTCTCGAGCCGCAACGGCGACGCGTCGCCGGCCACGATGGCGGATCCTCTCGCGCGCCTCGCCGAGGCGTCGACGCTGGCCGCATCGAGCTGCCCCGACGCGTATCGCAAGGCGAGCGTGCTCACCGAGCTCGCCCTCGCCCTCGTACGCGCGGGGCGTGTTTCCGACGCCGCCGCGCGACTCGCCGACGCGCACGCGGCCGTCGCGGAGCCTCGCGGGGAGCTCGCGCCATTCCTCCTCGAGGTCGAGGGGCGCGTGGCGCTTGCCCAGAAGCGCGTCGCCGCCGCCGTCGCGCTCTTCACGCGTGCGCAGAAGCTCGCCGAGGTCTCCCTCCAAAGGTATGCCGCGTGGTCGGCGACGCTGTGGCGAGCGACCGCGCTCGAGGAGCTCGCGCCGGCGTCGGCCCACCGAAACGAGGCGCTCGCGGCGTACGCCGACGCCGAAGAACGCCTCGCCGAAGCGAGCTTTCTCGTGCCTCTCGGCGAAGGGCGCGGCTCGTTCTTGGCCGAGCGCGAGGTCGGCGCGCGCTCGCGGATCGATCTGCTTCTTCGAGCCGGCGACTCGAGAGGCGCCATGGCCGCCGCGCGCGCGTCCGTGATGCGCGTCGTCGCGACGCTCGCGTCGGCCGAGCAGCTCGCGTCGCTCTCGCCCGAGCGGCGCGCGCGGTTTCAGGGCGCGGTAGATGCCTATGCGCGCGAGCGCGCGGCCATCGAAGAGACGGCATCCCACGACTGGGAGCTGTCCGTCGCAGATCTCGATCGCGCCCAGGCGGCTCGCGGCGGCGCCCTCGCCCGAAGTCGCGCGTCGCTCGACACCGCGCTGACGGCGCTGCGCGGACAAGAGGCCAAGTACGAACCGCCGGTTCGCGCGCAGGGGACGGCGCTCGTCGTGTACCACCCGATTCGGGACGGATGGGTAGGCCTCCTCGAAGACGACGACGGCGTCGTCGCGGCGC
>JANXMC010000087.1 GCA_025354825.1 Myxococcales bacterium
CGCCGTCACGACGACGTCGTGCCCCCGTGCTGCGAGCTGTCGCGCGAAGTCGGCCCCGAGCCCCGACGACGCGCCCGTCACGACGGCCCACCCCCGGGGCGATGCGCCGGTGCGCGGTGACGAAGACTCGGTCGAGGATGCGCTCATGAGTGGGCCTTCCGGGGTGTGCATTTCGAATGCGGGCGCACGCTACGCTTAGTACCAGTCCGTCGCCAACACGCCATCTACCCGCGGCTACGCCGAGGGCGCATTCTTCGAGGCGGAAGAAAAGGAGCGGAGATGATCCCCACACGTAAAATTGGTCAAGGTCTCGAGGTCTCGGCGTTGGGTCTCGGCTGCATGGGTATGAGCGCGAGCTACGGCCCTCCGCACGATACGAAAGAGATGGTCGGGCTTATTCGCAACGCCGTCGAACGCGGCGTCACGTTCTTCGATACGGCCGAAGTCTACGGCCCGTTCACGAACGAGACGCTCCTGGGCGAGGCTCTCGCGCCGTTCCGCGATCACGTCGTCATTGCCACGAAGTTCGGTTTTGCCCCGTCGAAAGACAACGTTGGCCGCTGGAGCGACCTCGATAGCCGACCGTCTCACATTCGAGAGGTGGCCGAGGCGTCTCACAGGCCGTATTAACTCGGCGACCACCTTCGACAAGAACGACTTTCGCAGTATGTCGCCCCGCTTCGCGCCCGAGTCGCGCGACGCCAACCAGGCGTTCGTCGATCTCCTCCATGCCGTCGCCTCGCGAAAAGAGGCCACGCCCGCGCAGATCGCCCTCGCGTGGCTGCTCGCCCAAAAGCCGTGGATCGTGCCGATTCCCGGCACCACGAAGAGCGCGCGCCTCGACGAAAACCTCGGCGGCGCGAAGATTGTTCTCACACCGGAAGATCTGAACGAGATCGAGGCCGCGGCGTCGAAGATCACAGTGAGCGGGGCGCGCTACCCCGAGGCGCTCGAGCGGATGACGGGGCGCTGAGGGCCCTACTTGGCCGCGCCCTTCGTAGCCGCCAGCTTCTCGCGTGCGACGAAGAACGTCACCCCCTTCGCCGAGTCGACGCCCGTGAGCTTCGCCTCGGCGAACGGCCCGCTGCCCGACTTGACCATCACAGGTGTGCCCGCGGGAATTCGAAACACGACCGGCGACGACGCCTCGCCCCTCACCCGCACGTCGAGCGCTTCCTGGCCCTTCGCGTCGACCCATTGCCATCCATCCGGAACACCGGTGTTGAGGAGGCCTATCATCCCATTCTCCTCGGAGTCGAAGGCGTCATCGCGAACCCAGGCGTCGAAGAGCACGCCGCGTTCTGTCGCGGTGATTCGGGCATACCCATTCTCCTGTTTGAGAACGTGCACGAACGACGGACCGTGAATGCGGCCGAGCGCCTTCCCCTCCATCGGAAGCTCGTGGAGCGATATCCAACTGTCCGCCGTTCCACGCACGAGGCTCGCACCTGGATCACGCGGCGGTGACACGCCCGCGGTGAGCGTCATCGCGGCGCACGACGTCTCGACGTGCCTCTCGCGCACGGGGAAATCGAGCCTCTCCTCCGCGCCGGCGAGGGTTGCCGTAAGCACCACGCCGCCCGCGCCCGTCGCCTGCGCCGAGGCGGACGCGCCTTCCGCGAACCATGCGTGCCCTTCGACAATGGCAAGCTTCGCCGGCAGCGCGAACATGGGCGTCGTCGCATCGACCCACGCGATCATGTGAACAGGCGCCGAGATCTCGATGCGCATACGGCGCGAACGCGGGGCCGCGAGCTCGACGCGATCGGTCTCGATGCGCATCCACGACTGAATATGGGCGACGGCGGCGGTCGCCATGGGCGACGTGTACAAACCCAGACCCGCGCCGTGGTAGGAGCCGCGAAAGGTGCAGGGTGCAATGAGCTCCGTCGCACCCCATGACGGCTCCTGCCTTGAGGGGACGGCGGCGAGCGTCTCCGCCGCGCTCGCATCGTCCGGCGCCGTACCGAGCGCCATAAGTCGAGCGTTGCAGTCTCGGGCTGTGGCCGAATCGTCGTGAAGCGCTTCCGCGCGCATCACACATATTTTTACCAGAGGCCAAAAAAGACGCTTCGCCGGAGCCGTTACCGCGCTCATGAAAGATTTGCCGGCTTCGCCGTCTGCCCATTCGCGCGGCGTGGCGCTCTTCGCCGCTCCAACGAAGCGGTCGAAGAACCGCGCACCCATCGTGAATGCTTCGTAAGTAATCTCGAGCCTTGCCCGCTCGCTCTCCGCTGCGCGCGCAGCCTCCTCGAAGAGGTGGTCGGCGTCCGAGTAGATTGCAATCGACTCTTGGTACCACCGAAAGAACGGCCCCTTGGTCCACGCGAGCGCGTCGGCCTTTTCACCCGTCCCCGCGTAGACCGGCGGCGCGAGGCGCGCGAGGATCTCCGCCTTTGCGCGGGCCCGGGCGTGGCCCGCGGACGTTTCGTGCGAAGCCGGGGTCGCCTTCCCAGCCAGCGCCGTGAGGGGAGTGGCCGCGGAAGGGGTGCAGGCTGCACCCAGCGAAAGCGCCGAGGCGCCAAGCAGAAGAGCCGAAAGTGGTGCGCGCATGGTGTGGGCCTCGAGCTATGGACTACCGACCCGCTGAATAAAGCCGATCGAAATCGGCCGCGTGCCTTTGCATATGCTGAAAATCCTCCGGCGCGACGCCGCCGCGATCGCCGCTTCCTCTCAGGATCGTAAGAAACCGCCGCCCGGTCTCGAGCTACGACCGGTGAAGGGGTGACTTCCAATGAATCATCAGCTCACCGTTCGGCCCTTGTCCCAAGGCGGGCCCGACAGGCTCGGCGAAGTTGCCTATCGGCGCGAGCTCGCCGAAAAGTACTTTATTTGGGACGCCTATGTCGGCGGCGCGCGGCGCGTCGACATTCAGCCCCTCGTCTTGCCCGCGGCGCTTCATGCGAGCGCGGTGAGGGCCGCCGAGGGGGTGGTGCGCGTGGTGGGAGGCATCGCTGCGCGGGCTCACGACGACGCGGAAGAGCGCGCGCGCTACCAGCTGTTGCCGTCGACGATCGCGCTTGCAGAAGCGTCGCGCGCCGGGGGGGACGACGGGATTGTCGCGCGGGTCGATCTGCTCCTTGGTCACGACGGCGCGTGGCGCGCCTGTGAGATCAATTCCGATTCGCCGGGCGGCCACAACGAGGCGCTCGGTCTCCCCTGCCTCGCGCGGGCAGCAGGCTTTTCAGAAGGGTTCGACCCCACACATTTAACGCGGGGCCTCGTCTCACGCCTCACCGAGCTTTCACGCGGCGACGCCGTCGCCCTGTTGCACGCCACGGGCTACGCCGAAGATCTTCAGATTTGCGCGCTTTTGCAGCGCCTCCTTCGTGAGCGTGGCGTGCGCGCCGTTCTCGCGCCACCCACGGCGCCGCGCCTCGTCAACGGGCGCTTCGTCGTGCGCGGTGAAAAGGTAGGGGTCGCGTATCGCTACTTCCCCACCGAGTACATGGATGGGCAGAGAAACATCGGCGACCTCGTAACCGCGCTCCGCGAAGGGCTCGTGCGATCGTTCACGGCGTTCTCTCATATTTATACACAGTCTAAGCTCGCCTTCGCGCGCACGTGGAGCGCGCTTGGAGAGCTCGACGAGGCCTCGGCCAGCATCGTGCGCGAATGCATTCCCGAGACGATCGAGCTCTCTTCGGTGGGGGCCGCGAGGCTCATCGCGGAGCGCGCCTCGTGGGTCGTGAAGCGCGCCTTTGGTCGCGTCGGAGATCAAGTGTTCGTGGGCGACCTTTACGACGACGCCGAGTGGGCGTCGGTGGTCTCCCAGGTCTGCGCCGTCTCGGGGAGCGAGAGCTGGATTGCGCAGCGGTTCGTCCCCCAACAGGCGATTGCCACGCCGTGGGGAGATAGGCTCGTGACCCTCGGCGCGTATGTTCTCGACGGACGCTTCGTAGGTTATTTCGCACGCCTCACACCCCAAAGCCATGTGAGCCACGACGCTCTCTGCCTCCCGGTTTTCGCCGAGCACGCATCATGAATAAGCCCACCAGCCTCGCCTACTTCGGCGCCGTCGGATCGTGTCTTTTCTTCGTGAGCGGATGCCTCAATACGGCCTACACACCCGGTGCCCTCGCCAGCGAAGGGCAGGCCGAGCCCGCGCGAAACCTCGTCGCCGTCCCCGGCCGCGACGACATCTTGCGGAGGTGGGCCCTCCCCGTCACCAATCCGTGGGCGCCCTACGAAAAGCTCACACTTCCGGCGGTGATTGCGGCCCATCCCGAAAGTGTGATGCTCCCCACGGTTCGCGATCTCGACGACGTTCACCTCGCTGACCTCGCGGCGCAGCACCTCGCCGTCGCTGGCGTGCCGAGCCGATCGATGTGGGTGGTCGATCTCCGAGGCGCGGCATCGGTCGCCTTTGGGGCCGCCCTGTCCAAGGCGAGCCGCACGTCGGTTGCGCCGATCCCAACGTTCAACCATTGGCCCAACGAGAACGAGCTCATTCCCGCCGAGGAGACGCTCGCGGCGATGGTCGCCTTTTCACCGCGCCCCGTCGCACCCGACGACGTGACCGCACGGCCGGTCTTCATGCTCGACTCGTGGCGCCTCGCCTACAAAGACGAAGTCATCGACGACGAGACGACGGACAACCGGTACATGCTGTCGCAGCACGACTTCCCCTCCGTCGACGTCTTGCGCGCCCAAGGCATCTGCGAAGTCTACTACGTCGTCGCCGACGCCGAGGTCGTCGAACGCGAAGAAGACGATCTCAACCAAACCTTCGCGGCGTACGTGAATGGCGGAATCGAAGTCCGCATTACGGATCTCGCATCGCTCACGCGCGAGCGCGAAAACGGCTTTTGGTACGACGAGGCGACCATGCGAAGGCTCTGGGTGCGCGAGCGCTTCACAGTCGTGAGCGACCCCGCGTTTTACGCGCGCGCGCGCGGAGGCTTCGGGGGCGCCCACGGCTCGTTCATCGCGACGGGGCACGGAAGCTGGGGGGGCCACGGAGGCGGTGGGCACGGCGGTGGGTAATTCAAGATGGCGCGAAGGCACGTCGACACACTCGATCAGTTCGGCGACGGGTACGGCTTCCGCTTCATGCAGCGCGTTTACAACGCGCAGGCACAGACTAACCATCCGATCACCTCATGCGTTCGCGTTCGTGGGGAGCATGATGACGAACGCCGCACCTCGCGTTCGCGACCCGTCGAGTGTGAGGGTGCCGCCGTGCTGCTCGACGACGATCTGGCGGCAAATCGAGAGCCCCAGCCCCGTCCCCTTCCCAACGGCCTTCGTCGTGAAGAACGGCTCGAACATTCGGTCGCGCACGTCGGGCGGGATGCCGGGGCCGTCGTCGCCGATCTCCACGTAGACCGCACCCGCCTCGGCCCATGTGCGCACGCCGATGGAGCCGCGCTCGCCCACCGCGTCGACCGCGTTTTGAAGCAAGTTCAGGAACACCTGATTCATTCGACCGGCCGCGTAGGCAAATTCTGGGAGATTGCCGTAGCTCGCTTCGACTGTGATGGTCGCGTGAGGCGTGCGCGTCACCATTCGTACTGTCTCGCGCAGATCGGCGTTGAGATCTCCCTTCGACTTATTGGTTGCGTCGCCGCGTAGGAACGTCGCGAGATCGGACTGAATCGCGCTCACACGTTGGGAGGCGCGCTCGATCATCGCCAGCGCTTCCGACGCATCGCCGACGACGAAGTCGAGCTCCGACGCCTCCCACTGCGATGCGAGCGCTGCGCCGCCGTCGGGTAGATTTGTGCACGTCGCGCGGTACGCGGAGAGCATAGAGGTCATCGCTTCCAGGTATTCCTTCAGCGGTTGCACGTTGTTCGCGACGACGTTCATGGGGTTATTAAGCTCGTGGGAAAGGTGCGCGAGCATCCGCCCCAAGGCCGAGAGCTTTTCGGCGCGAGCAACCTCTTCGTGCGCCGTGGCGAGCTCGCGCGTGCGCGACGCGACCAACGATTCGAGAACACGATTCCGCCGGTTGAGCGAGCTGCTTCGTAACCACAGTGCCGCTGCGAAGGCCCCCGCGAGCGCGAACCCCGCGCCGACGCGAAAGAGCGCCGTCTGCCACCAAGGCGGAGCGATGACGAAGCGCGCGCTCGCCGCCTCGCCCCAGGTTCCGCCTGGGTGGCGGGAGCGCGCCTGAAACTCGTAGGTCGCCGGCGAGAGCGCGTCGTACCGCGCGTGATCGCTCGTCGTCTTGCGCCAGGCGTCGCCGACGCCGACGCCGGCGCCGATCATGCGCGTCTCGTACTCCATCGCCGCCTCGTGCAAATAGCTTCGGGCGACGAACTCGAGCTCGACGGCGCGTGCCGCGTAAGGGAGAGAATCGCCGTCGTGGAGCGGACGCTTGCCCCCTTCCGGCGACTCGCGGAGCGCCGTGAGCGTCACGCGCGGCGGCGGCGGCGGGCCCGGGTAGTGCGCGCCGAGGAAGCGACCGAGCCCTCGCGACGTGCCGATCCATACGTCGCCGTCGTCGTCGGCCAAAAACGCGCGCGCGTCGCAGTCCGAGCTCGGCAAGCCGTCGCTCGTCCCGAAGTGCGTTACGTGCTCGCCGTCCCAAACATCGACCCCCGCGTTGGTGCCGATCCACAGGTGCGCCTGCGCGTCCTCACCGAGGATGTAGACGACCTCGCCAGATAGGCCCGTCTTCGCATCGAGGTGGGAGGTCGGTGTGAGGCGATCGCGCTCGAGGCGAAAGCAGGCCACATCGCCCGAGAGCCAATACGAGACGCAGAGCTCGCCCGATCGGCGCTGTAGAAGATAGCCGATGGAGAGATCGCGCAGACCGTCGGCCGTCGTGAACCGTCGGCGCGTGCCGTGGGCGATCATGAAGAGACCCCGATCGCTCGCAATCCATAACCGCTTTTCGCGGTCGAGCAAGAGGTCGCGCACGCTGCCGGAGCCGTCTGCACCTTCGAGCGGAACGGTCTCGAAATGGGGCGCGGAAGCGTCGACGCTGCGTACGAGCCCGCCGTCCGCGGTGCCCACCCAGACGGCGTTTTCGGCGTCGAAGGCGAGAACCAAGGTGCGCGAATCGGGAATGCCGCGCGAGCCGTCGAACGTGTCGAGCGCGTCGGTCTTCGGATCGTAGTGAAAGACGTGTCCGGCCGGGCCGCTTAGCCAGAGCGCTCCCGACGGCTCCGGGACGATGCTTCGAATCGGCTCTTTTGGAATCCGTGCGGTGGGGATCCACGCGCTCGCCGTCGCTCGCGCGAGCCCTTGCGCCGTGCCGACCCACAGATCGTTCGGCGTGCGCCGCATCGACCAGATCGCGTTGCTAGGCAGCCCTTGTTGTTCGAAGTGCGTGCCCCACAGCCCGCGCCCCGCCATTCGGAACACGCCAAAGCCCAGGACCCAAATGGAGCCTTCGCGGTCCGCGTACACGCCGCCGACGTTGTCGTTCGCGAGACCTGCGATCTTGTGAACCGCACCTTCGTCATCGGCATGAAAGAGCCCCCGATCCGACGCGAACCACACGTGCCCAGCGTGATCGAGCGCGATGGACGCGTCGGTCGCGGCCAGGCCCGCGCGCAGCTCGAAGCGCTCCGCGCCCGCACGAAGAAGGAACACGCCGCTCGGCGCCGCAGCCCATATCCGGCCGAGGCCGTCCTGCGCCACGCTGTCGATCCGCTCGTGAGGGAGACCCTTGGAGAGCACGCTGCGCGCGCCGCTCGCGTCGCGCCGATGAAGCGCGCCACGCGTGCCGACAAACACGGCGCCGGAGGGCTCGAGGAAGAGCGCGTCCGCGTCGTCGTTCGGCCAATCGGCATCGATCTCCATCTCGCCGGCCGCGTCGCGCTCGCGCACGACTCCGTGTGGGGTCGTGACCCATAGCAGCCCGCGCGGATCGACGGCGATACGGCGCACCGCTTCGAAGCCGACCCCCGGCTGCACCTCCCACATCGCATCCCAACGACCATGGGCGTACCGCGCGAGCCCGCGCGATGTGACGCACCAGACGAGGTCGTCGTGGCCGACGACGATCTGCGTGACGTACGGCGCCGGGAGCCCCTCTGCGGCGCCGAAGTGGAGCGCGTGGCGGCCGTCGTAGCGGTACACGCCGGTCTCCGTCGCGAGCCACACGTTGCCGACCGAGTCCTCGGCCATTCGCCACGCGCCCACTTCGCCGAGTCCAAGGTCTGTACCTACGCGAACGAACGGGAGTTGCCCCTCCGGCACCTGCGGCGGCTCGGCACGCGCGGGCGTGGAGACGCCGCCGCGCAACGCAAACGCAAACGCGACGCTGAACGCCAGCGCACGCCGTACGCTGCGTGGGGCACCGCCGACCATCCCGTACAATCTACGTGGACGCGACGCGCGCGGCGAATGTAACTCATGCCGTCAGTATGGCGCCTGCCCCGCGCGCCACCAGGACCACGGTTCCGGACATCGAGACGACCGGACGCAGGCTGCGACGCGTGCGATGAGGCGCGGGCGAGCGCCGCTACCCTCAGATGAAGGGCACCGTGAAGTGAACGCGCGTGCCTACCCCCAGGGTGCTCTCGGCCCAAATCTTTCCTGCGTGTGCCTCGACGATTGCGCGCGAAATGAAGAGGCCGAGCCCCTTGCCCAGAGACGCCGTTTCGGGCGCCTGCCAGTCGCGCTCGAAGATGCGCTCGATGCTTTCGGCTGGAATTCCGGGGCCGGTATCCCGAACCGTAAACTGCGTTACGAACGCGTCGTGACCAACGGTGACCTCGACGTCGCCTTCTGGCTTGGTGAACTTGACAGCGTTCCCAAGCAAGTTCGAAAGCACTTGTGAGATGCGCTGCGGGTCGCACCGCACCTTCGTGGGCACGAACGGGGAAACGCGGAGTCCGATCTTCTTCTCTTTGGCGATTCCGGCGAACGCTTCGACGGCATCGCGCACGAGAACGTCCGTCGTCGTCTCGGTGAGCGCGACGGTGAGCCTTCGCAAGCGAATGCTCGACAGGTCTTGCAGATCGTCGATGAGGCGCGCCATTTGGTTCGCGGAGCGAACGATGGAGGCTCCAACTTTTCCCGGGTTCGCGGCCTCGTAGGCCAAGGATGCCCCGCCCATCACAATCGCATTCAGCGGCGAGCGAAGATCGTGTGCGACAATCGCGATGATCTCCTCGTAATTGCGAACGGCTTCCTCGAGTTGCAGGCGGGATCGGCGTTCGCGCTCTTCGCCCATTTTTACGCTGTGAATGTCGATCGTCACCCCGCGCAAGATCGTACGGCCGTGCGAATGTTCCCCCTGCACTCCCGTGTGAACCCAAAGGACGGCGCCAATGGCTGTGATGCATCGGTGCTCGAGGCGAACGTCGGGCGATTCGCCGAGCCGCACAGTTGCCAGTGCGTCCTGGAATTTGGCGGCGTCGTCGGGGTGCACGTGCCGTTCGAGGAAGCTCGGATCGACCATCCACTCCTCGGCGCGATAGCCGAGCACGAGGCTCGAGTGCTCACTTACGAACGTGTATCTGCACGAGGTGACGTCGAGTTCCCAGACGATGGCGTGGTCGAGCGCGTTGACGAGCCGATGAAAGCGCTCGCCGTCCTCCGCACCGGGGCGCGATTCGTGAGCTTCCGACATCGCCCTACGGTACCAGGTTAGGCCCGCGTGTCGTCTTGCAAGGCCTCCGGGGAGCTACTTTTCCAATGCCATCACGCCGAGCCCTGCGAGACGTCCTCGAATGTCTTCGAGCCCGCCGCTCCCACGTGCCGCAGGGGGCAATCCCGGTGCCAGCAATCGACGCGCGACGGTATGTTCCAACCCTACCCAATGACCTCCCTCGGGGTGCGCACCTTGAGGCGCAACGCGACACGAAACGGGCGCGAGCCGTGCTCGAGGATGCCCTTTGAGCGAGGTGCACGCATGGCATCGTCGTTGCTGAATCTTGCTCAATGACCATCCCGGGCGCTCCGTCGAATCGTATTCTTATCGTAGAAGACGTGGTGGAGCTGCGCGAGGCGATGGCGCTCTACCTAAGGCTCGTGGGGTACGAGGTAGAGACCGCCGTGGACGGGCGCGACGGTCTCGCCAAGCTCGAACAGTGCGATCCGCTCCCGTGCGCGATCCTCAGCAATCGCGACATGCCCGTGATGTCGGGACCTGAGATGATTGCTGCAATAAGGCAGAATGCGAAGCTTGCCTCCATACCCATCGCTGTGATCTCAGGGAGCCTCGGAGCGGTACCAGGGGCCAATCGGGTGCTCCGAAAGCCTCTCGACCCCGAAGCGCTCAGGCACACGGTGAAAGAGCTCTGCGGCGAGGCAGACCGGAACCGTTCGGTGCGCTAGGCACGCGCCCTCCGCGCATGTTTCCGCGAGAGGGGCGCCCCTTCGAGCGCCCCGCCCCGCCCCTTCGTCAGGGCGAAATCACGACCTTGATGCAGCCGTCTTTCTTGTCGCGGAAGGTCTTGTAGGCGGCGGGTGCCTCCTCGAGCTTTATGCGATGGGTGATGATCGCCGACGGATCGACCTTGCCCGATTCGATGATCTGAAGCAGCGGGCGCATGTACTTCTGCATATGGGTCTGACCCATTTTAAGAGTGAGCCCTTTGTTCATGGCCGCGCCGAACGGCAACTTGTCGAGCAAGCCGACGTAAACGCCGGGGATCGACACCGTGCCCCCCTTGCGGCAGCAGTAGAGGGCCTCGCGAAGCACGTGGGCCCGGTCGGTCCCGAGCTTTAGCGTCTTCTTCACCTTGTCGAGGACCGCATCGACGCTGCCGTGGGAGTGGGCTTCGCAGCCCACCGCATCGATGCAGCGGTCCGGCCCTCGCCCGTTCGTCATTTCCTGGAGTCGCTCGTACACGTGCTCGTTATCGAAGTTGATCGTTTCGGCACGACCGAGCTTCTGCGCGAGAGCAAGGCGCTCCGGAACGCGATCGATGGCAATCACGCGCCCCGCCCCGAGGAGCCATGCGCTCTGCATCGCGAATTGCGCGACGGGGCCGCACCCCCAAACTGCGACGGTGTCGCCCGGCTCGATTTGCGCGTTCTCGGCGGCCATGTAGCCCGTGGGAAAAATGTCGGAGAGGAACAACACTTGGTCGTCCCGCAAGCCCGACTCGATCTTCAACGGGCCGACGTCGGCATAGGGCACGCGCAAGTATTCGGCTTGGCCGCCCGAAAAACCCCCTAGCAAGTGGGAGAAGCCGAAGGCGCCGCAGGGGGAGTGCCCCATCGCCTTTTCGGCGAGCTTGGCGTTGGGGTTCGACGTGTCGCAACACGAGAAAAGCCCTTTTTTACAGAAGAAACATTCGCCGCACGCGATGACGAAGGGGACGACGACGCGGTCGTCTTTCTTGAGCTTCTTCACCGCACTGCCCACTTCCACGACGATCCCCATGGGCTCGTGGCCCAGGATGTCGCCGCTCTCCATTCCCGGCTGGTAGCCGTCGTACAAATGGAGATCCGAGCCGCAGATGGCCGTAGATGTGATTTTTACAATCACGTCCGTGGGGTCTACCAGCTTCGGATCGGGAACCGTATCCACGCGCACGTCTTCTTTGCCGTGCCACACGAGAGCTTTCATGAGGTCTCCTTGGTAGATCGCGTCAGAGCTCCCAAGCGTCCTAGCGCCGGGTCAACCGCCTGAGGCGGCAGGTTCTTCGCAAGGCGCATACCTGCGTGATATGCGGGCTCTCTCGGCACGAATGCGCCGCGGTGGGGCGCCCCCTAAGGACAAGTCCGCGTAGCAATGGGTCACACGCGTCGTGCGGCGCCGCGCAGCCGCTCGAATCTCAAGCGTGCCGCGCCGTGCGGCTGCTAACGGCTCATTTGGTGCAGACCGTGCTTCGTGCAAAAACGCGCGCTCGACAGGCGCTATCGACCGTTAGCTCGTCCCATGTCGCGTCCGCGGCCTCCGATGAGCGAATAAGGAAATTGCCAATAGGGGAAAATGGGACCAACTCTCTCGCGTGCGTCTGATCCGCGAAGGGCGGGTTTGGCGCCGCTCTCACGCCCGCCTCGCGCCTCGCCCCACCGTATGTCTCCAACGTCTGAAATCCTAAGCATCACCCCTGAAGTCGAGAGCGCGCCAACCCGTCGCCGAGCGACCGCGCCCAAGACACTCGACGAGCTCGTAGGCGTCGACGCGCATCCCCGCCATCGGCGGCACGCGGACGACGGGGATGGTGCGCGGAATCACTTCGGCGAGCATGACCCGATCGGCGCGCTCGATCGAGCGCAG
>JANXMC010000819.1 GCA_025354825.1 Myxococcales bacterium
CATCACGAGGCGCACCTTGATGCCGAGGGCCGCGCCGAAGAGCGAGTACGCGACCCCGGTGTTGCCGCTCGTCGAGTCGATGAGAATCTTGTCGCGCGTGAGGCGCCCGTCGGCCAGGGCGTCCGTGATCATGCGAAGCGCCGCGCGGTCCTTCACGCTGCCGCCCGGGTTTGCGAACTCGAGCTTCGCGTAGACCTCGACGTCGGGCGCCTTGGCCGCGACGTTGCGCAACCGAAGCAGCGGCGTGTTGCCGACGGCCTCGAGGACCGATTCGATGCGCCGCGATCGCGAGACGAGCGGGCCGCTCATTTCGTGACCGGTGCCGTCGGCGCGAGTGGCAGCTTGCGCGCCTCCGCGAGCACGCGGCGCAGCTTTACGAGCGCGCGGTACGCGCCGAGGGCAACGGCGTGGGCCGACGGATCGTCGATGCCGAGCGCCGAAGGCAAGCGGTCGGCATCGACGTCGTACCCCGCGCGATCGTCGAGATCCAGCGGCTCGATGCGCACCTCGGCGTCGACCTCGCGTGCGCTCGCCGCCACGGCGACGGACGCGACCGCGAGCCCCGCCACGCCCGCGCCCGCGAGGTAGCGCGCTTCGACGTCACCCGCGACGCCGCGACCCGAGATCGCGAACACGCGGGATGCGATGCGCGCCTGCCCCGCCTCACCTACGTCGGCGAGGCGAGCCTGGCGCGAATGCCGTTTTTTTACTGTCACGGGGAACGACGGTCCCGCGCTCACGCCCCGCCGGCGATGGCGGGGACGATGCTGATCTGATCGCCCGCCTTGAGCTCGGTCTTGAGGCCATCGAGGAAGCGAACGTCTTCCTCGCCGACGTAAATGTTGATGAAGCGGCGCACGCCTTTTTCGTCGAGCAAGCGCTCGCGAATGCCGGGGTGTTGGCGCTCGAGATCTTCGATCACCTCGGCAAGTGTGCCGCCCGCGGCGGAGACTTCGTCGTTGCCACCGGTGAGCGTGCGGAGCGGGGTCGGAATGCGAACGGTCGTGGCCATGGTCTCTCCTTGTGGATCAGCCGTGCCCAGCGTCTTGGGCATAGCGGGCAGTATCGATTGCGAAAATGGCGCGCTCGGGGCCGCAGAGTGGGCAGCTTTTCCTGGGCGCGATCACGCGGCGGCGAACCGCGTCGGTCTTGCCGTCGAAGGTCACGAGCGTTCCGGCGACGTCGCGCCCGTCGAGGATCGCGAGGGCGAGGTCGGCCTGCACGGCGCCAACGATTCCGACCATCGGTCCCATCACGCCGGCCTCGGCGCAGTTGGGCGGAGCGCCCTCGGGGAAATCTTCGAACACGCAGCGGTAACAAGGGCGCCCGTGGGCTGCGACGGCGAGCACGGTACCGTGCCATCGCACAGCCGCAGCGTGCACGACCGGCACGCCCGCGAGGGCGCACGCATCGCTCGTGAGGAACTTGGTCGCGAAGTTGTCGCTCCCCTCCACGACGAGGTCGTACCGCGCGACGAGCGCCGCGGCGTTCTCGGGCAAGAGGCGCGTGTCGTGGGTGACAATCGTGAGCGGCGAAGGGCGCGGTATGCGAACGAGCGCGGCCTCGGCGGCGGCCGTTTTCTTTTCGCCGACATCGGCAGCTCCGAAAAGGATCTGGCGATGAAGGTTGGTGAGCTCGACCTCGTCGTCGTCGACCAGGCCGAGGGTGCCGACGCCGGCGTGCGCCAGGGCCAGCGCCGCCGGCGAGCCGAGACCCCCGACGCCGACGAGAAGCACGCGAGCTGCGTTGCGAGCGGTCGTGCGGCTCACAGCGAACCGCCGGGCGCTTCCGCCGGAAAGTACTCGGCGAGGCTGAAATACCGCTCGCCCGTGTCGCACAACACCGTCACGACGTTCTTCCCTTCACCGAGCTCGCGCGCAATCTGCAGCGCCGCGAAAACCGTCGCGCCGGAGCTCACCCCCACGAGAAGCCCTTCGCGCTGCGCGAGGGCGACCTTCGTCTTCCAGGCGTCGTCGTCCGTCACGGTACGCACCTCGTCGACGACGCTCGCGTCGTAAATCTTCGGGACGAAGCCCGCGGCGAGCCCTTGAATCTTCGTAGGTCCGCGCTCACCGCGCGAGAGCGTTGCACACCCATCGGGCTCCACGGCCACGATACGCGTCGCCCCTTCGCCCTTCGCCGCACGGGCACGCAGCACCGCACCCACGCCCGAGATCGTCCCGCCCGTGCCGACGCCTGCGACGAACGCATCCAGGCTCAGCCCCTCCATCGCGTCGACGATCTCGCGCGCAGTGGTCTCTGCGTGAACGCGCGGGTTCTCTGCATTGTCGAACTGCGCCGGCATGTACGCACCGGGCGTCGCAGCGGCGATCTCCTGCGCGCGGCGAATCGCCCCTTCCATCTGCTCGTCTTCGGGCGTGAGGACGATCTCGGCGCCGAACGCTTCGAGGAGCTGCCGCCGCTCGAGGCTCATGCTCGCCGGCATCGTCAGAATCAATTTGTAGCCGCGCACGGCGCAGACAAGCGCAAGGCCGATGCCGGTATTGCCGCTCGTGGGCTCGATCACGACGCCGCCCGGGGCGAGGGCGCCCGAAGCTTCGGCGTGGGTGATCATCGCCAGGCAGATGCGGTCCTTCAGGGAGCCCGCGGGGTTGGCCTGCTCCATCTTCGCCCACACGGCCGCGCGCGGCGTCTCCGTGCCGAGGAATCGCAAGCGGACGAGCGGCGTGTCCCCGACCAGCTCGAGGAGGTCGTTCACGATGATCGGTTGGGGCATGCGCGGGAGAGCCTAATTACCGCAGCTCGCGCCCCACGTCGACAGTCGACGTACTACTTTGAAAGACAGGGCGTCGTTCCGAAAGACATTCGTGCGGACAGCTTCGTCAGTCGACCTCGACGGAGTCCACGTCGATCCCACGCGCGCCGAGGCGCGCCGTGATCCGATCGCGCCATGCCGAAACGTCGGTCCCCGGCGGCACGTGGAGCTGCACGCGCACGCGCCCCGCGTCCGAGTGAATCAGCAGGGTTCCGCCTTCGAGGGCGCCCGCCCCGAGCTCCATGCGTACCGTCCCGCGCTTGCCGTCGCCCGACCACGCAATCCGCTTCACGAGCGACGGCAGAATCTCTTCGAGCGACGCGCGCGCCCGCGACGTCGCGTGGCTCGCGGCGCTCTCGGCCGGCGCCATCGGCGCGAGGGCGAGGCCTTGGGGCGGCCCCATCTGCGCGGCGTGGCGCGCCATGGGGTCGCACAGCGCATCGAGGGACTTTTCGCGGGCATCGCGCCCCTCCCGCGACGACGAATCGTCCGCAGCATCGCCGTCGTGATGGCGTCCGTGGCCATGTCCGTGGCTCCCGGCGAGGGCCGCGCCGTCTCCCGAGGCCGTGGGCGCCCTTGGGAGCGGCGCCGCGCCCGCGTTCGCCGAGGGCCGCCCGCTCGCGGGGAGCGACGCCGACGCGCGCCCTCGCGCACTTACGAGGTCGGAGAACGCCGCCCCGCGGAGCTTCGCACCGTGTGTCGCCGCGCCGGGGGTGCTCGCCCCGCGCCCCGTGATCGTCGCTCCCGCGCTCGACGCCGCGAGATTCGACGCATTCGTAGAGGAGGCTCCAGGGGTCGTCGTCGTCGTCATACTCCGCGGTTCGTCCAGTTCTCTCGCCCGGTTGCGCGTTCTTCCCAAAGGGCGTGCGCCTCGCCGAACGCCGTCCGGCCCGGGCAACGCATTGCGTCGTGGCTTGACCCTCGGGCAGCCTCAGGTACCGTATGCAACGGTTTCGTAGCGGCGTTGGGGGAAGGATCGGCACGGGTGACGGGTAGTTTCGGCGGTCCATTTATGCTCGCGGCCCTCGCCTTTGCGTCGGCCGCTGTCGGCTCTCTTCTGGCGGCCGCCGATGCTGCGCTCTCCTCGCTTCCCGAAGGTCGCCTCCAAGCGCTGGCCACGGACGGGCGACGGGGCCCGGCGTTCGCGCGCTATCTCAAAGAGCGCACTCGCATCTCGACACGCTGGCTTATCGGCCGCGTCGCCGCGATTTGCGTCGCCGTCGCGCTCCTCGACGACGCGCTCCGCACGAGCCCAGTGGCCGCCTACAGCCCGCTGCTCTCGGCGCTCGCTGGCGCCCTCGCCTACGGCACGCTCGCCGAAATCATGAACGGCATCGCCCGCACCCGCCCCGAGCAGGTCGCGATGCTGGCGCTCAAGTTTCTGCGCCCGCTCGAGTGGATCGTCGCGCCCATCGCCGACCCTATCGCCGCCATCGGTCGCCTCGTCAGGGGTCGCCTCGCGCCGGCCGCGCGTGGCGCCGTCGACGCGCGCATCACGCAGACCGAAGTGAGCTGGGTCGTGTCCGAAGGGCAGAAGCGCGGCGCGATCCCGAACGAGCCGGCGGAGATGATCCGCAACGTTCTCGAGTTCAAAAACCTCACCGCGCGCGACGTCATGGTCCCGCGCCGCGGCATCACGAGCATCGAAGCGTCGACGCCGCTCGAGAAGGTCGTCGCCATCGTCTCGGCCGAAGGGCACTCGCGGTACCCCGTGTACCGCGAGACGATGGACAACATCGTCGGGCTTCTCTACGCGAAGGATCTCTTCACGGTCGTTCGCGATCAAAAGCTCAACGTGACCAAGCTCGCCGAGCTTCTCCGGTCGCCCGTGCTGTTCGTCGCCGAGTCGCAGCCCGCCGCGAGCGTCCTCAAAGAGATGCGCGCGCGCCGGCTGCACATGGCGGTCGTCCTCGACGAGTTCGGCGGAACGAGCGGCATCGTGACCCTCGAGGACGTCATCGAGGAGATCGTCGGCGACATCCGCGACGAGTACGACACCGAAGGCGACGCGCCGCTCCAGCACACGGCAGACGGCCGCGTCGTCGCCGATGCCTCGATGTCGCTCGCCGATCTCTCGATGCAGCTCGGTCACCCGCTCCCTACGGACGGCAGCTTCGAATCGCTCGGCGGCCTTCTCGTGCATCGCGCGGGTCGCGTGCCGCAGGTCGGCGCGACCCTCGCTCTCGAAGGGATGACGTTCATCGTGCGCGAGGCCGACGAGCGCCGCGTGATGAAGGTCGAGATCGTGAAGATGCCGACGCTTGCCCCCCCGCCGCTCAACTAGGTGAAGTAGGCTCCGCGCTCGCCATGGCCGCGGAACCCGTAGCTACGCTCCCTTTCACGGTGCCGACAGCGCTCCGCCTCGTTCGGCGCGAAGGTCGACGCGCGACGCTACGCACGCCCTTCGGCCTCGCGTCATTCGACAGCGAGGGGGTCGCCATCGCCGTCGCCCTCGACGTTGCCGCCGGGAGCGAGATCGGCGAGCTGCCGAGCGCGGCGTCGCAAATTCCCCATGCGTCGACCGTCGCGGCGGGCACCCTCGTCGTCGTCCTCGGCGACGCCGACCGCGACGATGGGCTCTTCGCGCGCCTTTTTAGTGGCGGACGCACGGCGCTCCCGCGCGCCGTCCGCGCGAGCGCGCTCCTCGCCCGCGGCTACGTCGCGATCGGCGCCGGGGTCGACCCAGCATCGGGTCTCGATCTCGCGTGGGGGTTCGCGCCGACGCAATACGAGAGCGCCGACGCATCCACCGAGGTCCCGCCGTAGCCGTCACGTTGGGCGGCGCGAGGCGCGGCCCGCATCGACTGCGCGCCTGCGCTCACGACGACCGCCTCCGCGAATCACTGAACCTTGCGAAGCGCGTCGGCGAGGCGATCGGCGCGCTCGGAAAGGCCGGCTTTGCCGTCCATCCCCTCGACCGCCGCGGCCTCACCCTTGATTTCGCGTGCGAAGCTGCCGATTTGTGCCGAGAGCTGCGCGAGCTGGCCCGCCGTTTCGCTCGGACAGACCGCTTCGAACGTCTTCGGAACGACGTAGAGCGCGGCTGCTTTGGTCGCGATGTCGCCGCTCTTGTAGCGGGGCGCCGTCACGTTGCCGCCGCCGCCCGGCTTGCCGAAGGTGAAGTCGGCCGGGAGGTCGAGCTTCTCCTTCGTCACGAGGATCGGCGTTGCGAGGTTCGACAAAAAGGCCGCCGGGTTGCCCGCGGGGTCTTTGTCGACGACGATCACCTGGGCGATCGACTGCTGCCCAGCCGGCGCGTTGAGCTGGTCGGTGAGCGGCTTCTGAAGCTTGTTCAGAAGGTTGATGATGACGAGCTTGCGGTCGTTTACCTGCTGCACGCTCGTGATGAACTCGACGAGCTGCGCCGTGGTGGTCGACGGAAAGCCGCTGAAGCGGCGACCTGCGAGCTTGCTGCCGTCGAAGTCGACGTTGATGCCGCCGAGCTCTTTCGCAAGCGTATCGGGGAATTTTCGCCCCTTGATCGCCTCGCGGCCGGCTTCGAGCTTCGCGGAGAGCGAGTTGAGCGTCTCCTTGGCTTTGCCGACGTCGTTCGCGAGATCGCCCGCGTCGCCGACGGCGCGCTTACGACCTGCGTTCTGCTCGGACGCGCCACCGGCCACGTAGCCGACGCCCGCGAAGAGCAGCGCCGCGATGGCGGCGATGATGAGCCCCTGCTTGCGCGCACCTGCACGTGCCTCTTGCACGGCCGACTCGTCGACCTCGATGCGCTGAGGAGCCGGCGGCGCCGGCGGCGTGGGGGCGCGGTAAGGCGACGCGACCGCAGACAGCGGGTTCGACGGATCGATGGCGCCCGCGGGTTGCGAGGCGAACGCCGACGGCGGACCTATCGGGATCCCCGGCGGTGCGGAGAGCCCTCCAGCACCCATGTTGCCCATGGTCCCCATGGGCGGCGCGGGAATGGAGCCGGTCGCCGGCGGCGGCGGGCGACCCGAGGGCGACGACACCGGAGGCGGCGGCGTTTGGCCCCCCATCTTTCCCAGGCGCGCCTTCAGGTCGATCTTCGGCTTCTTGTCTTCGGCCATCGAAATTCCTCGAGAGTCGACCCAGGCTTCGGAGCGTCTCGCTCCGGCGTTAGGCGGTCGAAATGCGGCGGCGAACTTACGTGCGCGGGACCTTGTATGTCAACGTAACGTCGCCCGATCCGCGCCTTGATCTCGCGCTTGCCGCGCTCATCGTGCACCTCGCTACAGCGAGGAACGCGCCTTAGCCGCTGTGTTGGAACTCGGCTTCCAAAGCGTGTTCGGCTAAGCGAGAGGCATGCCGCCCTTCGCATACTCCCGTTGGACTCGTTCGCGCCGCGCGAATTTGATCGCAGGCTCGCTTTCGGCGTCGCTCGTTCTCGCGACGCTCGCGATCGGCGTCGGCGCGTCGGGGTGCAAAGACGCGAAGCGTGACGACGCGCGAAACGAGAGTGAAACAGTCCTGCGCGATCAGGCGGCCCTGGAGCAGGTCATCAACCGCGACCTCGAGCTCGACAAGGTGATGCAAGAGGCCGACGAGGCCGTGGCGCACAACGAGCTAACGAAGGCGATCGCGCTGCTCGACACGCAGGCGGTGCACGGCGCCGACGCCACGCTCGCCGCCGCGAACGCGTCGGTCGTGACCAGCACGTGGGGGCAAGGTCGGCGCATCGCGCTCATCGCCCTCGCGACGGATCGCAAAAACGATATTCCGAAGTACGCGGCCGCGTTGAAAGCGGGTGACCTCGGCGCAAAGTTGAACGCGATTCAGGCGCAGCTCGCCCTGCAGCGGCGCGCGATGGAGGTCCAGGCTTCGATCGCGGGAGGCCCCGATGCCGCCGTGCCCGCGGCGTCGGCACCGTAGCGCGCGGGGTCGGCAGTTGACCGTCGCCCGCCCTCGTGGCCACTCTTCGAGGAGCACATGAGCGTTCGCGTTCTCGTCATCGACAACTACGACTCCTTCACCTTCAACCTGGTGCAGTATTTGGGCGAGCTCGGCGCCGAGGTGCGCGTCGTGAAGAACGACACCATCGACGTGGCCGGGATTCGCGGCGACGCCCCCTCGGGCGTGCTGATTTCGCCCGGCCCATGTACGCCGAACGAAGCCGGCATCTCCCTCGCATGCCTCACCGAGCTCTCCGGCGTGCTCCCGATTTTCGGCGTCTGCCTCGGTCACCAAGCCATGGGGCAAGCCTTCGGCGGCAAGGTCATTCGCGCGCCGCGGTTGATGCACGGCAAAACGTCGCCCATCGAGCACGACGGACGCGGCGTGTTCGCCGACCTCCCCTCGCCGTTCACCGCGACGCGCTACCACTCGCTCATCGTCGAACGCGAATCGCTGCCCGACTGCCTTGAGGTAAGCGCCTGGACGACCGAGGGCGAAATCATGGGGCTTCGTCACCGCACGCTCGACGTCGAGGGCGTGCAGTTCCACCCGGAAAGCATTCTGACCACCGAGGGGAAGCGCCTCCTCGGCAACTGGGTGAAGCGCCTTCGGCAAACTTCATGATGAGCGAAGCGCCCCTTTTTTCGAAGCTGTTCCCCAAGCTCATGGCGGCGGGCGAGTTCACGCCGGGCGACGTGCGCGCGGCCTTCGAGGCGATCCTCGCGGGGGCATGGACGCCGTCGCAGGTCGCGGCGTTCGCGGTGGCGCTGCGGCTTAAGGGCGAGACGGCGGAGATGATCGTCGCGGCCGCGGAAGCGCTTCGCGCGGCGATGGCGCCGGTCGAGCACGGCCTCGAGCTGGTCATGGATACGTGCGGTACGGGGGGCGACGGCTCGCGCACGTTGAACATTTCGACAGCGGCGGCGGTGCTCGTGGCGGCCGCCGGCGTGCACGTGGCGAAGCACGGCAATCGTTCGGTCTCCTCGCAGTGCGGAAGCGCGGACGTCATCGAAGCCCTCGGCATTCCAATCGACGTACCGACGAAGCGGCAGGGCGACGTTCTTCGCCTCACGGGGATCGCGTTCCTCTTCGCACCGGCGCACCATCCGGCGCTGAAGCATGCGGCGCAGGCCCGTCGCGAGCTGGGCGTTCGGACGATCTTCAACGCCCTCGGTCCGCTGGCGAATCCTGCGCGGGCAACCCACCAGCTTCTCGGCGTGTACGACGACGCGCTCCGACCGATCGCCGCGCGCGCGTTGGGGCTCCTCGGCGTGAGCCGCGCCTGGGTCGTGCGGAGCGCGGACGGTCTCGACGAGGTGAGCCCCGCCGCGGAGACACGCGTGAGCGAGCTCTTGCCAACGGGGGAGGTCCGCGAGCGGACGGTGACGCCGGAAGAGTTCGGCATCACGCGCATTCCGCTCCAAGCTCTCGCGGGAGGCGACGCGGCGGCCAATGCGGCGTCGCTCACGCAGCTGCTCACGGGTGAGGATCACGCAGCGGGCGAAGCCGTGGTGCTCAATGCCGCGGCGGCCCTCGCGATTGCGACGGGGGACGATCTACGCGCCTGCGCCGACCGCGCGCGGCGCGTTCTCAAGGCCGGCCTCGCGGCGCAGACGCTCGAGACGTGGCGCGCGGCGGCCAAGAGGCACGTGTCTTCGTGAGCGTTCTCGCGCGCATCCTGGCGGGGAAAGACGCTGAGCTCGAGGGGCTCGAGGCGAAGCTCGGTGAGCTCCGCGAACGTGCCCAAGATGCCGCGCCACGCAACGTGTCGACCGTGCTCACGAGGCCGTCCGGCGAGCCCTTGCGTCTCATCGCCGAGGTGAAGTTCAAGAGCCCCAGCGCCGGTGCGCTGTCGACGGCGATGGATGCGCCTTCGCGTGCGGTCGCCTATGCGCGCGCGGGGGCGGCCATGGTGAGCGTGCTCTGCGACGGCCCATTTTTCGGCGGCGCGTGGAGCGATCTCGCAGGCGCGCGGGCACGGCTCGATTCCGAAGGGCTCACCACGCGCCTCCTCGCCAAAGAGTTTATCGTCGACCCTCGCCAGCTCGCCTGCGCGCGCGCTGCGGGTGCCGACGCCGCGCTCCTCATCGTGCGCATCGTGCCGGGCGCGCGCCTGGCCGAGCTCGTGGCCGCGGCACGCGCGCTCGGCCTCGAGCCCCTCGTCGAGGTCGTCGACGAGGCCGAGCTCGACGCGGCATTGCGCGCAGGGGCATCGGTCATCGGCGTCAACGCCCGCGACCTCGACACGTTGCAAATGGACGCCGACCGCGCCGCGCGGGTGCTCGCGGCGATCCCGCGTGATCGCGTCGCGTTGCATCTGTCCGGCGTGAAGACCGAAGACGCCGTCGCGCGCGTGGCCGCGGGCCGTGCCGACGGCGCGCTCATGGGCGAGGCGCTCATGCGCGAGGCAGACCCCACAGCGCTCCTCGGCCGCTTTCTTCGCGCGGCGAGCGGCGGTCCTCCGGGAATTTCGTCTTAACCGCCTGCCCCACTAGGCTCGCCTCGTGGACTTAGGCGGCTGGATCGACACGTACCTCGACCACCTTCGCGTGGAGCGCGCCCTCGCGGCCAACACGCTCGAGAGCTACGCCCGCGACCTCAACGCGTTCGCCTCCCACGCCGGCGACGGATGCGAGCCACAGGTGGTCGACATGGGAATGCTCGCCGAGTACCTCGTGGCGAGCGCCAAACGGGGGCTCGGCGCGCGCTCCAGCGCACGGCAGCTCTCGGCGATGCGCGGCTTCTTTCGTTTCCTTGTTCGCGAAAAGGTCATCGCCGCGGATCCGACGACGCTCCTCGACAGGCCGCGGCTCGGTCGTCGCTTGCCGAAGGTGCTCTCGTTCGACGAGGTCACGCGCCTGCTCGCTGCGCCCGACGGCACGACCGATCGCGGCGCGCGCGACGCCGCGATGATCCATTTGATGTACGCATCGGGGCTGCGCGTCACCGAGCTCTGCACGCTTCGTCTCGCCGACGTCGACACCAAGACCGGCGTCGTCGCGCCCCTCGGCAAGGGCGGCAAGCGCCGGCTCGTCCCGGTCGGCGAGGTCGCCCTCGCCCACATCGACGCGTACGTGAACGACGTCCGGCCGCGCCACGCGAAGCCGCTCGAGGCCGTTCTCTTTCTCTCACCCCGCGGTGGCGCGCTCACGCGGCAAGGGTTTTGGAAGCTGTTGAATCGTTACGCCCTCGGCGCCGGAATCACGACCGAGCTGTCGCCCCACAAGCTGCGCCACTCCTTCGCGACGCACCTGCTTCGCGGCGGCGCCGACCTTCGCGCGGTGCAGGCGATGCTCGGCCACGCCGACCTGGGCACGACCGAGATCTACACGCGCGTCGCGCAGGACCACATTCGCGCGGCCCACACGAAGTCGCACCCGCGCGCTTAGCGCCCTCGCCGTCGCCGGCGTGCAACGGTGACGAACGCCGCGAAGCTGGCGAGCAGCGCGAACGCCGGCGCAGGCCGCGATGCCGACGTGGCACAGCCCGATGCACCGCCTGCGTCCCCATCGCCGGGCGTGTCGCCGGACGACGTTCCGCCACCGGTCGTCGCACCGCCGCCGCCGCTCGTGGTCGTGCTCCCAGCCGAGGTGCTCGAGCTGCCACCGCCGCCGCCCGTCGTGGTCGACGTTCCGCCGTTCGCGCCGCCCGTCGTCGTGGACGGACCGCCGCCCGTCGTCGTGGAACCACCGCCCTCACCTCCGCCGGTGTTCCGTCCGCGATGAAAAACGGTGGCAGATCGTGCACGAGTTTCGCCGTCGCCGAGAGCATCGCGTACGCGCCGAGCCGGCAAAACTGGTGGATGCCGCCGTAGCCTCCAATCACCACGTGGTCCTCAACCGTGACGTGGCCGGCAAGCATCGCACCGTTGCTCATCACGATGTCGCTCCCGATCACGCAGTCGTGGGCGACATGACATGCGCCCAGCAACACATTGTCCGAACCCATTCGCG
>JANXMC010000833.1 GCA_025354825.1 Myxococcales bacterium
AATAGCCCGCGACGGCCCGCTGCGGGTTGCGTGGGCGAGGAGCTTCGCGGCCCACGACGAGGTCGCGACCGTGCGGTCGTAGAAGGCGTCCATGGACTCGCCGTCGGTGCGCGTTCGGATCCATTCGGGGCCGCAGACGAAGCCGAACGAATTGGTGGGCGTTGCCACGGCGGCTGCGTCGGGCGCGGACGGGTCGACGAAGCCGGCGCCGCGAAACGGGATGTTCCAGAACCAACCGTGGTCGAAGACGATGATGTCGATGTTCCCTTCTTCGCGCCCCGGCTGCCGCACGACCCCGGTGAAGTGGCCGTAAAAGGCTGTTTTGTCGAGGAACGGGAGCTTCGTCTTCTTCCCCAGGCGCGTAGCGAACAGCGTGTCGCGCCCGGTCGCGTCGACGACGACCTTTGCGCGGAGCTCCTGGGGCTCCCCGTTGGGCGCGCGGGCGCGCACGCCCACCACCGTGCCGCCGTTCAACAGCGGACCTGCGACGTCCCACCCGTGGCGAACCTCGGCACCCAGCTCGGCGGAGTGCTGCAAGAGCAGCTGATCGAGGTCGGACCGGAGTACTTGGAACGCATGGGAGACGGACGTGTCGAAGGCGTCCTCGAACGCGTACGTCTTCGCGCGCCCCGTAGCGGAACAGAGGAACCGCGCGCCGTGCTTCGGCATGTAGCGCGCGCGCAGCTTCTCGACGACGCCGAGGCGCTCCCACACCTTGAACGACTGCGGCAGCATCGACTCGCCGATGTGAAAGCGCGGGAACGCCTCCCGTTCGAGAACGAGGACTTTGGCGCCGTCGCGCGCGAGGAGGGACGCGACGGTGGACCCCGCCGGGCCCCCGCCGACAACGATGACATCGGCGGTCAGCACAGCCTTCGAGGTTGTCATAGCGACCAACGCTGTCAATTGCGATACGACTCGCGTTCATGGCCTCGAACGCATCTTCGTCGCACCGCTCAGGAACGGTCAGCGCCTCGCCCACGTCCACCAAGTTTCTCCTCGCCATCGATCAAGGAACCACCGGGTCGACGGCGCTCGTGATGACCCTCGACGGCAAAACCGTCGGGAGGAATACGAACGAGTTTCCGCAGCACTTTCCCAAGCCCGGTTGGGTCGAGCACGACCTCGGCGACATTTGGCAGTCGGTCGCGACGGCCGTCACGGGCGCGCTCATCGCCGCGAAGATCGACGGCGGATCCATCGCGGCGATCGGCATCACGAACCAGCGCGAGACGACCGTCGTTTGGGACCGAAAGACCGGCGAGCCGATTCACCGCGCCATCGTCTGGCAGTGCCGGCGCACGGCGCCCGAGTGCGAGAAGCTCCGCGCCGCCGGCCACACCGATCGCGTCCGCGCCCGCACGGGCCTCGTCATCGACGCGTACTTCTCCGGGACGAAGATCGCCTGGATGCTCGACCACGTGAGCGGTGCCCGCGCTCGGGCCGACGCGGGCGAGCTCGCGTTCGGGACCATCGACTGTTTCCTCGTGAGCAAGCTCACCGGGGGCGCCGAGCACGTCACGGACGTCACCAACGCGTCGCGCACGCTCTTGATGAACCTTGAGACCACGGCGTGGGACGACGAGCTCCTCGCCCTCTTCCGCGTGCCGGCGAGCATGCTGCCGCGCATCGTCGGGAGCGCCGAGGTCGTCGGCAAGACGAACGGGCTCGGCTTTCTGCCCGACGGACTTCCGATCGCGGGCATTGCCGGAGACCAGCAGGCGGCGCTCTTCGGGCAGGCGTGCTTCGACGAAGGCGACGCGAAGTGCACCTACGGCACGGGCGCGTTCACCCTCATGAACATCGGCAATACGCCGATTCTCAGCACCCACGGCCTCGTCACGACGGTGGCGTGGAAAATCGGCGGCGAGGTGACCTACGCCCTCGAGGGGAGCGCGTTCATCGCCGGCGCGGCGGTGCAGTGGCTTCGGGACGGGCTTGGGATCATACGCAGCGCGTCCGAGGTCGAGGGGCTCGCGCGTCAGGTGGAAACCAGCGATGGCGTCGTTTTCGTGCCGGCCCTCGCAGGCCTTGGCGCTCCCTATTGGGACCCCGACGCGCGAGGGACGATCTGTGGCCTCACCCGCGGCAGCAAGGCGGCCCACATCGCGCGTGCGACGCTCGAGGGGATCGCGTTCCAAGTGCACGATCTGCTCGCCGCCATGGCCCAAGACGCAAAGCGTGACGTCTCGCGACTTCGCGTCGACGGCGGCGCGGCGGCAAACGATCTCCTCCTCCAGATGCAGGCCGACATCGCTGACGTCATCGTAGAGCGCCCCACCGAGATCGAATCGACCGGACGCGGCGCTGCGATGCTGGCGGGGGTCGGCATCGGCCTCGTCCCGTGGCCGCCTGCCGGTGCGGGCGGAAGCATGATGAAGCTCGAGAGAAGCTTCACGCGAACCGTGCCGGACGGGGAGCGCGCCTCACGTGCGCACGCGTGGGCCGAGGCCGTGAAGCGTGCGCGCCTACGCACGTGAGGGCGCGTCGCAAGCGTGACGCGGCATCGACGCCAGCGCTCAACTTCGCGCAAACCTGAGTAACTTGGCTGCACGGGGCTTCCGTCCAGCATCACGGCGTGCGACGTTAAGAGCCTTGGCACACTCAAGCCCCGTGCTTGCGGGGAATCATCGCTCAGCCCAGGCGATGACGCCCCAGGGAGATAACTTCCCAGCCGTGTTGGACCTTAAACACCAACCCGGCGCGTCCATGACGCTGCTTGCTCGCGTGCTTGTTGGAAGGGAGCTCGTATGAACCAAATTCATCCCGGGGATCTTCCCCCGCAAAACCCAGGGGCGGTACGCGATGTACCCGTCGACTGGGAAGCCCTCGAGGACGCGTTCGAGAACAACGCTCCCGAGGTTCATAGTTATCTTCATCTCTCGACAGGCGAGGTTCTCCGCGTCGTCGACGGCGTAGCCGACCCGCAGATGCACGTGCGCATCGCGTCGGACGGTAATTATCTGCGAATCGATCCGGTGAGCTCGCGCGAGCAGTACCGCTGGATGGAGCGCTTCATTCCGATGGTCGAAGATGCCGACCTTCGGGGGAAGCTCACACACGCGATCGACGGCAAAGGTGCGTTCCGGCGGTTCAAAGACGTGCTCATGTCCTACGGGGCCGAGCGCGAGCGCTGGTTCGGCTTTCGCAGCGAGCGCCTCCGCACGTTCATGGAGGCGTGGCTGAGCGCGCACGCGATTCGGGCGACGCCGCGGCCGCAGTGGGCCGAGGGGCCGAACGGTCCCGAGAGCGAGCTTGCGCCCGAGAGCTCCGTCTCGCCGCTTTCCGAGGTCGATGGCGGCCCGAAGTCGACGAGCGGGCGTCGCACGCGCAACGCGGAAGCGATGCGCCAGCAGCTCCGTGAGATCGCCGAAGGGCTCGGCCCGCGCGATCTCGACATGGTCCTCGGCTTCGCCGAGTTCCTCAAAGCGCGGCGCGCCGCACGAGGGTTCGCCCACCACCACGAGCATCAGATTCAAGAGCGCGCCGAAGCGGCGGCCCTCGCAGCGGCAACGCGCGGCGGCCCGCTCTCGTCGGCATCGCTCTCGTCGTCGGATCTCGAGGAGATCAAGGCGACGTGAAAAGCTGCTCGCGTGCGATCGCGCTCGCGATCGCCGCGGCCGCGGCTGTCTATGCGTTGATGTCCAGCGCGGACGCGGCGGCTTCGGACGCCGTCCTCGTCGACGCTACGGCCGTGCGGTTCGTCGCCTCGGAGACGGGCGGCCCGGCGCATCCGCGTTTCATCTCCCAGCGCATTTTAGCGCTCGAAGCACGTTTCGAAATGATGGGGCAAGAGGGGGCGGGACCTCGCGCACCCATCGACGAGCGGCACGTTCGCGCCGCCGTTGAGCACCACGTCGCCCAGGAGCTTTTGGGGAACATCCCCCACGAGCTTCCGCCGAAACGCGACGAGGTGCTCAAGGTCGTGGCCGACATGCGAGCCGCCCTCGAGTCGCGCGTCGGCGGCGCCGGCGCCCTTGCCGCGGCGGCCGCCTACGAAGGCGTCGACGCCTCCGAGGTCGACGAGCTGGTCTTTCGCGAAGCGCTCGCAGCGCTCTACATCGATCGCCAGCTCACCCCCATTTTGCGACCGTCCGAAGAGCAACTGCGCGAGGCGTACCGCACCGCGAGCCACCCGTTCCGCAACGTCCCCTACGAAGAGGCGCGAGCGGGGCTGCTTCGATGGTTCGTCCTCGAGCGCGTTCGCGTCGCCGAGGCGTCGTTCCTCCAGGCCGGCCGCGCGCGCGTGATCATCACGTACATCGGGACCGAGCCCACGGCAGCCACAGTTCCGGCGCCGCCGACGCCCGTCGCGAGGTAGCCTCCGCCGCGTGCCGGCGCCCTCGCAAACGCCCTCCGACGCCCCGCGCGCCCCCTTCTGGACGCCGCTTCGCGCGCTCGCAGCCCTCGTGGCGACGGGCGCCGCTCTCTCGTTTGTCCCCGCGCGCCGAACCACCGATGGCGCCGTCCGCGACACCGCCGCTCCCCCTGCCGGCGCCCGCGCCGTGCGCGTCGGCCTCGTTTTCGAGGTCGGCGGGCGTGGCGACAAGAGCTTCAACGACGCGGCCGCGGTTGGTCTGGCCCGCGCCCACCACGAGCTCGGCGCCGAAGTCTCGTTCTTAGAGCCCAGCGGCGGCGAAGATCGCGAGGCGGCCCTCAGGCTCTTCGCGGCGCGTGGGATGGACCTCGTCATCGGCGTCGGGTTCAACTTCACGAGCGACGTGAACGCGGTCGCGCGCGCCTATCCCGACATTCATTTTGCCTGCATCGACTATGCGGGGGCCGCTGCGACGATGCCGCCCAACGTTGCCGGCCTCGGCTTTCGCGACGAAGAAGGGGCGTTTCTCGTCGGCGCGACCGCCGGCCTGCTCTCGAAGACGAAGCAGGTGGGGTTCGTCGGCGGGATGCAAAACCCGCTCATTCGAAAGTTCGAAGCCGGCTACGAGCACGGCGTCGCGGCCGCGTGCCCCGAGTGCCGCGTTCACGGCGGCTACGCGGGCCCCACGCCCGACGCATTTCGCGATCCGTCGAAAGGGAAATCCCTCGGCATCAGCGAGATCGCCGCCGGCGCCGACGTGCTGTTCCACGCGTCGGGCGCCACGGGCCACGGCGTCTTCGAAGCGGCGAAAGAGGCTCACGTGCTCGCGATCGGCGTCGACGCCGACCAGCACGACGAGATGCCCGGCACCGTCGTCACGAGCATGATCAAACGGTGCGACGTGGTCGTCTTCGAAGCGGTGCGCGGCGTCGCTTTCGGTCAGTTCAAACCCGGAATGCAGGTGTTCGGTATTCGCGAAGGGGCCATCGACTACATCCACGAAGGGCCCCACGCCGAGGGCATTCCCGAGTCCGTGAAACAGCGAGTGGCTGAGCTTCGCGCGGATGTGGTCGCCAACCGTATTCACGTGAAATCCGAATAACGCGGTGGCCCAATTGGGATTCATGAGTACGGTTGCGCGCCGCAATGCAGCACTTCCGACACCGTGTGATTGGCCACTACAGACTCATACTTAGAATCGCAAGTACGGTTGCGCTCGCCCTCGTGCTGAGCGTGCCCGGATGGGCCCTCGCACAAAC
>JANXMC010000018.1 GCA_025354825.1 Myxococcales bacterium
CCCAGCCGGTACTCTCTCTCTCTCTCTCTCTCTCTCTCTCTCCCGACGGAGACCGGCGAGCGCGCGCTCCGGTAGAGCACTCGGTTTTTGGAACCGACTGTCGTAGGTTCGACTGCTGCCACTCCGGCTCATGAATCCAAAAACGAGAACGACTCATGAAGCTCATGAAAAAGAGAAAACAGGAATCCAGACCTTAGATGCTTGTCATGTCGATACGAACGCTCCTTTTGACTCCATGGATGACTCCCCACAAGATCGTCTCGTGGCAGACGGCGATTACGCTGTTCTTCCTTGGGAAGGTCGAAGTTCTCGAAGAGTACGACGACGCAATTTCCTCGCCGTCCGTCACGCTTCGTGCGCCCGCCGTGGCGCGTTTGAAGCGCCCGTTCGGTGGCGTCAAAAAGGGCGTGAAGTTCTCGCGCGTAAACGTCTTCACGCGCGACGCGTTTCGTTGCCAGTACTGCGGTCAACGAAAGGGGCCGCGCGACCTAAGTTACGACCACGTCGTACCCCGTCACAAAGGCGGGAAGACGATTTGGGAGAACATCGTCGCAGCCTGTTACCCGTGCAATAGCCACAAAGGAAGCCGCACGCCCGCCGAGGCTGGAATGCGACTGCTTTGTAAGCCTTATAGGCCCAAGACACTTCCGGTGTCGTTTCTCTCGATCGACGACGGAGGCATGCCGGAGATCTGGTCGCCGTACTGCGCGCATGCGACCAAAGTAGAGCAGTCCAGCGGGCTGCTTCTGATTGCGAGCTGACAAGCGCGTCGCGTTTGCGTTGTACTTCTCTGGGGAAACGCAAGCGACGCGCTCATGCAGTAACCATTTCTCCTGTCGTGGTGAGCGACACGAAATCTCACCACCTGGATTCAGAATTGGCAGTGGTGCCAAGCTCGCCTGCTAAGCGAAGCGTGCCCGTTACCCGGCATGGTGTTCGACTCACCCTGTCTCCGCTCGAGCACATTCACCAGGCCGCCTGATGCCCGGTGAATGCACTCTCCGCGTATTGGATTTAGGGCTCGCGCCAGAGCGCAACGCCTGTTCCGAGCGTGTCGGCTTGGTTGTTCGTGAGCTCGAAGGCCACGACCAACTTTCCGTCCGGCGCGAAGGCTGACGTGACGAAGCGGCCGCTCGTGGCGCCGTGGGTCTTTGTGGTGTCCTCGCCGCAGGTCGTCCACGCGGCACCGTCCGCCGAGCGGGAGAGCTTGGGCGCGCCGCAAACGCCGTCGCCCGTGCCCGTATTGGCCGTTGCGCTCACGGCGAGATTGCCCTTGCCGTCGATGGCGAGGGACTGCCAGAAGCCCGTGCCGTCGCCCTTGTCGTGGGGGAGCGTGACAGGAGCGAACCACGTCGAGCCGTTGTCCGACGCGAAGTAGAGAAGCTCGTTGTCGCCCGTCGACGGGACGACGAGCTGCGCCACGATGCGCGGCTTGAGGCCATCGAATGCGAGGCTCAACGACGGGCTGTCGTTCTGCTTTCCGCCCGAGTCTCCCACTTTGACCGCCGTCGGGTCACCCGGTCGCCAGAACGCGACTTGGGTGTTGTACGCGGTCTCGGGCGATTCCAAATAGGCGATCGCAGGCTTCCCTGCCGAGTCCACCGCGACGTTCACAGGTTCCCCCGCTGTGAGGCCGAACCCACCATCGAGCTTCGGGAGGCGCTTGCGGGTCCACGACCCGGGCGCCCCTTCCGCATACCAACCGTCGCACCGCCCCTTGGACGCATCGGTGGCATCACAGGGAACCGAGATCTGGTTGTAGGCCACGAAGATCTTGCCGCCGGCCATCGCGATGCCCGGTGTCCCCGCAGGATGCGCGTCCCCCTCGGCCGCCTGATCGTGCTCGCTCAATTGCGACTTCGCCCACGTCTTGCCGCCATCGGTCGACTGCGCGACCCATACCTCCGACGTTTTGTTCGCCATGCCTGGCGGCGGTGGACCGATATGTTGAAACGCGAGCGCGTATGAGCCCGTCGATGCGTCGCGTGCAATGGCCACTTCGCGCGTTCCGGAGCTGTCGCCTACGCCCCCCACGGTGTCGACGACGACGGGCGCCGTGAACGACGCCGTACACCGATCCCAGCGCGTGACGTAGAGAAGCGAATCGTCCCCCCCCGACGCGCCACTCGGGCTGTGATGAACGAACGCGATAACCGGGTCGCCCTTCTCGTCGAGCACCATCGCCGTGTTCTCGCCGTAGGTCCCGAGCTTCCCGTCGCCGCTCGATACGTTTGAAAAGCCCGACGCGGGCGACTTGTCGAGGCAGGTCGGCCCGTCTGCGCCCGCATCGGCAGTGGGAACGCCCGCGTCCGCCGTAGGTGTGCTGTCGGGTGACGAGCTACACGCCGCTACCACGGCAACGGAACCCAACGAGATCATCGAGACCAAGGTCTGCACACGCATTCGGACACCTCCCTAAGTGTTGTGTCTATTCGACGGTATCGGGGTGCAGGTGATTCGCACCATCCCAATTCGATTTGCGAGCGTAGGCAGCTTATTGACCTCATTGACGGGCTCGTCGCCAAAAACCCGTGTAGATACGTCGGTCCGCGCGGGATACGCTCCCCCAGTGAGCCAAACCAGAAAATCGACTGCGCATAAGTCCGTCGATGTCGTCGAAGCCGGGTATTCGCTTGTAGGCACAGACACCGAATGGCTCGCGCGCGTGGTTGATGCCGCGACGCTCACGCTCAGGCCCGCCTATGTCGAGCGCGCGCTCGATCCTCGCTTCGGCGCCCTCGCCGAGCAGCTCAATCGCGAAGTGCCCAATGCGGTTCTTGATGTGATGGCCCGTCATGCCATTATCTGCGGCGGCTTTGGCGAAGTACTCGGCCACGACCACCCGGGGACGCTGCATCTCCGAAGGCTTGGGCGTGAGATCGGAATTACGGATTCGTTTTCGGTATTCGCGCAGGACGGTGAAGGCCACGCCGTCGATTTGAGCGGCCCCGCGGGCGGGACGATGGATACCGCCCCTCGCGTGCGTGGGATTTGGCGCCGCGTCGGCCTTCACATCGCCGCGGGGATGCGTCTCCGAAGGCGCCTCGTCGAAAGCGCGGTCCAGGCCGACGCCGTCCTCGCGCCGGACGGCAAAGTCCTTCACGCCGAAGGGCAGCCGCGAAAAAGCAGCAGTGCGCGAGACGCGCTCATGACGTCGGTTCGACGGATGGAGCGCGCGCGCACCTCAAAAGAGCGACGCGATCCCGAGCGCGCGTTGGAGCTTTGGCAAGGGCTCGTCGCAGGCGAGTGGTCGCTCGTAGAAAAGTGGGAGAGCGACGGTCGACGCTACATTGCCGCTTATCGCAACCGCCCCGACGTTCGCGATCCGCGGGCGCTCACCGCGCACGAGTCGGCTGTTTTGCATTACGCATCAAGGGGTGCGAGCAATAAGGAAATAGGGTTTGCGTTGGGACTACCCGCAGGCTCGGTCGCCACGGCTGTGAGTCAGCTTTTGCGAAAGCTCGGGTGCCAAAGCCGCGTCGACCTCGTGGCTCTCGCGTGGGCGAAGGGCGCGCTTGGGCGCGCCGCCGAGCGGTTCGACGTGCCTCTCGGCGACGGCATCGACGAGGTTGCCGTGCTCGCGCTCCCCGCTGCACAAAACGCCGTGCTCTTCGCGAGGCTGACGGTCGCCGAGCGCGAGGTGGCGGGCGTCATCGTCACCGGTGCGAGCACAGCGTCGATCGCGCGCTCACGCGGAACGTCGGAGCACACGGTCGCCAATCAGCTTCGGCGGATCTACCAAAAGCTCGGCGTGCGAACGCGCGCAGAGCTCGTTCACGCGTTTCGAACCTCTCACACGACCCCCGCGTAATCGGTCGCTGCTTCCCCCGCATCACAGGCCGCAGCGGCCCATGATGTCTTTCGAGCCCAAGACCAATACGCAATTGCGCAAGACATCCATCGAGACCACGCCGTCCCGCGGGCAGACCGGATCTTGTGCGCCGGGGACGATGTCGACGTCGGCGGTAATCGAGAATTCGCCAATTCGAACGTTCGCGCCCTTCACCGTGCGCGTGACCAACTTGCCACTCGCGGCGTACATCGATTCTTTGTTGGCGATGCTCCGCGCCACGAGGCCACGGCCGACTTTACTTGGCGCGAGCAGGTCGGTGCGCTGGGCGCCCGTGTCGAGAAGCAGCTGCGCCGAGCTCCCCTCGATGAGCGCCGGGAGCACGTACGCGAGCCCTTTGATCGCGCTCGCGTCGTCGACACAGGGGCGCACGCCGTTGGTGGCGAGGGGCTTTCCCCGCAGGGAGATTTCCACGATGGCGTCGGCCAACGTCGACCCGTGAAGCTCGCCGTGGGCCAAGTCGAGCACGAGCACGCCTCCGCTTTCGGCGAGCTGCTGCGGCGACACGAAGGCGCCTATCCCCATTTTCTCGATCATGTCCGGCACGTCGGCCACGAGCGCCGGGCCGTCGGGGACCGCGCCCCAGCCGTCGATGACAATCTTCGGCGCCTCGGTCCGCGACGTGGAGATCGCGCGGCCCGCGTGGTCTGTCCCGAGGTCGCCTAGCTTGCGCAGCTTCAGCCCGACCTTGCGCGCCAGCCAACCCGCGATGACGTGCGAATTGGCGCCCGTATCCACGAGCATCAGCGTCGCCTCGCCGCCGATCGTCCCCGTGACGAGGGGCAGCGGGAACTTCTTCCCATTGAGCTCGTACAGCAGCTTCGCCCGACGCTCGGGCGCCTTCGCGGGCGGGTCACCCGGCGCCGGTGGCGAGGCGGGAGGCGCGGTCACGGCGGCGGCGATGGGCGTCGGCTGCGGCGTCACGGCGCGGCGTCCCGCGCATGCGGTCGCCGTAACGCCTACGAAAAGAGCACAAAACGCAAGCGCCCCACGGGCAGAGAACGCCGCGGAGCGCCGCAAACGAGACCGTGACGGAGGGGGGTGACCGAGTCGAACAGCTCCGCGCACCCCCCCAATCTATCACCCGGCGTCTTTGAAAATTTGCTGCACCGTCTGGAGGAGCTTGATCGCCTCGGCGCGCGGGCGCTGGAAAGCGTTGCGCCCCATGATCGAGCCGAACGCTCCGCCTGCCGCGATCTCGCGGACTTCGGCGAGGAGGCCGTCGGTCTCCTTCGCTTCACCACCGCTGAAGATGACGATGCGCTTGCCGTTGAAGGCGCTCTGCACGCAGTGCTTCACGCGGTCGGTCAGCGTTTTCGTGGGAATCGCGTACTTCTCGAAGACCTTCTTCGCCTCGGCCTGCTCGACGAAATCCTTCGGCGGCTTGATCTTGATGATGTGTGCGCCGAGCTGCGCGGTGATCTGCGCGGCGTAGGCCGTCACATCCGCCGACTGCTCGCCTTCTTTCGAGATGCCGGCGCCGCGCGGGTAGGCCCACACGATCGAGACGAGGCCGTGGGCCTTGGCTTCGGCGATGAGCTCACGGAGCTCTTCGTACATCGTGTTGCGCTGCCCGGAGCCCGGGTAGATCGTGAAGCCGACGCCGATACAGCCGAGGCGAAGAGCGTCCTTCACCGACGACGTGACCGCGCTGCACGGCTGGTCGATCTTCGCGAGGGTGTCGGAGTTGTTCGTCTTGAGGATCAGCGGAATCTGACCTGCGAACTTGTCCGCACTGGCTTCGATGAAGCCCAAGGGCGCCGCGTAGGCGTTGCAGCCCGAGTCGATGGCGAGGCGAAAGTGGTAATCGGGATCGTACGCGTCCGGGTTGGGCGCGAACGAGCGCGCGGGGCCGTGCTCGAACCCTTGATCGACCGGGAGAATGACGAGCTTTCCGGTGCCGGCGAGCGTGCCGTGATTCAAGAGCCGTGCGATGTTGGTCTTCGTTCCGGGGTTGTCGGACCCGTACCAAGACAGGATTTCCTTCACGCGGTCAGTCGACGCCATCGCTAGCTTCTCCTTCATTCTCTCGTGACGTGGGCACGCTTTTTCAGCCGTGCGATTTGCCTTCGCATGAAAGCGCGCTGGACTTTTAGCCGTCGCGCATTGCCCGGGCAAGACGCGCAGTCCGAGTCTGACAGACTTTCGTCACGCACAGGTGCGTCACTACACTCGCCTTGCTTGCGTGACGCGAAGCGCTAGAAAACGCTCCCCCATCCGCGCGGCAATCGTCCGTTGTCGACGCCCGCCGATTGAGGCCATTCTCGTCACCGTTAATCGGTATTCGCCCTTACTCGCCTGCCAGCCCTGCCGCCTGCCGCCGTCGCCTCTCCAGGAGCCCCATGTCCGACTCGCTTCGCCCGTCTGCCCATCCGCCGCATCCGCCCGTCGTGGGCACGACTCTTCGCGAGCACGTGCTCCTCGGAATGCGCGCCGCCGCGGGTGCGTCGGGCGAGTTCACATCGCTGCTCAACCACATCTCGCTCGCCGTGCGCATCATCACGTCGCGCGTCCGCTCGGCGGGGTTGGCCGACATGCTCGGCTATACGGGCGACACGAACGTGCAGGGCGAAGAGGTTCAAAAGCTCGACGAGTACGCGAACGAGGTTCTGCTCTCGGTCCTCGAGCGGAGCGGCCACTGCTGTCTGCTCGCGAGCGAAGAGCTCGAAGAGGCGATCTTCAACGAGAAATCGGGGAAGTACGTCGTTCTGTTCGACCCGCTCGACGGCTCGAGCAACATCGACACGAACGTCAGCATCGGGACGATCTTCGCCGTTTACCGCCGCCGCACGCGGGAGGGGAAGCCGATCCTCGACGACGCGCTCCAGCCCGGTCGCGACATCGTCGCCGCCGGGTATGCGCTCTACGGCCCGTCGACGATTTTCGTGCTCACGACCGGTCACGGAGTGCACGGCTTCACCCTCGACCCGAACGTCGGCGAGTTCTTCCTGTCGCACCCGAACATCCGCTGCCCGCCGAAGGGCGCTTGCTACTCGGCGAACCTAGGCAACTACGAGCGCTGGGCCCCCGGCGCGCAGCGCTGGGCCGACTGGATCAACAGCGAGGACAAGGACCACGGCCTCCCCTACGGCCAGCGCTACGTCGGGTCGCTGGTCGCCGACGCCCACCGCACGCTCCTCAAGGGGGGCATCTTCGCGTATCCAGCCGACAAAAAGAGCCCCGACGGCAAACTGCGGCTCCTCTACGAAGCGAACCCCTTCGCGTTCCTCTTCGAACAGGCCGGCGGAATGGCCACCAACGGCGCCGAACGCATCCTCGACGTTCTCCCCACCGCCCTCCACCAGCGCACGCCCCTCGTGGTCGGCTCCCGCGAAGACGTCCTCCACTTCCGCGAGTTCCTCACCGGCGAACGCACCTAGAAACACGCGCACCTCGCGCAGATCTGTGAGGAAAGAGAGGCGGGGAGGCGGGGAGGAAAAGGGAGGTCGAGATTTATTCGTAGACCGCAATCGCTGCCGGTCAGCCCCCCAAGTTCCACCCCTCCCTCACCCTCCCCGCCTCCCCGCCTCTCTTTCCTCTCGACTCTCGCTCTCGTGAAGGCTGGGGTGATCGCGGGGTGTTCGTAGGGGGTGGTTAGGCCAGAATTGGGGGGGCTTCGGGCGCGCGGGGCCTTGGCCTGCTAGGGTGCCGCCCCCTCATGTCCCAGACCAGCATCGCCCCCGACGACGACTCGCCCGACTCTTCTGTCTCGCCCGATTCCGTCGACCCCGAAGTCACCTTCGAGCGAGTCCCTGCCGCGCTTCGCGCCGCGCTCATTGCGCGCGGTTTCGATAGCCTCACCACCGTCCAAGAGGCGGTGCTCGACCCCGCGCTCGTCGGGCGCGACCTCCGTATTTCGTCCCAGACCGGCTCCGGCAAGACCGTGGCCCTCGGCTTCGCCATTGCGCGCTTCCTCGACGTGCCGAACCGCACGCCCGGCACCAAGGCCATCGTCATCGCGCCCACGCGCGAGCTCGCGGCCCAGGTTCGCGGTGAGCTCGCCTGGCTCTTCGAAGGCATTCGCGCCAACGTCGTGCAGGTTACGGGCGGCACCAGCGTCCGCGACGAGCTCCGCGTCCTGAAGGGCGGCCCCGAGGTCGTCGTCGCGACGCCGGGCCGGCTTCTCGACCATCTCGATCGCGGCGCCATCGACGCCTCGCAGGTCGCCGCCGTCGTTCTCGACGAGGCCGATCAGATGCTCGACCTGGGCTTCCGCGACGACCTCGAGGCGATTCTCGGCAAGCTCCCCGCCGAGCGTCAGACGCTCCTCGTGTCGGCGACGTTCTCGCGCGACATCATGGCCCTCGCGCGCCGCTACCAAAAAGATGCGGTCGCGGTCGAGGGCACGCGCCTCGGCGAGGCGAACGTCGACATCGCCCACGAAGTTCACGTTGTTCCGCCGATGTCGCGCAACGACGCGCTCGTGAACTTGATCCTCCTCGCGCCCACGGAGCAGACGCTCATCTTCGCCCGCACACGCGAAGGCGCCGCCAACATTGCGCGCGGCCTTTCGGACCTCGGGTTCGCCGCGGCGCCCATCACGGGCGATATGGACCAGTCGGAGCGCACGCGCGCCCTCGAGGCGTTCCGCGCGGGGCACCTCGCGATCCTTGTCGGCACCGACGTCGCGGCCCGCGGAATCGACGTCCCCGACGTCACGCGCGTCATCCACGCCGACCTCCCGGGCAACTCCGAGGTCTACACCCACCGAAGCGGCCGCACCGGACGCGCCGGTCGCAAGGGGAAGAGCATTCTCCTCATCACGCCGTCGGAGCGCGAGATGGCGATCCGGATGATTCGCCGCGCGCGCGTTCATGCCGAAGAGCTTCCCGTCCCGACGCCGGAGCAGATCCTCAAGGCCGCCGACGAGCGCTTCCGCAGCGAGCTCGGCGCGCCCCACACCGACGACGAGCTGGCGCCGGACGCACGCGTTCGCAGGCTTGCGACGCGCCTTCTCGCCGAGGTCGATCCGCTCACGCTCGTCGTTCGCCTGCTCGCTCGCGTTCGCCACGCAGGCCCCACGCCGCCACGCGAAATCCGCATGGCGCCGCCGCCGCGCCCCGAGCGCTACGCGGCGCCCGGCGGCGTCGACGATCGCCGCCCGCAACGGGGCGGCCAGGCCGAAGTCTACGCGCCGCGCTCGCGCGGTCCGCGCGACGGCTACGACGCTCGCCCGGCCGGCCGTGATAGCCGCGACGGCGGCTACAACCAGGCTAGCGGGGGCGACGCCCCGCGCGTCGTCGGCGACCGCCGCTCTGTCGAGGGGCGACCGCAGTCGGGCAAAACGTTTCGCGCCTTCCACGTGACCTGGGGTCAGCGCCACGGTGCCGATGCGCGGCGCATGCTCGCGCTCGTCTGCCGTCGCGGTGGAATCCAAGGGTCCGACGTCGGCTCCATCGACATCGGCCCGACCACGTCGACCGTCGAGGTCTCCTCGGCCGTCGCCACCGCCTTCGCCGCGGCCGCACGCGAGCCGGACGATCGCGATCCGCGGATTAAAATCGAAGCGGTCGACGGCGCACCCGCCGCCGCGCCTGCCAAAGCGGCGAAAGCCCCCTCGGCGCCCGGCTCGGCGCCTGCCGCTCCGAAGAGCGCCGGCTCTGCCCCCGCGGCTGCACGCGCAGGCGGAGCGACGCCGCCCCGTCGTCGCGTCGTTCGCGCCTGATAGTACGTTCGTAATACGAGACTCGGAAAGGCGCGCCTCGTTCCAGGACGAGCGCGCCTTTCGGCATTAGGTTGTCGCCCATGAAGCTGCGGGCGATCGACGGCAATACGCAAAAGCTCGACGGTGGCGCGATGTACGGCAACGCGCCGCGCCCGCTCTGGGAGACGTGGTCTCCGCCGGACGAGAAGAACCGGATCACCCTCGCGTGCCGCGCGCTTCTCCTGACGACCGACGACGGGCGGAACATTCTGTTCGAGACCGGCATCGGCGCGTTCTTCGATCCGAAAATGCGTGAGCGTTTCGGCGTCGTCGAGAGCGACCACGTTCTCGCGAAAAACCTCAGCGCGGCGGGCGCGCCCCACGAAGAGATCGACGCCGTCGTTCTCTCGCACCTGCACTTCGACCATGCGGGCGGCCTCTTGTCGGCCTTCGACGACGGCCCGCAGCGGCTTCTTTTTCCGAAGGCGAAGTTCTACGTCGGCGCAAGCCACTGGGCGCGGGCGAAGGCTCCCCATGCGCGCGACCGCGCGTCGTTCGTCCCCTCGCTCAACGCGCTCCTCGAGGCCTCGGGCCGTCTCGTGCTCGTCGGCGAGGACGGGCAGAGCGACCTCGCGCCTCTCGTGACGTTCCGCTTTTCGAGCGGCCACACGCCGGGCCTCATGCTGGCGCAGGTGAACCTCGCGAGCGGTCCCGTCGTGTTCGTCGCGGATCTGATCCCCGGCATGCCGTGGGTCCACGCGCCCATCACCATGGGCTACGACCGCTACCCCGAGCTGCTCGTCGACGAGAAGACCGCGCTCCTCGGCGACCTCGCGGCGCACCAAGGGAAAGTCTTCTTCACACACGATCCGAAAGACGCGTGCGGCGTCGTGAAGCAGCACGAAAACGGCCGCTTCTACGCCGAGCGCGTCGACGTCGGCACGCTGTCGTGAGCCGCTAGACTCCCTGTTGCTCCGGCGCCCAGATGTACTTGTGCATCTGGAGCTGCACGCGGACGGGGAGCGCGTCGGCCACGACCCATTCGACGAGTTGACGGGCGGCCAGCTTGCCGAAGACCGTGCTCGCGAGAAGCTTCGGCGTACGGGCCGTGAGCTCGCGCTCGCGAATCACCGCGCGCATCCACTCGAAGTCTTCGCGGCTCGCGAGGACGAATTTAATCTCGTCGCGTTCGGTGATGTGATTCAGGTTCGACCAACGGTTTCGGTGCGATTCGCCCGAGCCGGGGGCCTTGAGATCCATAATTTTGTGCACCCGCACGTCGACGTCGGAGACGTCGGCTTCGCCGCTGGTCTCGATGAGGACGGTGCGACCCGCGTCGGCGAGCTCGCGCATGAGCGGCAACGTCCCGGGCTGAAGCAGCGGCTCGCCGCCCGTGAGCTCGACGAGCTTGGTGCCGGTGGCGAGAGCGCGCGCGAGGACCTCGGCGCGGGACGTGCGCGTGCCGCCGTAAAAAGCCTGCGTGGTGTCGCACCAGGTGCAGCGGAGGTTGCACCCTGTCGTTCGCACGAAGGTGCAGGGGAGCCCGGCGAACGTCGATTCGCCTTGAATGCTCGCGTAGATCTCGTGGATGACGAGGAAGTCGTCTTTCGCCATGGCAGGGCCGCCACGCCTTAGCACGCACGGCGCGAGCGCGCTTTTCCGGGGCCCCCTTAGCGTGGTGGCGGATGCGACGAGGCAGGCGCGGGCGGCGGCTCGATTTCGAGGTCCGGCGCGGGCACTTCCCCAAACACAGCCGGCGCGCTCGCGTCGGCTTCCACATACCGAACCATCGGCGGCGGCTTGTGCGTGTACGCGCGCACGAGCGCGTAGAGACACGCGCCGATGGCCACCGCGCCGAGGGCGAAGCCACGCAAGACGCCCGGATCGAACAGAAGCGACAGCGTCTTCTGCGGACGCGGTGGTGCGCCGCGCTTCTTCTTCGAGGCGAACGGGTTACGCGGCGGCGGCGGCGGCGGCGGCGGCGGCGGCGGCGGCGGCGGCGGCGGCGGCGGCGGCGGCGATAAAGGTGAAGGCGACGTCACGGCGATGGGCGAATCTCGCCCGACGCGCCGGGCGCGGGCTAGCGTAAACTCTGCCCCCGGTGCGGTCCCTTCCTTCCTTCACGCGCGGGCGTCTCGCGATGGCAGCCCTCGTGCTCTCGGCCTGCACGGAGGCCCACGTGCCGCACGTCGGGAAGCGCGCGGCAGCGCCTGCGCCCGCCTCGGGCGTTACACTCACGACGCCAACGCAGGCTGCTGCCGACGCCGGTCGCGGCGTGCCCACACCCGCCGAGCTGCTGACGTGGCAAGAGACCGACCTCGATCTCCATCCCGCGGGCAAGGCCACACCGATGCCGCTCACCGACGCGCAGGTGGCGAAGCTCGACGGCGCCGAGTCGCGGTGGGCGCGGCTCTCGGGCCCCGCGCGCGATCGCCTGCGCGCGCGCGGTTTCGTCGTCGTCCCCGCGCCGTCGCCGCTGACGGCGCCGATGCGCTTCGGTGTATTCTACAAAGAGCTGGCGGACGACAACGTTCCCTACGTAATCACGCTCGATGCGCTCACCGGCCTTGCCCACGCGGCGTTCTCGCGGGCCCTCGCCGAGGCGGAGGATCGCGAGCTTGCGCCGGCGCTGGGGACGATGCTCTCGCAGCTCGATCTGCGCCTCACTGCCGAAGAGCGCGGCGCGCGGAGCGACCTGATTTTGCCCTATGCGATGGCCCACGGCGTGATTGCAGTGGCGCGCGCGCTGGCCGATGCGAGCTACCCGCTGCCGCCGGATCTGGCCCCCGTCGTCGAGGCCGAGCGGCAGCGTGTCGTGGCCCACGCCGCGGCGGCCGAGAGCCTTTTGACGGGGTCGATGCTCGACTACGCGGGGTTCGCGCCGCGGGGTGCGCTCGAAGAGAAGGACGCGCGCGCGGGGCTCTACCGCGCCCTCGCGTGGCTCTCCCATGCGCCGTTTTTGGTGCTCGCGCGGAGCGAGGCCGAGGGGGCGCGCATTTCGGTGAGCGAAGCGCGAGCACAAACGCGCGCGGCGCTCTTGGTGGCGCGCCTTTTCGACGCCGAGGTCGACAAAGAGATCGCGAAATCGTGGGCAACCGTCGCGCGCGTCGCGGCGTTCGTGGGCGGCGCGTCCGACGACTTGTCACCGCCGGAGCTCTCGCAGATCGCCCTCGCGGCCGGCCTTGACGTGCGGAACGCGGCGGCCATCGAGAACGTCGTGCTCATCGACAGGGTGCGCAAAGCCGCGGCGCGCGCCCACGTCACGCGCATCTACGACGGCGCGGGCGGCATCGTCGCGTCGCGCGCCGGCGATTTTTCGGTCGATGCGCCGTTCCCCGCGGCGTCTCTCTCGATGCGTGTGGTGGGCGCGCGCGCGCCTGCCGACGCCGCTGTTTTGCAGGCCCTCGTCGCGCCTCGCCTCGGCCATCTCGAAGCGGGCGCGGCCGCCGATGGAGGCGCGCCACGACCGCAACGTCGCACGCTTCCGTCGGGTCTCGACGTCGCGGGGTGGCTCGGTTCGGGCGAGGCGCGCGAGGCGTCGCGCGTTGCGGGGGACGAGGCCTACGAAGGGTACGTGGCGACGCGAAATGCCCTGCTGGCGCGGCGCACCGAGGCCCACGACGACAGCGCCGCGCGCCACGCGTCGCTGTACCGATCGGGGCTCGACGTGGTGAGCACGTACCTCACGTCGTCGGCGGCCGATGGGAGCCAGCCCTACGCATCGACGGGCGCGTGGCGCGATCGCAAGATCGAGGTCGCCCTCAATTTGTGGACGGTGCTTCGCCACGACAGCGTCGCCTTCGCGCGGCGATCCCTCGGGCAAGAGGCCGCACCCGCGGTGAGGCCGTCGTCGGCGCGCGGCTTCGTCGAAGTGCACCCGGAAGCGATCGGCAAACTGCTATCGCTCGTGCGCCAGACGAAGACGGGCTTGGCGCGCCTCTCGAGCGTCCCGAAGGACGCGCCAGGTCAGCGTGTGCTCGCCGAGGTGGAAACGCTGCTCACGGGCTGCCTTCGGGTCGCGCTGCGCGAGGCCAACGACGAGCCCCTCGGCGGCGACGACGCCGCGCTGCTGGCGTCGCTGCCGTCTCGCTTGGATCTACTGGACGCGCGCCTGTCGCGATCGGGCGAAGCCGACGTGCCGCTCATCGTCGACGTGCACATCGACGTCGAAGGTGCGCGCGTTCTCGAAGAGGCGACGGGCCCCATCGATGATCTGTATTTGGTTGTCCGCGAGCCCGGATCGGGACGGCTGGTATTGGCGGTCGGCGCGTCGTCGGCGCATTACGAATTTGCGCAGCCGGCGGCGCTGAGGCTCACGGACGAAGCGTGGCGCGCGCGACTGCGAGCGGGAAGCGCGCCGCCGAGGCAGGGGTTCTCGCTGGCTTATGTCGCGGACGGGCGGTGAGCTTCGCGTTTCGAAGCAGCGAGCAAAAAGCTACCAGAGGCCGGCAAACTCGATTGCGTTCTTGCTCGTGGAACACACTTGTTTCGAGCTGGCTGCAACGCGCTCCGCGGTCACGCTTCCCGAGCTGCGTGGGAAACGCCGCAGCACTCCGGCGTAAACGCGGCAAGCCTCGGCAACGCGGCCTACTTTCGCCAACAGATCCGCTGCCTCGGCTTGCGCTCGAGTGAACTGCACGAGGTCTTGCAGCCCGGCGCAAGACCGTGCTGCCCGCTCGGCGAACGGTATCGCTTCCGAAGTGCGACCTACGAGCGCGTAGACGCGGCTCACTGCAGCATCTTGAACGAAGTCGCGATCCGAACGATGGAGCAGTGGCAGGTACGCGGGGAACACGCTCAGAGCTTCTTCGGCGCCTGATCGATCGGTCGCCGGGATTGCGAAGTGCTGCAGCCAGCTGCGGGCCATCCCATCGAGTTGGTGATCCACCTCGTTCGGATTCGCCAACCGATGATCGCGCTTTGTTACCCACTCGCTCCACGGGAGCACCGACATCTCCGCGCCGAGCGATTGCAGATACGACACGTTGTCCTCGCCGGAGATATCGCGCTGGAACGAATTGCGGTCCCTCGTGTATGCGGCAAGCGTCGTGACTGCCGCTTGATGCAGTCCGAGCTCGGCCTCGAGCGCCATTCGGGAGGCCGTGTAGTCGAACTGCTCGACGTCGTCCGTCACGTCGTGCAGGGAGACACCGAGATGATTGTAGAGCGACAATGCGTCCCGGAGCTTTCCGGATGCGAGGGCAACTCCAATATCTGCTCTAATCGAATTACGATCGCGCTGATCTTCCGGCGACGCGCGAACCCAATTACGCAAAACGGGAAGTATCTCCTCCGCGGCGGCCCCTTGTGCTTGCAACGTCGACGCGAGGTTCCGGTAAGCGTCCGGCTCGGGCGTGACCGAAAGCTGTCGCTGCAGAACCTGTTCTGCCTCCGCACATTTCCCATCGTTCATCTCGAGGACGACGAGAGGCTCAGCGCACACTTGTGCTCCGGGATGGCTGTCCAGGCAACGCCGGAAGTAGATGCGCGCGGTTTCGTCATCGTCCGCAAGTGCTGATAGGTGCGCGTAGCGGGAGAGCGCGAGGCCGGGAGCATCCGTTGATTCGACCAGGGGTCGCAGGAGTGCTCGCGGGCCGTCGAGGTCACCTTGGCGGAGCTGCATGTCCGCGAGCGCCAAGCGTAAGACGACATCCTCCGCATCGCGGTCGAGCAGCTTCCGAAGCCTCCCG
>JANXMC010000035.1 GCA_025354825.1 Myxococcales bacterium
CCTGCCGCGCCTGCGAGGCTGGCGAGCGCCAACAGCGCGAACGCGAGCCCGCGCGCGCGACCGCGCAGGCGAACGGTAGTTGCCAGTCCCGACGTTCCCGAATGCGCTGTCCGACTCATGGGCGCTCACCATGGTCGCTCACGCGCTCGGCGTCGAGCACGCGCGGTTTCGAGCGCTTACGGATGCGCTTTTGGCCGTGCGTTTTTGCGCGCTGCGACGCTTCGAAGCGATACCGTGGCCCCGGCAATTCCGCTCGAAATCACTCGAAAGAGGTACACTTCATGAGAATCTGGTCGACCGTCGCGTTTCTCTCGCTTGCCGGTGCTCTCGTTGCCTGTGGTGACGATGCGAAGCCCGAGCCCAAGGTGCCCGAGGTGACGACGGCCCCCACGGCGGAAGCGCCTCCGCCCGAGCAGAAGAAGGACATCGTCGATACGGCGGTCGCCGCCGGCAAGTTCAACACGCTCGCGGCCGCGCTCAAGTCGGCAGGGCTCCTCGAAACGCTCAAGGGTCCGGGGCCGTACACCGTTTTCGCGCCGACGGACGACGCCTTCGCGAAGCTGCCGAAAGAGGCGCTCGATGCGCTTCTCAAGGACAAAGACAAGCTCACGCAGGTTCTGCTGTTCCATGTCGTCGCCGGCAAGGTGATGGCCGCCGACGTGACGAAGATGACGTCGACAAAAACCGTGAGTGGCAAGGAGGTCGGCATCAAGGTCGACGGCACGACGGTGATGGTGGGCAATGCGAAGGTGCTCACGTCGGACATCGAGGCGTCGAACGGCGTGATTCACGTCATCGACACCGTGCTCATTCCCGGCGACATGAAGGCCGAAAATGCGAAGCCTGACCTCATCGACACGGCACTCAAGGACGGCCACTTCACGACGCTCGCGAAGGCGCTCACCGAAGCCGGCCTCGTCGACACGCTCAAAGGCCCTGGCCCCTTCACGGTGTTCGCGCCGACCGACGACGCGTTCGCCAAGCTGCCGAAGGGCGCCCTGGACGCTCTCCTCAAGGACAAAGAGAAGCTCACCGGCGTCCTCACGTACCACGTGATTGCGGGCAAAGTGATGTCGGCCGATATCGCGAAGCTCACCTCCGCGAAGACGGTTCAGGGGAGCGAGCTCAAGATCAAAGCCGACGACAAGGGCGTCACGCTCGATGGCAAAGCCAAGGTCACAGCGAAGGACATCGAGGCCGGCAACGGAGTGATCCACGTCATCGACTCGGTGCTCATGCCGCCGAAGGGGAAGCCTGCTCCCGCCAAGCCCGCGCCCGCGAAAACAGGCGACGCGCCCAAGCCGGCACCGAAGAAGTAAGCCGGCTCCGCTCAAGCTCCCATCGAGCTCCTGAGCGTGAGCACTCCCAGCCGCCGTCGCGAAGACCCGCGCGGGTAGGAAGCCTGAGCGAGACGTACTTCCCGTTCGTCGAGCGATGGCGACCGACGCCATGCAGGCCGCAGCATGCGGGTGGGAGCGCTCACCTTGGAGGGTGCGTTTTATCCAGCGGCGGCCGCTCTTTGAAGCATCGGTCCATGGCCGGTTGCAGCGCTTTCATCGGCGCCGGCAAGCGCGGGCGCCCCATGACGGGCGCGAAGATGCGCGACCAGTCGATGCCCGTTTCGGGGAGGCTCAACCAGACGAAGAGCGCGCGACCTTTGATATTCGCGTAAGGGACGCCGCCGCCTTTGCCACCCCACCACATGCGCGAGTCGTGGCTGTTGTTGCGGTTGTCGCCCATGACCCACACTTCGCCGGGCTGCACCGTGAAGGGGCCTTGAATCTCCATCGGCAGGCCGTTCGTGACGCGGTCGAACAGCGTGAGGTACGCCTCGTCTTCGAGGTACTCGACGTAAAGATCACCTTCGTGGCGCGCGAAGGACGTGTCGTATTCGTTGTACGAATAGACGCCGACATAGCAGTTGGGCACCTGCCAGCCGTTCAGCCACGGGTGCCCGTTCTTCACTTCGAGCTTGTCGCCCGGAAGCGCGATCACGCGTTTGATGAAGTCTTGCTCGGGCCGCTCGGGGAACGCGAACACCATCACGTCGCCGCGGGACGGCGGCATGTTCGTCCAGACGCGGGCGTGAACGCCGGGGATCGCCGGGCCGTAGACGAACTTGTTGACGAAGATGTGATCGCCCACCTGCAGCGTCGGGATCATCGATCCGCTGGGGATTTTGAACGCCTCGACGACGAACTGACGAAGCGCCAGTGCGACGGCCACGGCGATGAGAATCGACTCGAGGTATTCGCGAACTTCGCTTTTGCGCCAGCGACCGAGGCGAACGTCGACCTCGCCATCGGCGCGCACGAGCGCATCGACGAACGCCTCTTCATCGAACGGCTGCGCGTCCATCGCGGCGCGAAGCCCCTCGAGATCGGCGTCGAGTTGCTTACGCTCGTGGAGGCTGAGATCGCGTTGAATGTCTTTCTCGCGCCCGCGAAGAATGGCGTCGGCCTCTTCGAGGAGGCTGCGCGCGCGATCGACCGGAGCGCGAAGGTGCGGCGCGAGATCCGGGCGAAGCGGCGGGTGGGCATGGCGCGCGAGCGGCAGTCTGAGGCGCGCGAACCAGAGCACGGTCGCGAACACGGTGTACGCGACGATGCCGATGGGGACGGGCTGCGCGCGCACGCCCGCTTCGAGCCACGCCCACGGGCCGTCGCCTTCGACGCTGCTCGCGGGAGTGAGACCCCATACGAGCAGGCTCGCGAGGGCGATGGGCGTCACGCCGAACCAGGCGCCCCAATACACGGCACGAAGCAGCTTCGAGACGGGAGGCCCCGCGAACGCAGGGGCGTGGGAGCGCACCGGCGACGGCGATGCGCTCACGTCGCCGTCATCGCTCGCATCGGCCGGCGCGCCGACCGCGTCTTTGCCGTTCGCCACCTTATCGTCTCCGCCCTCTTCGACCGTCACGGGGCGTCGCCCAATTGAACGGCGTATCGAATCGTGGCGGCGCGGTCATCGAAGGCATTCATCGGTGGCGAGGAGCTCCCGGCGGTCGGCGTGTTGTCGAAGACGACGTAGTACATCCCTTCCGGCACGGGAACCGCTCGCGTGTACTCGGTTCCGGCGTTGATCGTCTCCGACACGATCGGGCGGCCCGCCATCGGCCCCTGGGCCGCGTACTGAAGGTACAGCTCGAGAGAGGCTTTTCCGTCGGAGGCGCCGAGAACCAGAACGTCGGCCTGCGCCGCGCCGTCGAGATTCGCGCGCAGGTACAGCGCGCGGCCGCTCCCCTTCACGTTGATGGGCCCCACGAAGTCGCGCTCGTTCTGGTGAACCTCGGTGCGCGCATTCTCGTAGGTCACGCGCTCCGCCCCCGCGCCGTGCACGTCGAGCGGGTGGAACGGACGTGACCCTTTGGGAATGGTCCCGAGACCGAATTCGGCGGCGCCGTTCGCCTCGCGAATCACGGTGAACCCTTCGGCGAGCTTCCCTCGGAGAAGCTGCTTGCCGAACGTTTCGCCTACCGAGCTGAGGCTGTTCAACAAGTTCGCGGCAGGCTGCTCGATGAGGCCGAGGCGAAAGTCGCTCGAGACGACTTTGTCGGTGCGGAAGTACGCATACATCGTGCTCCCGTCCATCAGGAAGTCTTGGTTGTACTGGACGTTCGCATGGGAGCTGAACGTCATCTTCTTCGAGAGGTTCGTAAACGCGTAGCCGCGCCCCGAGAAGTCGACCGCGAGGTTGCCGTTCTCGAGCTCGCGCTTCACGCACGTCTCCGGATAGAAACGGCCGATGACCGGCGAGTCGGCATTGAGAACGAGCGGCGCGTTGCGCGTCGTCATCTCGCTGCAAAACTCGTCGAGCCCCCACGCCAATATGGAGCGACGGAGCGTGCGGTTCGAAGGGTCGTTGAGGGGCCCGTCGATGGCGCCGAGGAGCTTCTGCCCCGTGCTCGCGCACCCTTGAAGCGTGGCGCCCATGGCGCCGGTCGCAACGAGCAGCGCGAGGGAGAACCCTGCGATTTGCGGGAGACGCGGTCGGTTTGGCGAGGAGCGCACGGGGCCGAGCATACCGCGCGCGCGCCGATTTCGGGGAGTGCTCATCGCGGCGATGTCGGGCACTATGGCGCGGCGTCCGGTCGCGTTCGCCTCGCGCTCGCATTCGCGTAGGCGATCGAACCGCGCGCAGAGAAAGATCGAGAGCAGACGATGACCGCAGCGCCGGGAGAGACGATTCGAACAGCAACGTCCAACGCGCCGACGAGCCCGTCGGGCAAGGTGACCGTCCTCGGCGGAGGCTCGTGGGGCACGGCCCTCGCCAAGCTCCTCGCCGAAAAAGGGGACGACACGGTTCTCTGGTCCGTCGAGCTCGACGTCGTCTCCGAGGTGAACACCGCGCACAGAAGCTCGCGCTATTTGCCCGGTATCGAGCTTCCGAAGAACCTCACGGCGACGCACGACATCGTGAAGGCGCTCGAAGGAACGACGATGGTCGTCTTCGTCGTGCCCAGCCACGGCACGCGCGAGGTCGCCAAGATGGTGGCCGCGCACATCCCGACCGACGTGCCCGTCGTCAGCGCGACGAAGGGCATCGAGAACGAGTCGCTGATGTTCATGGACGAAGTGCTGACCGACGAGCTGCCGCGTGCGATGCGCAGCCAGCTCGCGTTCTTGAGCGGGCCTAGCTTCGCGAAGGAGCTGGCCCAAAGGCTCCCCACCGTCGTCGTCGTTGCGAGCCGCACCCTCGATGTCGCGGCCACCGTGCAGCAGCGGTTTCGCACACCCTATTTGCGTATCTACACCAGCGCCGACGTTCCCGGCGTCGAGTGCGGAGGCGCGCTCAAGAACGTCATCGCAATCGCCGCAGGCGCCGCCGACGGCCTCGGCTTCGGGCACAACACGCGGGCCGCGCTCATCACACGCGGCCTCTCGGAGATGGCGCGCGTGGCGATGGCCCGCGGAGGCTCGGCGCTCACGCTCGCAGGCCTCTCGGGGATGGGCGATCTGGTGCTCACGTGCACGGGCGAGCTTTCGCGAAACCGCACCGTGGGGCTCGAGCTCGGAAAAGGGCGCAAGCTCGACGACGTTCTCCACGGCCTCGGCCACGTGGCCGAAGGGGTGAAAACGGCAAAGAGCGCCTACGAGCTAAGCCTCAAGCTGAAGATCGAATTGCCGATCACGCGCGAGGTCTACGCCGTGCTGTACGAGGGGAAATCGGCGCAAGCCGCGGTGGTCGATCTGATGGAACGCGAGCTTGGTCACGAGTTCGACCCCACGGTGTTCGAGCCCGGAAAAATGGGAAACGACTGAACGCGCAGTCGTGTGATTCGGTAGTCGTCTCGGAGGCGTGAATGATTTTTTCTGTGCGACGGGTTCGTAATATTTCGGCGATGCGTGCGTCGGCGCTCGCGGGCTTGGTTCCGTTGGCGCTGGCCACGTTCCCAGAGGTCGCGCGCGCGCAGGCGCCCGTGCAGCAGCCGCAGGCCGCGCCGCCGTTCCAGCAGCCGCCGCCGGGTTGGGGGCAACAGCCGCAACAGCCGCAGCAGCTGCCCGTGCCGCAACAGCAGCAGCCGTATCCCCAACAGCAGCAGCCCTACCCGCAACAGCAACCGCAGCCGCAGCCAGGTTGGGGGCTTCCGCCTCAGCAGCCTGTGCAGCCACAGCCCGCGCCGCCGAGCGATACGCGAGGCGACGGCGAGATGACGTTTCTCTACGCCACGAGCGCCGGGTACGGCATCGGGTCGGGCATCGGGCTCGATCTTCTTTTCAAAGTAAAAGATCCCGCGGCGTCCGTGATTATGCCGCTCACACTTGGCGCGGGCGTGCCCCTCGCCATCTTCTTCGTCGATCGCGCGCAGCCATTTCACCGCGGCGTCGCGGCCTCGATGGGCACCGGCGTCATGCTCGGGGCCATGGGCGGCTTTCTCGTTTCGACGACGCAATACACCCTCGCGACTACCCACGACGGCGAGTGGAGCGGTGGCGCCTACGGCCTTTTGAGCATTCTCACGGCGACGGGCGGCGGTGTTGGCGGCTACGCATTCGGGGAGTGGCTTCGCCCCCAACCGAAGACCCTCGGCTTCATCACCAACAGCGCCGGCTTCGGCCTTTTGAGCGGCGGAATGTTCGGTGCAGGCGTGAGCGGTACGGGCGACACGTGGCGTGGCGCATCCCTCGGCGGGCTGCTCGGCTATGCCGGCGGTATCGTCGCGAGCGGCGCGCTCTCGACGGTTTACAACCCGTCGTGGAATTCCCAAAAATGGATGTGGGTCGGCTACGGCGCAGGCGTCGCGGCGACGTCCGTCGTCTATATCGCGTACGCGGCAAGCGACGGTGAGGCGAAGCGCGGCCTCGTCGCAAACTCGCTGGGCGGCCTCGCGGGGCTCGCCCTCGCGGCGATCTTCACGTTCAACGACAAGGACGACAGCGCCGACGCCAAACCGTTCACGCCGCCTTTTCAGCTCGGCTTCAACAAGCTGCCTGGCGGCGGTGGCCTCATTAACGCGTACGGCACCTTCTAGAGCTGCGCTCGAGCGCGGCGGGCGGGGCGCGCCCTTCGCTCCCCGCTTACTTCGCCGGCGCGGGCACGACCGGCTCGGGCTCGGGCGCGACCGCTCCGCCGTCGAAACCGACGATGCTCTCCGCCGTGTCGGGCATAAGGGGCGGCTTATGCTGCTCACACGCAGTAACGGCGACGGCCGACACGAGCGCCAACGCGAGAGCGACTCTCTTCATTGCGAGTTCCTCCTGAGCGATCGGTTGCGGTGAATCCGACTGCCGGATGCATGCGCAACTTCAAGGAGACCCAGCTTCCCACAACCGTCGCGTGCAAACAAAACCAAACACGCGACAAATCAACGACTGGCAACGAGCGCGCAGCGACCCACGTTCACGTACCCTATAACCAACTACGCCGCGCGCTTTCGCGGCCGGCGTGCGCCCACGGACCCGTGCAAGATTCTCTTGCGAACGCGCGCGACGCGAAAAGGCTAGTTGCCAGGGGCGGACGGGTTCTCAGGTTCACGGACGCGCTGGAGCTCAGTTATCGGTTGCGCTCGTATCGGCGTCCACCGGGACCGTGGGAAACGAGGTATCCAGCGTCGTCGACGTGCCCGAATCGGTCACGACGGGATCTCCGTTCGCGAGGGTCGATGAGACGAGAAGGCAGCGGCGGCTCGTCGCTTCGCAAACGGCCACTTCGCCTTCGATGCAGGTCGGCTTCGAGCATGCGTATTCGCAAACGGCGTCGTCCGCGACGATGTCGATGACGGACTTCTCTGCAACGTCACGGAAGTTGCGATTCACCGCGAACGCGCAGGCGAGCACGCCCGTGCAGTCCGTCGGTTGGCCGCCGATCTTGATGCACTGGGCATTGCCAAGGGCCGGGTCGCACCCCTCCCATATGCGCTTATCAGAATAGGTCTTGTCGCGAAGCGCGCTGCAGCGACTCGCATCTTGGCAGGAGGCCACGGCGCCGCCGAGCGAGAGAAGGACGACCGCCATAGCGGGCGCGAGGAAGAAGTATTTCGATGTCGGTTCTTGCGAGCTCATTTTGGGCTTTCGTTCTTGTCGCTCCCCGCCGCGCGATGCGCCGGGCAGGCTCGTCATTCGCCAACACGCAGGCGATCACGAAGGATGCGCGCAGCTTCTCGGTACGTGGGATCCAGCGGGTGCGACGCCGACAGCGCATCGTACATCTTCGCGGCGTCGGCGTAGGAGCCTGCCGCCACCGCATCGAGCGCAAGCCTCTCGGGCGTGCGCTTGGTCTTCGCCTCGCGCTTCTCGCGACTCTTCTCGGCGCGGTCGGCCTTGCTGACCTTGGCGGCTTTCGCGCCCGCGTCCGCGAAGGGCGCAGGCTCGGCCTCGGCATCGTCGTCGTCGGGGTCGACCAAGGCCTGCGTGGGCGCGGCGCCATCGACCGTCGCAGCAGCCTCCGCCTGCTTCGGAGCGGCCGGCACATTCGCCGCGGCCGATGCTGCGAGCGCCGCGGTCGCCGACGCCGCGGCCGCCGCTTTCGCTGCGCGGAGCCGCACGGCCTGGGCCGCCTGCGCGGCCTCGAGGTCGGTGCGATCGTCCTCCTGCTTCAAGGCGAGGGCCGTCATCACGAGGACGACCGGCAGGAGGAGCAGCGTGATCTTCTTTACCGGCGACGCTGTCTTCCAAAACGAGAGCACCGCGGAGCTGCCCGCCGGGGGCGCGGCAAGCGGCATCGGCTGCGCGGCCGTGGGCGCGGGCGCAGGCGCGGCCGTGGCCGTGGGCGCGGGCGCAGCGACGGCCGGATACATCGGCTGCGGCGCGGCCATCGGCGGCGCGGCTGCGGGCGGTGGCGACGATCCGTACGCCGGCGGCGCGGGGGCTTGGGGCACGGCCGAAATCACCGCATCGGCCATCGCCTTTTGCGCGGCCGCGAACAGCGCCCCGCCGTCGTGAACGGTTCGCTCGCCGCCCCAGCTCTGCGCGGCAGGCGGCGCGCGGCTCGTGACTTTACGGGTCACCGTGATCGACGCGGCACCGAAGCGAAGCTCCGACGGGACGGGGACGTGGGTCCAATCCGCACCGAGGGGACGCCCTGCGAGCGTCACCTGGGCGCCCGGAAGCGCCGCGGCCGCGAAGAGATTCTGCCCGTCGAACGCCACGTACAGATGCACCGGCGCGACGCCCTCGGCCGCAACAGGCCACGCCGCTTGGCGACCGATGCCGACCGGCTGACCAGGGACGCCGGCTGCGAAAAGCATCGTCGTCGTCATGCAGTCGCCCGCGGTCACGGTCGCGACCAGCTCGTACTCCGGCGCTGTCATCGACCCCCCTCACCCGCATGGGCGTGGGCACCGGTGCGGGCGCGCTCGTTCGCGAGCTCCATCACTTCGTCGGGGAGCGCGACGCCGTGCTCGTGGAGCTGCGGCAAGCAGTCGGGGAGAATCCCCGTGGGGACGAGCTGGCTTATCACGCGATTGTCGGCATCGACCCCGTGGTACTCGCGCACGAAAATATCTTGTATTTCGTACTTCTGACTCACCAGATCGAAGTTACGAACTTCGGTGATGTGCGTGACTTTGCGACTGCCGTCTTGAAGTCGCGATACTTGCACAATCATATTCACGCCCGAGCCTATTTGCGCGCGCATGGCGGCGAGCGGCATCTCGATGTCGCTCATCATGCACATCGTCTCGAGGCGCGTGAGCGTGTCGCGCGGATAGGTCGCGTGCAGCGTCCCCATGCAGCCGCCGTGACCGCTGGTCATCGCTTGGACGATGTCGAGGGCCTCGCCACCGCGGATTTCGCCGACGATCACGCGATCGGGGCGCATGCGGAGCGTGGCGCGAAAGAGGTCGCGAATGGAGACGGCCCCCTTCCCTTTCTGATCCGGCGGCCGCGCCTCGAGCTGCACGACGTGGGGGCGCTGAAACTGCACCTCGCGCGAATCTTCGATGACGACGACCCGTTCGCTTTCGGGGATGAACCCCGAGAGCGCGTTGAGCATCGACGTCTTCCCGCTGCCGGTGCCGCCCGCGATGAGCACGTTGGTTTTCGCGACGACGAACGCCTCGAGGGACGCCGCGGCGACGGGCGTGAGCGAGTCGAACCCAACGAGGCGCTGTACCGTGAGCGTCTCTTTGAAGAAGCGACGAATCGCGACGTAGGGCCCTTCGGGCGCAGCGGGGGGGAGAATCGCCTCCACGCGCGAGCCGTCAGGGAAGCGCCCCTCGAGAATCGGCCGCTCCTCGCTCACGTATTTTCCAACGTACTGCGACAGGTTGCGCAGCGCCGCGGTGAGCGCCTCGCGGCTGCTGAAGGTCGTCGGCACGAGCTCGAGTTGGCCGCGCCGCTCGACGTAAATCTGATCAGGGCCGTTGATCATGATTTCGCTCACCGACGGATCGTCGAGATACGGCCGAATCGGCGCGAAAAACTGGAGCAGCGTCTCCTCGAAGACCTCTTTTGAAATCATCGGACGCTCTTCAAGAGGAGCGACCGAGCCGCCTCTGCGTGGGGGCCTTTGGGGTCGAGCCTCAAGTACTCGCGATAATGCAAATCGGCCCGCACCGGGTCGTCGCCATCTTGGTGAACCACGGTCGCCAACGCGTAGTGGGCATCGGCCAGGTCGGGCTTTTCGGTGAGCACCTGCTCGAGCCCTTCACGCGCGCGCGCGTTCTCGCCCATGGCCGCGGAGATCGACGCCGCGGCGTAGCGAACGTCGGTGTCCGACGGGTGGTTCCGCAAATAGTCGTCGGCGTATTCGAGGGCGACCGGATAGCGCCCGTCGGCGATGCACGCGCTCAGTAGGCGCTCGGTGAGCCGCTTCGGATCGCCCCCCGCCTTGAGCGCTGCGACGAAGTACTGCTCCGCGCGGGTCATGTCGCCGATCGATGCGAAGGCCGCGCCCCGTGCCTCGAGCCGTTCTTTCGTCGTCTCGTCGTGGACCGACTGCGCGTCCGCGCGCATTTGCGCAACGGGCGTGGGCGCGCACGCCGCGAGCAGTACGAGGAGGGCAACGGCGAGCGGGTACTGCATTCTCATCACGAGCCGCCTCGAATCTTCAATCGCTGTTGCATCGTGCCGAGCCACGTCACGTAATCGCCCTTCGTCCCCTCCGTGAGCGCACGAAGAATTTTCACGTCGGACCGTGCCAAATCGAGATCTTCCACTTTGAGCGAATGCTCGAGGCGAATTCGTCGCGCGCGAAAGTCGGATATGATTTTCGCCCGCAGGATGGCGCCCGACTGCGCGGCTTCGCTCGACGCGGGCTGGTTATTTCCTATTTTGAAACAGACGGCGGCCCCTTCGTACAGCCCGACCGCGGCGATTCCGTCTTTCGGGAAAAACGGGTGGCGCTCGCGCTTCGAGTCGGCGAGGAGCAGCTTGTCGGCGGCGACGACGAGCGCCTGATCGGGCGCGGTCTGAGGGCAGGTCGTCACGGGCGCGGCGAAGATCTCCGGCAGCGCCGTGGGCGCAGGCTCGAGCGTCACCTCCTCGTCGGAAAGTAAGAACCACGCGCCGAACGGGAACACGACGAGGGCGAGAAGCTTGATGAGCGGGCTCGTCTGCTCCTTTTTCGAGACGACCGATGCGCCAGGCACAATCGATGAATCGGCGACGGCGACGAAGATGCGAATCGCCCCGAAGCCGAGGGGCGTCTCGGGCGATATCGGGCTGTTGTTGAAGGGCATTCCGCCGAGCGTCGCGGGTGGCTCGAAGGCGCGCGCCTCGGCGCGAACGATGCTGCCGGCCACTTCGATCGAGACGTGCTCATAGGCCGATTGATCGATGGGGAGGCGAACGTCGCAGTGGGCGCCGTGGCCTATGAGGGCGCGCTCGCCGTCGACGGAGAGAACCTCTTTGCGGCCGTCGGGATACCGAACTTCGAAGCGGAGGAGGCTCATGGCTTTTTAGATCCCGCCTTTTTGCAGCGTCAGTGCCATGGGCCCGACGATGAGCAGGAGAATACAGAGGAATACCAACATGAGCGGGCCGACCATCGCGACGCCCGCCTTGGACGCGGCCTCTTCGGCGCGCACGCTTCGGCGTTGCCGCGAGACTTCGGCCTGAATACGAAGAACCTGCGCCACCGGGTTGCCGCGAAGCTCGGCCTGCACGACGGCGGCGACGAACTCGTTGACGGCGTCGGAGGGGACGCGCGCGGCGAAGGACTCGAGGGTCTGCCTTCGGGTGCGACCAATTTGAAGACCTTGCAGGATGAGCGTGAACTCCTCGACGAGCGGATCGTCGGGGCTGCCCGATTTTTCGACGACTTGGCGAACGGCGCCGGGAAAATCGAGGCCTGCGCCCATGGCGAGGGCGAGGAGATCGATGGCGTAGGGCAGCCTGCGATTGACGTTTTTGAAGCGGTCGACGGACGCGCTCGACATCGTCATCCACGGCGCGATGGCGCCGAACGCCGTGCACATGATGGCGAGCGTGTTGCCGAAGCCGCTCACCGCGCCGGCGACGAGCCCCACGACGAAGCCGAGAACGGAGGTCACGAGACTGAAGGCGACGAACTCTTCGGGCAGGAGCCCCATGAAGTCGCCCGCAATCCCAATCTTGTAATTGAGCGTGGCGCGAACGCCCTCGCTCAGGAGGCCGTCGAGGCGCAGGCCGAGCCAACGGACGACGGGCTCGAGAGAAGCCCATGTCTCGTTTTTGGCAATCATTCGCTGCCGTTTGAGGCCGCGAAGGCCGAGTCGGCGGCCAGGCGTCGACGACGCCGACGCGCCGGCGAAGGTCACGAGGAATGCGGCGACGAACAGCGCGACGCAGATGAGAACGCGAAGCGCGCCGAGACGGGAGGTCATATGTCCACCGCCAGAATGCGGTGGGCGACGACGAGCGACGCCATCCAGAACAGCGCCGCGATGGTTGTCACGATGTAGCCGACCATCGAGTCTTGAAGCGGCTGGAAGTAGCCGGGCTGCGCCCAGTTGAACATGAAGCAGAGGACGAAGGGGAAGAGCGCGAGCACCCAGAGCTGCGCGCGGCCTTCCGACGTCTTGGTTTTGACGGACCCCTCGAGCCGGTTCATCTCGCGAATCGTCGAGGCCGTCGTTTCGAGAACCGCGGAGAGATTGCCGCCGACCTGAATGCCAATCAGCACCGCGGAAAGCGCGGCGTCGAGGGGGCGGCTGCCAAGGCGCGCCGACATGTTCATGAGACCCTGCTCGAGCGTGCTCCCGACGCGCATCTCTTTGATAACGCGATCGACCTCTTGCCGCGTGGGGTCGCGAAGAACGGGCGCGATGGCCTGCAGCGCGGCGCCCGCGCTAGGGACGGTTTTGAGGCCGTTGGCGAGCGCGAGAATGAAGCCGTCGATCTGAAGCTCGAGGGCTTCGATGCGCTTTCGCCTCAAGTTCCAGAGGTAGAGCGAGGGGGCGAAAATCGTGAGCGCGAGAAACAAGTACCAATAGGGAATCTCGAGGAGCAGGTGCAGTCCGATGATAGCGACACCCGCGCCTATTTGCCCCGTGACGATCTGCTTGCCCGAGCCCGGCAGAAACAGAAACCGAAGTTGCCTATCGAGGTACGCGATGTACCTCGCCCACGTTCGCGCGAGAATGAACGTGCTGTCGGTGAGCATGAACCAGAGCGACAGCAGGCCGATGGCTACCGCGACGGCGCCCCCGTACTTCATCAACATCGAGGCGGTGATATGCAACTTCACAGGTAGGCCTCTCCGGGCTTGATGAGCCCCATGACGATGAAGTCGTTGAGAAACGTCGGCAAAAAGCCCGTGGCGCGAAATTCGCCAATGACCTTTCCGCCGGGGCCGGTGCCCGTGCGGACGAATTGAAAGATGGGCAGAAGCTCGACTTCGCCCGTCTCGTCGATTCCCGTGACCTGCGTAATCGCCGTTACTTTGCGCGAGCCGTCGCTCATGCGCGACTGCTGCACGAGCAGGTGGATGCTCCCCGAAATTTGCTCGCGAATGGCGCGCACCGGCAGATCGACACCCGCCATCAGAACGAGCGTTTCGAGGCGCGCGATGGCTTCGCGTGCCGAGTTGGCGTGGGTCGTCGTGAGCGAGCCGTCGTGGCCCGTGTTCATCGCTTGCAGCATGTCGAGCGCCTCGCCGCCGCGGCACTCGCCGACGACGATGCGGTCGGGGCGCATGCGGAGCGCGTTCTTCACGAGGTCGCGAATGGTGTATTCGCCTTTGCCCTCCATGTTCGGTGGCCGCGTCTCCAGGGCGACGACGTGGGGCTGCCTCAATTGAAGCTCGGCGGCGTCTTCGATGGTGACGACGCGCTCGTCTTCGGGAATCGCGCCCGAGAGCACGTTGAGAAGCGTCGTCTTGCCGCTGCCGGTGCCGCCGGCGATGACGATGTTCTTCTTCGCGATGACAGATCGCGTGAGAAACAGCGCCATTTGGTGCGTGAGCGCACCGAAGCCGATGAGCTTTTCGATCGTGAGGGGCGAGCGCGAGAACTTACGAATCGTGATCGCCGAGCCACGAAGCGCGAGGGGGCGAATGACGGCGTTGACGCGGGAGCCATCTTTCAAGCGGGCGTCGACGAGGGGCGACGATTCGTCGATTCGCCGACCGAGGGGCGTGACGATGCGCTCGATGACGGCGCGCACCCGCTCGTCGTCGGTGAAGCGCGCGTCCGACTTGAACAGCTTCCCGCGCTGCTCGATGTAGATGGTGTCGGGGTCGACGACCATGATCTCGTTCACGCTCGGATCGCTCAGAAAGCGCTCCATCGGCCCAAGGCCCAGCGCTTCGTCGACAAGCTCGCCGACGAGCGAATCGTGATTCACGTGGGCGGGGATCGTCGCCTCCATCGCTTTCACGATGCGGCGAAGCGCCTTGAGAACCTTGGGTCGCAGCGACGGGTCGTCCAGCTTGGAAGGTTCGACCGTCGCGAGGTCCAAGTGCTCGATGAGCTGGCGGTGGATGTCGCGTCGCATCTCGACGTCGGCGCGGCGGCGAGCCTCTTCCGCGGCCTCTGCGGCGCGCTCGTGGGCCTCGTCGGGCGGAGGCGCGGCGGCCGCGACCGGCGATGCGGCCGCGGTCGGAACGGCGAGCGCCTGCGGAGCGATGTGGGCCAGGTGAGCTGCCGTCGGAATCTCGTGATGAGCGACGGCCGCGCGCGCAGCGGCGGCACGCCGTGCACGTGCCCCTTGGCTCGGCGGCGCCGCCACGGGGGCGCGGTGATCCGGCGGCGGCATCGTCGCCGGCATCACGTGACCGGCCGCGGGCGTAGGCTGCATCGGCACGTGGACGGGCTGCACCGGCGCCGCGTACCCGGCCGGCGCCTGCGCGCGCGCCTGGTCGTACGCCTCGCGATGTTGGCCATTCGCCGCGAAGATCCAAAGTGTGTATTCGCCAACGACGATGGGCGAGCCGAAGGCGATCTCGGTTGCGTTGTTGTTGAGATAAACACTCCCCGCCATCGTGCCGTTCGTCGACGAGTCTTCGACGCGCATCGCGGCCCCGCGCAGGTCGACCGTCACGTGCTTGCGCGAAACCAGCGCGCTCTCGAACGAGATCGTGCACTCGGGGCTACGACCCACGGTGAAAACGCCGTGCGGGAGATCGATATCCCGCTGCGCCGTCTTCCCAGAGCTCTCGATGACGACCTGAACCAGCATGCTGCCTGAACCCTCGCCGCGAAGTGGGGCGCGACGAACGCCGCTCTGTCCTATTTCGTCTCCGCGGGAACGTTCACGCCGCCGCCCGGACGCTTGTCGTAGGCATTCACGGTGTTGATGTTGCCGTCGTAGTTCTTGAACTTCGAGAGGGCCGTGTCGACCAGCTCCGCCGACGACGACGGCACGGTGGCGACGACGCTCGGGACGACGAAAATCGCCCCTTCGGTCTCGAGGTCGGCGTTCGAGTGGCTGCCGAAGAGGACACCCAATACGGGAATCTCGCTCAAGATCGGCAACCCGTTCGTGCTTTTCGTGACCGACTTCGTCTTGATGCCCGAGAGCACGAGGCTCTGGCCGAGCTTCAAGCTCACGTTCGTCGTGAGCTTCGTCGTGATGCGCCCCGGGAGCGGCGTCCCGCTCACGGCGGCGGTGAGATCGCTCACGTCGGCGACGACGCGAATGTCCAAATCTTTCTTAATCGGATTGTACTTCGGCAGCACGGTCACGTCGGAACCGAAGGTCACGCGCTGAATGCCGATCGTGAGCCCCTGGTTGACGGGAAAAAGCTGCTCGCCGCCATTTTGAAAGTTGGCTTCGACGCCGTTGTTGGTAATCACCGTCGACTGCTTCATCACCTTTGCCCAGCCTTTGCGGGCGGCGATGTCGAGGTGGGGAATCGGCTGATTCGCAAGGGTCGCCGTGGCGCTCTTCGTGGCGCCGGAGAGCAAGTCCCACTGAATCGACGACTGGAAAATCGTGTCGCCGCCAATGGCCGCCGGCCATGCGAGCCCCACGGCGTAGCTCGAGTTCTTGTCGTATTGAACGAAGTAGAAGTCGATGCGGATGATGTACTTGCGCTCGTCGATGGCGCCGCTGACCACGTCTTTACCGACGACGGTCACGAGCGCTTCGACCTGCCCGGGGTACATCGCCGAGACCTGTTGAACACGCCGAACTTCGGCCTCGGTCGCCACGGCGCCGTCGATGACGATTCGCGCGCCGACGCGGCGGACGCGAACGCCCGCGATGTTCTCGAGCAGCTGCCCGAGCTCCTTCTCGACGACGTTGGGCGAACGGATGAAGACGTTGATGTTCAACGTGATCTGCGAGCCGTCATTTCGAATCAAGAGCAGCGTCGTCGAGCCGGGGCGCTTGCCGTTCAATACGAAGTTCGACGCATCGGTCGTGAGCTTGATGTCGATGACACCGGCCACGCCTTCCGAATAGTTCTTTACGTCACGCGCCGAGATCGTCTTCGTCTCGCCGACGGCGAGGTTGATCTCTTCGCCGTTTTCGGGGCGAGCGCCTTCACCACCGCCGCGCTGCGCGAACGCCGTGGATGCAGGAACGGTGGCGGAAAGAGCGAGGAAGAGCGCCGCGAGGATTCGTCGGTTCATGGGTTCGGATTCGCAGTTTCGAGTCGGACGGGGCCGCTTGCCCCAGGAGCCCTGCGCTTGCTCAGCGCCTGGCGTTTCGCGGAATCGGTGAGCGCGGTCTGCGTCACGTCGGGCGGCGTTTCGAGGATGCGCTGGTCGTCGGGGTTGCGAACGACAACGGTGAGTTGGCCCTTCTCCATCGCGAGAGCGAGAAGCTGCCCTTCTTGGAGACTGACGCTCACGGTGAGCATCGTCGCCTTGTCGACCCGCTTCTTTTCCGCCGTTTTGTCGGTCGTCGTGTCGAGCCCCGCCGCGAGGACGAGCACACGTTGAAGCAAAACGGTCGCGTCTTTCGTCTCGGCGCCGACGACGCCGATGAGGTCGATGAAGTCGCCCGGCTTGATGAGCGAGAGAATGTCGTCTTGCCGCACGCGAATGGGCATCGCGCGGTTGCCCGGTTGCACCAGCGAGCTGAGGTCGCGCTGCTCGTCGGTCGACGCGATGATGTCCGTCCATGCGAGCGTCTGCCCCACCGGGATGGTCGACGTCGCCGAAAGATTGAGGACCTTCTCTTTTTCGACCGCGCGAATCGAGCGGTCGTCGACATAGGCCTGGGGGACGTCGCGCACGCCGAGCATTTCGTCGGTAATCGCCTTACCGCGGGCGATAGGCTGAACCGTTACCAAAAGCTGAATGCGCCGACCGCCCGAAGCCTCTTGCTCGAAGCGACGCATGTAGAGCACGACGAGAACGATTCCCATCACGCCCACCACCAGGCCCATGAACACCGGACGTAGTTTCATCGTTTAGAGGTTCACCACGGCGACGCAGGCCGCGTTTCTTCCGCGTTTTGGCGAGTCAAGCCTGCAAACCCTACCAGAGGCGGTAGGGCTACCGGGAGTCTTTCGCGCGGCAACGGACGTCCCCTCACGTGGGCCGCGCGCGACGCGTTCAGGGGAGCTTGCCGATCATGTCCTTCACGGCGGGGCCCATCGACTCCGCGGTCCCCGTGCTGGTGATGAGCGTGATCGTGTACTGGCCAGACAGCGCGAAGAAGAGGCCGCCACCACCCGATGCAGTGCCCGGGTAGAAGCACGCTTCGTCGCCGTAGCCCGCGAGCTTCGTCCCTTTGCCGTCGGAGCAAATCACGTCGTAGTAGCTCGCGCCGCCGGTCGACCAGGCGATCTGCACGACGGGGGCGACCTTGCCGTCCGCCGACGTGTACTTGCAGTAGCGACCGGTGGTCTGAAGGTCTTCCGCGCCCGTCGCGCCGAGCGTCTCGGTCGTGAGCTTGGCGGCGACGTCGTGCGTGAAAATCGTGCACGCCAGCGGGAGATTCTCGGCGGTGTGCGCGGGCGCGCCGCCCGTAGTCGACGCACCGCCAGTCGTGCCGGTGCCGGCCGTCGACGCCGAGCCTCCGGTGGTTCCCGAACCGGAGCCCGTGCCCGTATCGTTGGTGGTGGAGTCGCCACAGGCGACGAACGCGAAAAGAGAAAGTGCGAGCGCACCGTAAAGCGCGGTGCGAGCGAGCGACTGCTCGGGATTGCCAACGTTGAAAGAGCTCATGACTGGACCTCGTGGTGCCTCAGGATTTTCCCTGCTACTACGGAGTGCAACGGCGCACATAATGCGACGTGAATGCGAACATGATGCGACGAGACTCCTTGGCAGAGCGAGAGAAATCGAATCGACGAAAAGCGCCTGGCGCATGGGTGATCCAGGCGCTCGCCCTCATGATTGCGTCCATCGATTTCGCGCTTCTTTCCTAAACAAAATCACGCCGATAAACTGTCGCGCATTTGGGTGACAGGTCACGACGTGTCATGTTGCTAGCGTTGGGACGACATGATGCGAGCACGTTGCCTCACGTGCGAATCAGGGGCAGTTGAAGAGGGGTCAATGGCAACGAGCGACGACGAAAGCACTGCCTCGAAACCGAGCCTCCTCGCCCGCCTTCGCGCGCTCCGGTCCGACGTGCGCGGCGCGCAAATGGTCGAGTACACCGTCATCATCGGCGGCGTCGCGATGGCCTGCATGGTCGTCTTCGTCACGCTGGGCGTCGCCATCGCGCAGAGCTTCGCGTTCAACCGCAGCTCGCTCTTCTACCCCTACCCCTGAATGACGTACTTCCTCATTGCCGCCACGCTCGTCTCGGGCACGGCCGCCGCCTTCGATTGGCGGACGGGCGTAATTCCCAATTGGCTCACCGTGGGGACTGGCATTGCGGGTCTGATTGCCCACTTCGTTCGCGGCTATCTTTTCGCCGGAGCGGCGGCCGGTGTTGGCCAAATTGGATATTCATTTGGCGGCGCCCTCATTTGCGGCCTCGTCCCCGTGGCGATGTACCAAATGAAGGGGATCGGCGGCGGCGACGTGAAGCTGTTCGTCGCCATCGGGATCCTCTGTCACCCCCTCGGCGGGCTCGAGGCCGAGACGTACGCGTTCTTCGCGGCCGCGCTCATTGCGCCCGCACGCCTCGCCTACAACGGCGTCTTCTTCAAGACCTTCGGCAACGCGCTGGCAATGGTGCTGAACCCCCTTCGAAAGAAGGGTGAAAAAAGGGAGATTCCGCCCGAGATGCTCACCTGGTTCAAGCTCGCACCGTGCGTATTTCTAGGCGCCCTCGCCACCACCGTCGCGCATTGGGATTTCTCATGAGCGCCCCGCTTCAAGGCGCCGAGACGCCTTCGTCGACGTCTCCCCTCCGCGTGTTCGCGCGTGACGAGAAAGGGGCGGTTTACGTCGAGTTTCTCATCGCGTTCCTGCCCGTCCTCGTCTTCTTTCTGTGTCTGCTGCAGCTCGCATTGCTCTTCACGACCAAGCTGTACGTGGAGCACGCGTCGGTCGTGGCCGCGCGCTCGGCCGCCGTCATGTTTGGCGACGACCCCCAGTTTCACGAGAATTCCGAACAGAACAAGCTGACGGACCAACGCATGGAGGCCGTGCGGCGCGCAGCGGTGCTCACGCTCGCGCCTCTGATTCTCGACGGCACGATCTCGCGGATTCGCATCGTCTATCCCAATCCCAACGAGCCGGACGGAAAAGACATGCTCTCGGGCAAGAACATCGCCCCCATGTCCGATTCGTCCGTGCAGCTCGTTCGCGTGCGGGTCGAAGCCGCGACCCGCTGCAAAATAGCCTTCGCCGACCGCATCGCCTGCGGCGGCCTCTTTACGCAAATCGCGAATTGGGACTCGAATCTACTCGGCGGGGGGTTGCATATCCTCGTTCGAGGAGAGTCGTTTTATCCGTATCAAGGCGCCAGCTACAAATACGAAAAACCATGAGCCCGATGCCTTCGCACCCTCAGTTTCCGAGCACGGCGAGGACGAGCTTCGCGCAAGACGAGCGCGGCGCCATCATGGTCCTCGGTATTTTCATGTGCTCGGTGCTCGTTGGAGCGCTCTGGTACATCGCTGGAATTGGCGACGCTCTCATCTGGCGCGAGCGCATCCAAGAAGCGTCCGACGCTGCCGCCTTCAGCAGCGCGGCCCTCCACGCGCGCGGCCTGAACCTGTTGGTGCTTCTCAACCTGCTGATGGCGATGATTCTCGGCATCCGTGTCGCGATGAAGGTGCTGCAGGTCGTCTGCTTGGCTCTCGGCGCGATCTTCGCCGCGCTGAGCCTCATTCCTTTCGCGGGCGCCATTTTCGGCCCTGCCTCGGCCGCCTGCTTCGAAGCCGCCGAGGGGCTCGAGACGGCCATCGACGAGACGCGCGAGCCTATCAATCAGGCCATTAAGGGAATTAGCAAAGTCCAAGTCGGAATCATGCGCGGCGTCCCCGCGGCGGCGATGGCGGGGAGCATTCAGGTTGGCGACAAGTACAAGCCGCCGGCAGGTCTCACGGTTGGTATGCCCAATCTCACACGCGTGACGAAGGGGCTTCAAACCGAAGAAGGGACGGAAGACAAGCTTTGCCACAAGGCTGGCGAGTCGGTCATTGCCATTCTTCAACTGGTGCTCGACAAGATTCCCGGTTTCGGCTCGGTTCTCGGCGCCTTGATGGGGCGCGTGCGCGGCGCCGTGGGCGACATCGTGGCGGCAGGCGCGGCGTATTTCTGCGAAATCGGCACGTCGACCGTGCCTCCCAATCTCGACAGCATCACCCAACAAGGTGCGGAAGAGACCTGCAACGGCGAGAAAGACGGGCTGCAGAAGCAGTACAACCTCGACGTGTCCGACTGGATGACCGCGTGCTCGAAGGCGCACGCGGGGTGTGAGCCGCCCATTCTCTTCCCCAAGCACGACGCCGTGCTCACGAAGGGGTCCGCCAAGGACTCCGACATGGCCGGCCTCAGCGCAGGAAAAGACAAGGTCGACGCCGACCGCAAGGCCATCGACACCTTCGACTGGGACAAGTGCGTGACCCAGAAGAAGAAGGACATCAACGACAAGGCGAAGGGCGAAACCAAAAAGTCCGGCGCCGGCACGGACGCTCCCAAAAATACCTCCGGCAACGGCCAGGGGATGACGCCGAAACGGCTTATTTCGACGGGCAGCGACAAGTTTTACAACGGCGTGAACAGCTCCGAAATCATGGGCTGGTCCGCACAGAATACCGACTTCAAAACCAAGTTTCTCGACCGCTCGCCCAAGCTGGTTCGTATTGCCGCGTTCTCGAACAAGGAATCGGCCGTTGCCCTCGACCGCTCGACGTCGTTCCCATCGCTCGGCGACTGGGGTGTGCCCGACGCATGGTCCCAGGCCGAATACTTCTACGACTGCCCCGACGCGTGGAACCAGTGCAACAAAGACGATGAAGCCATGTGGCACTTCCGCTGGCGTCCGCGGCTGCGTCGCTACGACAGCCCCTGGCCAGACTTGAAGCTCGTGACAGACGCCGTCGCGATTGCGTACCGCCTTCATGCCGAGAAGCTAGTGGCCGAGCGCGGGCTCAACGGCATAACGCCCGCCAACGCGCTTCTGCGCGCCGAGCTCGTAAAGGCGCCCCTCCAGACGATCGACCTCCACTGATGACGACCGAGGCGACCATGCAAACCGTCCCGCGCCTGGCTCTCCAGGCTCCCCCGCCTACCGATGTGCCGCGCCCGAGGCTCGCGAAGCGCCCGTCGCGTACGCGCGGCGCCGCGTTCGTCGAGGCCGTCATCGTCATCTCGTTTTTCATCCTGGCCTTGAGCGGAATCGTCTATTTCAAAACCCTATATCGGACGAAGATTCGCGCGAGCCGCATCGCGCGCGCCTCGACGATCCAATATGCGATGATCGGCTGCCCCGAGGGGGCTGGCGTCGCGGCCGGAACAGCGGAAGATCGCAAAGGGCTCGCGCCTTCGGGCGATTCGGAGAACGCGCAGGTTAAGAACAACTCGGACACCGGCGGCCTCAACGACCCCAAATCCCAAGCGGCGGCGGGGAGCATTGCCGGAACGAGCGGCTTCTTCCTCAACCCGATTACGAAGATCGGAATGTTCGGCGCGCCGAAAGTAACGGTGAAGCGCGGCTTTCTCTCGGAGGATTCCTTCAAGGGGACCGTGAAGTCGATCTCCTACGCAAGCTGCCCCGACAAAGTGCGAAATGGCGACTTCGACGAAGTCATCGGTTACGTGAAGGACGCGTTTTTCAAATGAGCTCGCTCACGACAACGGCCCCGACGGCGGTGAAGGCACGAAAGCCGGCGACCGCTCTCGAGTGGCTCCGCCGCTTCGCGCACGCGTGCACGCCGTCGATGCCCAAGCTTCGCGTGACCGTCTACGCCGCATCGGCCTTCGCCGTCTGCGCGGTCGTCGGAAGCAGGCTCGTGATGGCCGATGTGGGCGAGGCTACGTTTGCCGCGTCCCGCGAGCTCGCGCACCTGGGCGACCTCACGGCGGCGCACGAGACGCTCATCATCAACGGCGAGTCCATGCACCGCGCGAGCGCGTACACCACGCAGAGCGTCCACGAAGTGCTCGACAGGTACGAGGCGTACTGCGCCGCGAGCCCCAGCGTTCTTGGGCGCGCCGTCGAAGACATCCCGGCGGCGCTCAAAGAGAAGGCGCTCAAGGGCGTGCCGGTGTGGCTGCGCCTCGGAATCGTGCGCGACGAGTCGGCGAAGGGCGGCGTTGTGAGCTGCTTCGCAGACGATAGGCCCGGCGGCGTCTCGGCGCTCAAAGGCCGCGTGCAGAGTTACTTGAAGACTGGCAACTTGTCGGAATTCGGCCGATTTCGCCACGTTTTCGCCGAGCCGTCGACGCATCCGGGCGAGACGCACGTCGTCACGATGTGGAGCGACGGCGATCTCAACGTGGGAAAGATGTTCCCTCGCCAGGGCGACGCTACGGGCACCGACTCTCCTCTCATGCCGCGCCCCGCAGACTCGCGCAGGCTGCTATCCGCCGCAGCGGTCGGCATGCCGTTCGGCGTTCGCATGTACGAATCGAAAGCGAGCGTTGCCGACGTGCGAGCTTTTTACGACGGCGTGATGGCCGCGAAGAACTGGCAAGTGGTCGACGGGGCAAACGCCGCAGAAGCCGAGGGGATGCGCGTCTACATGCGCGACGACGGGCTTCAGGTGTTCGTTCAGGTCAGCGAGAGCGACCAGAAGACGTTCGCCACAATCGTCGAGACCGGGCGCCCGAACGTTTCGAACATGGCCACGGGGAACGTGGGGCAGAACGAGTAGCCACGCGCCGCCCGGGAAGCGGGCGCGTGGGCGAGCCGCGTTACGCGGCCGTATAGCTCACGGTGACGTCGGGGCCGAGCTCGCCAAGGAGCGCGCGATGAAGGCGCTCGCCCTCGACGGCGAATGCCCGAGCGGCGTCGTCGCTCGCGAAGCCGGAGGCGACGGGGTCGTCCTCGTTCAGCGTCGCGTCGAACGCGTCGGCCCAGGCCGAGAGCGCACGACAGAGCGCGTCGCTCAGGGGCAGAGAGTGGGGGTCGATATTGCCACTATCGCCGCCACCGGCATTCCAAAGTGGAAACGAGCCGTAGTCGGCCATGAGCCGGATTCGGTTGAGCGTCACGGCACTCACGGCGGAGGAGCGGACGGGCGCGCTGCGCAGTTTGCCCCGACGATGAAGCCGTTCTTCGACACGATGAGGATCGTGGTCTTGCCCGTGGGATCAGCCATCTAAATGGGTATTTTAGGATTACGAAGTAGAAACGAAAAACGGCGGCCCAAGAGACGAATCTCATGGGGCCGCCGTGGTTGCGCGAGGCGCGCCTGCCCTTTTTTGCGGGGGCGGAGGCCGTGGACGCGCCTATGCGCGAGCGAGACTACTTGTTCGACTCGACGCCGCTGACGCTGTCGGCCTGCTGCGCGATCTTCGAGCTGACCGACTTTCCGAAGAAGCGGAATGCGACGATCGCGAGGAGGGCAACGACGCCGACGAGGATGATGTACTCAACCATGTTCGCGCCACGGCTGTCGCCAAAGAGCTTCTGAAGAATGCGGCGGGGGTTGTTGGCGAGGATCATATTGGGGAATCTCCTAGGGATTGCGTTTGTTTGATTAAAGGACACCGGCCGTCATGACCGGAGCATCAAATCGGGATGGTGCGACGCGAAGGAATCGGGAGTCGGAGTAAGCTTTGGGCGGGAGTGCGGCTATCGCGTTCGGGGGAAGCGACAGGCCGGTGGACCGTCGAGTCGTGTAAGACCGGGTACCACTCACCCGCCCCGTTTTTGTGAACTTAGACAGCGTGAGTGTCAAGCGCCGAAGAGTACACCGTGGCGCTTTCAGCGTCGCGCTGCACCGCCGCGTCGCTTCGTAGGATTAGGTTCTAGCCGCGTTTTGCCATCGTGCATGTCACCCAAACGTGGGACGACAGCGTGCAGCGTGCACGCATGGCAATCGCTGTAGGCTGGATCGTCGACGCCTCACTCGGCCGTTTTTGCCGCGCTTCGCGAGTTTTTTGGGATACGGAAACTGCGGGTTCCCAGGCAGATCGATGGCAGAGACACGCACGCGGAGATTGGCAAGGATCGAAGCCGTCGCGGTCTTTGCGTTCAGCGCGGCCGTGCTGCTTCAAGCCGTCGCGATACTTGCCGATCGCGCGACGTATCAATGGGATCTCGTCGCCTACGCGCGCGGCGTGACGCTCTTCGGAGCGGGGCAAAATCCTTACGACGTAACCGCCTTCGCGCAGCCCCTCGCAGGCTCGGAGAACGTCTCTGCGAGCCACCTCCCGTTCGTCTACACGCCTGCGTCGATTCCACTGTTTCAACTTCTCTTCGCGGGCGGGTTTAGGGCGGCGTACGTCGCGTTCCTGTTGGTGAAGCTGCTGCTTCTCGTGGGCGCAGGCGCCGTGTGGTCACGCTCGTGGGTCCACCGTGACGACCGCGCGCTGTTTCTCCTATTTGCCATTGTCGCGTTCAACGGGTGCGTCACGACGGATATCGCCGCGGGGAACGTCGCTACCTACGAAGCATTCTGGGTCGCCATCGCATTCGTCTTCTTCGTGCGGGCGCGCTTCGTCCCCTTTGCCCTCTGCGTCGTGGCGGCGAGCTTCTTCAAGCTCACTCCCCTCGCGCTCTTGGCGCCGCTGGCCTTCGCGGCCGATGGAGCCGCCGGCGCGGCGCGGCGTGCGCGTTTCACCCTCGCAGGAGCGGTCGCGTTGGTCGTGCTCGCCGGCGCGTTCGCCTACGGCGTTGCGCCCGCGCTCCATCGCGCGTTCGTCCACGCGGCCTTCGCGCTTGGCGGAGGCACGGGCGAGCGCGCATTTCAAAATCCGTCGTCGTGGGCGCTCGTTTCCGACGCCGTGCACGCCCTGCGACCGCGCGATGCGCTCGCGAGCGAGCCCGTGGCACTTGCACTCTACACGCTCTGGGTATGCGTCGTCGTCGGCACGACGGCCGTCGCCCTTCGGCGCGCATCTCGGAACACGGCGCGCTCGCCCGACGCCGCACGCGCCTTCGCCCTCACGCTCACGTGCCTCGCGTACGCGCTCGTCCTCCCTCGCTTCAAGGACTACGCGTACGTCCTCGTGCTCGCGCCGTTCGTCGCGTCGCTCCACCGGCAGCGCCTCTCGGTGCGCACCGCCCTGGTGGCGGTCGGCATTTTTCCGGGTGACGCCGTCGCGCGCGCGATCTCTCCCAGCGCGCTGACGCAATGCCCCGTTACGCCCGCGTGGCTCGCGCTCGCCTATTTGCCGTGGGCCTCGGTGGCGATGGCGTGGGCGCTGCATCTCGCGCGTGCGGGCGTGGCGAACGAATCCTCGACATCTCGCGTGACGCCCTCGGGCCCTACCGTTAACCTCGCAGGTTAGGCATCCGTGAGTCGCATCGTTCGCCCCGTTCTCGCTCTTACGACGCTTCTCGGCGCGCTCACGGCCTGCGACAAGGTCGAGCTGATGTTCGAGTCACCGCCGCCCGCGCCGTTCGAAGTGCTCGTCCACGTGACGAGCGATCCTGGCAAAGCCGTCACGAACGCCGAGCTGAAGCTCGACGACAAAACCGTTGGGAAGACCGATTCCTCGGGCGCCGCAAAGGCGAAATTCAACGGGAAGGACGGTGACTCCATCGACCTTAGCGTGAAGTGCCCCGTCGAGTTTGAATCGCCCGCGCTCCCCATTTCGGTGACGCTTCGTCGCCTCGCCGAAGGGTCGCGCGTCCCCACGTACGAGGTTCGCTGCCCGCCCGCCGTACGCTCTGTCGTCGTTGGGATTCGCACCGAAAACGGCGCGAATTTGCCCGTCCTTCGCCTCGGTCGCCCCGTTGCACGCACCGACGCCGCGGGCACGGCGCACCTCCTCTTGAGCGTGAAGCCTGGCGAGCAGGTCGACCTCACGTTGAGCACGGCCGAGAAAGGGAGCGAGCAGCTTCGCCCGCAAAACCCGATGCTGATGTTCATTGGCAAGAACCGCGACGACTTCGTCGTTCTCGAGCAGAAGTTCACGGCGGAGAAGAAGGCGGCGCCGGTGCGGCAGGGGCCACGTCCGCCCCGCCCGACGCCGCTTTAGGCTTCGCTGAATCGCAGTCGAGAAAGGCCGACTGCGCGTCTTCGAATTCGACCGTGCAGCGGCCGGCCGCGCGCACGTACTGAAGAAGCGGCGACCCTTTTCGTAGAAAGAGATGGTCGATACCGTACTTCGTCAGCACGTCGTCGACGCGCCGCTCGACGCCGACGGCGGCGAAATAGTCCTCGAAGACGCCCGTGGAAATGAAGTGATCCGACCGCGTATCGATGAAGACCCTCCCCTCGGGGCCGAGGCGGTAAATCAAATAACCGCCCCATTCGAAGTCGTTCAGGGTGTGGCGCGCGAGAAGGCGACTGCCAAGTACGCTCACGGCGTGAAACGGGATATCGCCGTCGGCCTCTTCACGATAGCGGGGCCGCGGGTCGAAGCCGTAGGCGAGCGCCGCGAGAACGACGATGGTGAGCGCCGGGCTCGAGGGGGCGGGAGCGCCCATGCGCGCGCGCACCCGTGCGACGAGACGCGGGAGGAGCGCCTCGATCTCGGCGAGCGAGATGTCGCCCGACCCGAGGGCGCGGGCCGAGACCGCCGCGAGGAGAATCGACGCGAAGGGGACGTACCGGATGCACGACAGGCCGGCCGTGAGGGCGACGACGAGAAAGCCCAAGTCGCGCAGCAGGAGCGATGGTTTACGCAAGACGGTGAGCGTGAGCGCAAGGGCGATGAGTAGGGCGAACAGACGACCGACGGGAGTCGTGATGTCGGTCGCATGCCACTCGAGAAGGTGCTCTTTGCGCCCCGGCTGCGAGGCTTTGCTCAGAATGTACGCGACGAGGCGCGCGCCGTTCGGGGTGAGGAACGGCGCGGCGAGCGACGGCGCGAGGGCGCGCGCGAGGGCAGTCAGCGCCGGCCTGTCGAGCGATGCGCGGGTGGTGAGGCCGAGCGCGCGGCTCACGCCTTCGGCGACGAAGTAGCCAATCGGCACCGCGAGGCCGAGAACGAAGGATGCGTGGAGATTCGCCCATAGGACGATGAAAAAGGGGAGCGCGTATATCGAGCGATCGCGAACGGAGACCCAGCGCTCCAGAAGCGAAAGCTCGACGGCGAAGAGGAAGAAGCCGACGAGCTGCGGGCGCGGGTAGGCGAAGCGAAAGAGAAGGACGAGGACCACGAACGACAGCGCCGCCGCGGCGAGGCGCGAGGCGCCGAGGCGGCGGGTGAGCCAGGCCGTCGCTGCGATCGTGCCTGCGTCGAGCACCCCCGCGAACACGAGCGTGCCCGTGGCGCCGAACGCGTGAAAGAGCTTGTAAAGAAGCCAATCAACGAGCCAGCTGTGGGCAACCCACGGGTAGAGCGGCGTCGTGAACGAATACGTGTCGACACGTGGAATGCCGATCGTCGATACGTCGCGGCCGACGGCGAGATGCCACCAGAAGTCGGTGTCCGTCCCGTACCAGACGAAGCTCTGGTAGCCGGCGAAGAAGGCCATCTCGATGACGATCGCGATGAGGAGCCCGCCGAGCGCATCGGCCGTGGTGCGCGGGAGCTTCGGCCTCATCGGCTGACCGCGCGTTCGTACAGATTCGCGGAGTGCGAAGTTGCGATTCGCGCCCATTCGGGCGAGGAGGCGATGTGGCGATCGATGCGTGAGCCCCTGGTCGTGAGCGCAAGCCGAAGGTCGTACGAGCGCACCCAGCCGTCGACGGCCTCGGGGTGGCGATCGGCCGCGTCGACGTAGGCCGCTATTCCGGAATCGCCATAGAGCTCGCAGCGGTCGTCGATGACCACACGAAGGCGCGGCGCGTAGTAGATGACGTAGCCGCCGAGCTCGAGCTCGTTCAATATGCCGGCGCCATCGGGAAAACGCGCGGCCGCGTCACGAAGCGCGGGGACGAGGGCGAGGGGCGCCACGCTCACGTCGGGGCGAGCCCACCCCGCGCCGAAAGGGCCGGCCGAAACGCCGCACGCCTGAAGCACGAAGGCTCCTGCGACGGCGACCGCGGGGACGGTTGCCGAGGGGCGGGTAAAGCGAGAAATCGGCGGGCGGGGCGCGAAGAGCGAGCTTGGGTTTCTGGCGACGAGGGCGCGGATGAAACGGCACTCGGCGAGCACGCCGGGAAGCGTGAGGCCGGCGGCCAGCGCGAAGAGCGGCGCGTGGCGGACGCCGCGGGTGGTGAGAAAAAACCAGACGAGCGGGAGGAGCCACGTGAGTCGGAGCGCGCGAAACGGCACGCCCACGAGAAGCGCGGTGTACACGGCGCCGAACCCCCAAATCGCCAGATCGTTCCCGGTCTCGAAACCGAGGGGCGCATGCTCTTGAATTGCCGTTCGAAGCACTTCGGAGTTGGAAAGAACGAGCCACGTACGCACCATTGCGGTGCCATAGGGGTTTACGAAGATCGAGAGCGCGCAGCCGGCGAAGACGCCCAACGAGAGGGCGACGTCGCGCTTCGTGGCAAAGGGCGAAGCTTTGCCGAGAAGGCGAAACACCGCGAAGCCCGCGCCGGCGAGCGCGAGGGTCGCGATGCCGCCGAGGACGCCACCGTGAAGATTCGTCCAGAGAACGTAGACCGGCACCAGGGCGGCGTACTTGGCAGATACACGAGCCGCTCCTTCGATATCGACGAGCGCCGCGACCGTCGCGCCGAACAGGGCGATCGTCGCCAAATGGGGGCGTACGTGAAAGTGGTGGGAGCTCGCGCCGAGCACGAGCATCACGACGACCGTCGCGACGAGGGGGCTCAGGCCGCCGCGGAGCAAGCGGTGGGCAAGCCACGTGTACAGAGCGGCGAGGAGCGTCGCGGTGGCGAGCAGGAGGGTGTCGAGCTGCGCGACCGAATGGAGGGCGGCCATCACGATCTCGGCGAGCCACTGCATCGAGATCCACGGGCGGCCCGGCGGCGTCGCGAACGGGTCGATGCGAACGACCGCTCCAGTCGCGATCATCCGTTGCCCCGAGACCGTGTGCCACAGCGTTCCTGGATCGCGGAAGAGCTGCGTTCGGCCGATCACCATGAGCGTGGCCCAGGCGCCGAGAAAGACGAAGACCTCGGGCCGCCACAAGCGCTTCATCGCACGACCCCGAGATGTACCGCAGCGAGGTACGGGGCAGCTACGAGAACGGGCGGGGCATCGTGTAGGATGCGCCCAATGCGGGGGTACCCTCTCGGATGAACGCGGCCGGCGCCACCTACCTTCTCGAAGCTCGCAATGCGCGCGCGATGCCTCTCACCATCGAGCTTCGCACCGGCACCACGCTCGATCCCCTGAGCGTCGGGCGCAACGGAACGTGGCTCCTCGATGCAGCCGGCGTGCTGATACAGCACGCGTTTCTCTACTTCGACGGCGAGCAGCTGTTCGTGCAGAGCACCGACCCCCACGTCCCCGTGGTGCTGGCCGGGAGGCCGATCCCGACGCAGTGGACGCGCGTGAACGCGCCGTGCTCGCTCGTTTTCGGGGCGTGCACCATCGAGTACCAGCGCGTGCAGCCGGCGCCGATGCGCGAGGAGAGCGCGCCGAGCGAGCCGGGGCCGGACACCGTTCCTGGCGAGCCGCCGAGCGTCGTGGCGACGTTGCCGCAGCTCGGGCTGCCCGACAGCGAGCGGACCGAAGTGGGGCCGCCGCCCGTCGCGCGCATCGCGAACGCGGCTCCGCCCGCGCCTGCCGCGCCGCATACGGCCGGTCGCCTGGCGCACCTCGCATCCACGACTCCGATTTTCGAGATGGCCCTTCGGCAGCAACAGCCCCTCGGCGCGCTGCCGGCGACCGAGCGCCTGCCGCACGTCGGGCGCCCGGCCGCAGCGCCTGCGCCGCC
>JANXMC010000061.1 GCA_025354825.1 Myxococcales bacterium
CAATCTCGTCGAGAAAGACCGTCCCGCCCGCCGCGGATTCGAGAAGCCCACGCTTCGCCGCGACCGCGCCCGTGAACGCGCCACGCTCGTGGCCAAAAAGCTCGCTCTCGAGCAGCGCCTCGGGGAGCGCGGCGCAATTGATCCGAAGGAGCGGCCGCTTTGCGCGCGGCGAGCGCTCGTGCACGAAGGCCGCAATTCGTTCCTTCCCAACCCCGGTCTCGCCCGTCACGAGGACGCTCAACGTCCCCAGCGCATACCGCGCGGCGAGCGCGAGCACGGATGCGAGGCCGCTCCCCACGACCCACTCGGCATCGACCTCGTTGGGAGCTCCCGCGCTCGCCCCGTCGTCGACGACGACGACGGCTGCTCCGATGCGCGCAACCGCACCTCGCGCGAGCGGAGCGCGGTCTCCGACGCGAAGAACCCGCGCGCCGACGACCGTTCCGTTCGCGCTCCCCATGTCTTCGATGGTTGGTGGCGAGCCGCCCACCACGACGGCGTGGCGCCGCGACACCGACTGCAGGGGGATGACGACGTCGCAGTCGTCGCTTCGCCCGAGGACGACACGTTCGCCGTCCGCGAGGGGCAGGGTACGACCGCCACCCTCCCAGACCACATGGAGCTCACGCGCGCCGGTTGCTGCGCGCTCCTCCCGGACCGTGCCCTCGAGCCCCTCGCCGTCGTCCGCGTCGTCCTGCGGCACGCGAAGCATACTGGCAGCGGGCCACGACACGGTCAACGCGGTGATGGGGACCGCCGCTTCGGCGCCTTGCTCACCCGGCAAGGGCACGGCGCGTCTCGAGCGATGGGATTGTTTCGAGCGCTCCACAGGTCGAAGCGTTGGCGGATTCGACGAAGGCGCGAAACCGCTCCCGTGAAAGCGCCAGCCCTCGCGACGACAGGTGCATGTCGAGGGAGCGCCGAAACGACGCCGCCGACGAAAATCGCTCTGCGGGTTCCGGCGCGAGGGCGCGATCGACGATCGCGACGAGCTCCGGGTCGAGCTCGGGTGCAACGAGAGCCAGGCGCGGCGCCACGCCGGAGATGAGCTTGACGATGGACGCGGCGGTGCTCGAGCCCTCGTAGAGCCGCCGCCCGGCAAGGAGCTCCCAAAGAACGACGCCGACCGAAAACAGATCGCTTCGCGCGGTGACCTCACGCTCGAACGCTTGCTCGGGACTGAGATACCCGGCGCGACCCTTCACGACGCCAGCCTCCGTCTGCGCCACGTTCCCCCTCGCCTTCGCGATTCCGAAGTCGAGGAGCTTGATCTGCCCGTCGAGAGTGAGGAACACGTTCTGTGGGCACACGTCGCGATGAACGAGACCTAGAGGTTGCCCGTCCTGACCTACCCGCGCGTGCACGTAGTCGAGCGCGTCGAGAACATGAGCCGCCACGTGGAGCGCGACGCTCGGCGGAATCCGCCCGTACCGCTTCTGCGAGCTCGTGACGAAGTGGCCTAAGGTCACCCCTTCGAGGTATTCCATCTCGATGTACGGCGAGCCGTCGACCACGCCCGCACCGAAGGTACGAACGATGTTTGGGTGGTCGAGCCTTTGAGCGATTCGCGATTCGTCTGCGAGCATCTGCGCGCTCGAAGGGTCGCCCATAAGCCATGGGTGCATTCGCTTGATGACGACGAGAGGGCGCTCACCTCGCCTGACGGGAGGGCGGGCGAGAAAGACCTCGCCCATCCCGCCGCGCCCAACGCACGCGACAAGCTCGAAGGGGCCGAACCGCATGGGGGGCGCCACGGCGTTCATCGCGTCACGCGAACCGAGTCGATGTTGGCGCCGCTGTTCGGACCGGCCTCGAGGCGGAGCGCATTCGCGCCGGCGCGTAGTGGAGCCTGAAGCGAAACCGTCTTCCACTCCGCCCAGCTCGCCGTGGCCGGGAACGAGAGCGCGGCTGCGATCTCGACGCCGTTGACGAGGACGCGCAACGGGCGGTCGACGCCGGCGCCATTCGTGTAGCGAACGACAAGGGTATACGTAGCAGCCGACTCCCTTGGAATGGCGAGTGTGAGATTCGCTGTGGTCGAGTAGTGGAAATCGAAGAAGCCGCTACCCGTGTAGCCTGTGCGCGCGCTGCTCACCGCTCCGCTGTAGCGGCCAATCGTACCGAGCTCGGCCTCGTAAAGGTCGCCCGACCCCGCAGGGGCTCCCGAAGGCTGCTCGTACGCGCCGATGTCGACGCCGCCGCCAGACGGTCGCGCCGCCCCGAGGATGTCCTCCGCAGGGGCCAGATTTTTCGTCCCCGTGTCGACCGCTGGTGACGTCGGTTGCACGCGAAGGTCGCCGTTTTCGGCGTCCACGAAGAGCGGATCGGCAATGTGATCGTGCGTTCCGACGACGGCCGGTGCCTTCCCCCCGAAGTAGAGGTTGTAGTCGTAGGTCACATTCTGGTTGTGGCTATTGCTGTTCACCTGGCCGTCTGCCCGCGCATACATGACGTTGTTGAAGAGCCGTACGTCGTTGCTATAAGACGCGAAGATGTCCGAATAGCCTTCTGAATGGTTCGGAATGGATGCGCTCGATCCCCGACCGCCGTGTCGACGCCACTCCCCGACACGAAGTATTCGCGTCCTGTCGCCACCGCGCCCTCGGTCATGGACTCCAAATCAGGCACCCCCGCGCCTCCGCAAGCCGTTGCCGACAGCGCGAGCGCTCCGGCGGCGACGAAGGCAAGGCGTCCGATGTTGGTCATCGGAGCGTAGCGACGAATCGTTCGCTTGGTCTTCATGGAAGGCGAGCTCCTGCTATGCGTCGTCCTACGCCCTGATGGGGCGCGTGACGTTGGGTTCATTCGGGCCGGAGCGACGAGCACTCCGCGCTTACTCGCACTGCAACGGGAGGGCCCAGCCCGCCGGCGATGGACGGCTCGAGCTTCGAATGGGCCTAAAAGGCGGAGAAATACGTCGAAACCCGCGATCACGCGATGGGCGGTGACCGATGACTCCACCGCACCGCCGGCGCGTGGGCGGGGGTGGATCTCCGTTGTTGGTACGAGTCGACGTCCCGGGGCGCGAACTGTACGAAGTTGGTACGAACGGTTTGGGGCCCTACTTGGCAGTCCGCGCGATTCCGTAGAGCGCGAGCTTCCGGTAGAGCGTTGCGCGCCCCACACCGAGCGCTTTGGCGGCGAGCACGCACGAACCGCCGTGTGCGCTCAGCGCCCGCTCAATCGCCCACGCCTCGAGCTCGTCGAGGCGCTCGGGCATCTCGACGTTTGCTCTCGCCCGGCGCGCCACACGACCGGCGCGGCCGATCGGCGCGAACATGTGCGCATCGATAAGGTCGCTCCCCGAAAGCACCCGTGCCGATTCGACGACGGCGCGAAGCTCGCGCACGTTCCCAGTCCACGCCTGCGCGAGGAGCCATGCCGCCGCCGCCGGTGTGAGGCGAGCCGCAGCTGCCCCTTCGCTTAGAAATTCGCGCGCGAGGAGGAGCACGTCGTCTCCGCGCGCGCGAAGCGGCGGCACGTGCACCGTGAGAACGTGAAGTCGGTAGTAGAGATCCTCTCGAAATCGTCCTTCCGAGACCCGCTGCTCCAAATCACGGTGGGTCGCCGCAACGATGCGGACATCGATCTGGCGTGTGCGCGGGCTGCCGACGGGGCGGATCTCGCTCTCTTGGAGCACCCGGAGCAGCTTCGCCTGCATTCCGAGGGACATCTCGCCCACCTCGTCGAGCAGCAAGGTGCCGCCATGGGCAACGAGGAACAGCCCTGGTGCGTCGCGGTCGGCGCCCGTGAAGGCGCCGCGAACGTGGCCAAACAGCTCGCTCTCGAGCAGCGCCTCCGCGAGGGCGCCGCAGTTGACGGCGACGAAGGGCCCCGCGCTCCGTGCGCTTTCGTCGTGGAGAGCCCGCGCGACGAGCTCTTTGCCCGTGCCGCTTTCGCCCGTGACGAGCACGGGGAGCTCCGACGTTCGAAGGCGGTCGAGGCGCGCGAAGAGGTCGCGCATCGGCCGGCTGCGGCCGATCATCGCGCCGCGGCGATCCACGCGCGGTTCGTCGCCGCGCTCTTCGAGGCGGCTGCGCGCCTCGCCCAAAGCGACCTCCATGCGTGCGAGATCGATTGCGAGCCGTTGGGCGTCCTCGGCCTGCGCCTCGGCACGCGCGAGCAGCTCCGCCCGCGTGCGCGACGCGTCGATGAGGGCGCATGCGATCGAGCTCACAGCGTCGACGAGGGGGCTGCCGGTGTCTTCGTCCGTGTTGGGAGGCGCTCCCTCGAGCGTCAGAAGGCCGGCCGCTCGGCCTGCCTTGTGAAGGATGCGCCCCTCCAAAGGGCGGGGACGGGCCGGGAGCTCCCGGCCGTGAACGTCGCGCGCCGCGTGCAGCGCCGCGGCGTCGCGGGTGGCATCGATCCAAAGATAGCCGGACTCTGCCTGGGCGACGTCGAGGATCGCGGCGAGGCCGCGCGCTGCGGCGTCGATTGGGCTGCCACTCCGCGTAACTTCTCCCAAGAGTGTGAGCACGCGAAGGTTCTCCGCGCGTGCTTCGCGAACCGCTGGCGCGCGCGGAGTCGTGCCTCCCGCGATGCCGAACAGCCCTCCGAGAAGAACGAACGAAGCGTCGTCGCGCCGCGCGCGATCGCGCAGGTAGGAGCGGCGGTCTTGCGCGCGCATCGTTCCCAGAACGCGGTCGAGCGTTCCCTTCGCGAGATCGAGATTCTTCCCCGCCGCCCGCGCCGCCGTCTCGCCCGTCCGCACTCCCTGTGCATCGAGAAGCGCGTCCACCGCGCGGCTCGCGAAGAGGCGCGCCGCACACGCGCGCGCGCGCCACGCTAGCTCCGCGAGTGTCGCGAGCTCTGCTTCGTGGGCGACCCGTTCAAGCTCGCGCGCGCGAGCGGCCGTGCCGTGAACGGATGTCGACCACTTCGCCCGCAAGAGCCTCGCGTGGAGCCGCGGTGTCTGCTCCACGCCCTCCGTAAGCGCGTTGCGTGCAAGTCGCCGACCCTTGCGCACGTCGCCCCGGTCGAACGCGACGTCTGCGCGCCGGAGGCATAGCCACGCGGACTCTGTCGCGCTCGGCCCCCCCACGCGCCCGAAGGTCTCTTCGGCCTCGTCGAAGAGCAGCCCCGCCTCGTCGAGCCGGCCCGCCTTCCTCGCAAGCTCCCCCAGTACGAGCACCGTCCACGCGAGGATCCACAGATCCTTCCGCTCTCGTGCAAGGGTCTCCGCGCGACGCAAGTATCGCAGCGACGCGCGGTCTCGCCCAAGGTCGAGAAGGCAGTTGCCGAGGTTGTGGCACGCGAGCATCTCTCCGCGCGCATCGCGCGCCAATTCGTACGCGCGAAGCGCTCGACGGTGCGCGCGGGACGCTTCCTCGAGATTCCCGGACTGGAGCTCCACCATCGCGAGGTTGGTGTCTGCGCTGCCGATTCGATCGTAAAGCCCGCCGGCTTCTGCGTGCTGTCGTGCGGCACGGAAAGCGCGGCGGGCGCGACGCGCGTCGAGGGGCGCGAGGTACGTGAGACCGATGCAGTTCTCGGCGACGCTGAGCGCCTTTAAGTCCCCTATTTCCAGGAGGGCATCTCGCGCAGGAAGGAGCTCGTCCCGCGCGGCGCGGCGCTCTCCGGTCATCCTAAGAGCAAGGCCTCGCTCGAGCCGCACGTACGGGTCGTGCGCGAGCGTGGGATGCGCGTCGACGAACGCGACGACGCGACGAAGGGCATTGGCGCGTGTGCCACGCCCTTCTTCGAGCTTTCGGAAGAGCGGAAGAATCCGGACGTCGCCGACGGTGTCTCGCGCGAGCATCTCGACGAGCGAGCTCTCTGCCGTGTCCCACGCGGCCTCGTGCAGCGCCCTCTCCGCGACCTTGCGGAGGGCGTCGATCCGGAGCCTGGCGTGCGGCGGAAGCGAAGGTTCTTTCGTCGAGCGGCTCACGGCAGCTCGACGTTTAGCGTGTCAGGCGCGCGATGCCAACGCGTATTGTCTCATTATGAGACATGCCCCAAAACGAGATGACGTGGCGTGACGTCTTGGCGTCTTCGAGACGACGATTGCGGCGGCACGTGTTCTGCATTGGGCGGTTCGCGCCGGCGCACCACGCGCTGCGGCCCCTTCGGAAAGGTACTGATCGATGCTCCGTGTCGCCCCGCTCTCGTTCGCGCTCCCCCTCGTAGCTTTCGCCGCGCTCGTCGCATGCGGAAG